>CABQHT010000018.1 GCA_902464035.1 uncultured Collinsella sp. | reverse complement strand
TGAAGCACTTGCCGACCAAATGACGCTCGAGGAGCCACGCGATATCGACTATATGTGCCGCCGCAAGCTCGACACAGGCCGCGACCTCTACGCCCAGGTCGAAACCCACGAGCAGTTTGCCGCCCTCACCCGCGCCACCGAGCGCTATCTGGTTCAGCTGCAATTTTGGGTCGATCGCCAAATTCCTTGGCCGGCCATCAGCGACCTGGTCCACGGCCACCGCCTACGCACCGAAACCGGCGAGACAAGGTAAGCCGAACTAGCAACACCAACAACACCCCATCGCGGGACCCAAAGTAGCAATCAGAGGGCTGGAGACGCATACAGCAGCGACCCCAGCCCTTTCGCAAAGTGACGCGCCTTTCGCGGCATAGCCGCGAAACAGCAAGGGCTGGATTGCGGACTCAGATAGCCTAGAGAGATATGGGTGCAAACGAGAAATCGTTGTCGGGGTCATCCTTTTCTATAAACTCATCGAGACAGAATGTCATATAGATAGGGACGTACAGGATCTTGCCCTCTTTGCCGAGATTCTCGTGGCTTAGCACAACAGCCTCGGGAATTTTGTACTCGTCTACACTCATTAGGCGATCGAGAGCCGCATGCGCTCGAACTTTCTTGCCCGATTTGACCTCGATCGGGACAACATGCCCGCGGGCGCCTTCGATCACAAAGTCAACTTCACCGACCTCACGCGTCTGGTAGTACCATGCATCAGCCCCAAGGGCGACAAGCTCCTGAGCGACCACGTTCTCGTAGAGACCGCCGAGGTTGGGAGTTTTCATATCAAGATAGACAGCTCGTGCCGTGCTGCCGGGATACCGCGATGCGAGCATACCCGTATCGGACTCGTACAGCTTGAAGGCTGTCGCCTTCTCCGTCCTCTTGAGGGGGCTCCGAGGCTCCGTTACCTGGGCGACCATCAATCCAACGCCCGCGCTCACCAGCCATAGGAAATCCTGCTCATATTTTTTAAGGCGCGCTCCCTCGCCCAGAGACGAAACAACAAAGCGATGGGACTCCGCTTCAAGCTGAACGGGAATTTGTTCGAAAATCGAGCGAACGTTAAACGCTCGAGTCGATGCATATTTAGAGATATCGCTTTTGTACTGATCGACCAGCTGAATTTGAAGCTCACGCGTTCTCACGAGCGAATAACCCGAATCGATATAGTTCTGAACGACCTCCGGCATGCCACCGCAAACGATATAAGCTCTATAGTTTTTGAGCATTGCCTCATGAATGTAGTTTTCGACGGGACGTCTCTCGACAAGGCAGTTGCGAATGTCTGCAAGCACATTCTCGCTGACGCCATTTGCCCAACAAAACTCTTCAAAATCCATCGGTCGCATAACAACGTGCTCGACATACCCCACCGGAAAAGAAGATATCCCCTTAAACTCGGTCCCAAGCATAGACCCCGAGAATACATAGCTAAAGCGCCCGTCTTCGACCAACGCCTTCATAAGTGTGACAATCTGCGGATACTCCTGAATCTCATCGACAAAGACAAGCGTATCCCCCTCAACAAGCGGCGCGTCCGCAAGAAGGGCTACACGGTTGATAAAGTCAACGGCGTTCTTAGCGTCAATTAGCACATCCCTTGCCTCGGCATCGAGCAGCAAATTGACCTCAAAATACGAAGCGTAGTTGCCCTTTCCAAACGCGCGAATCGCATAACTCTTGCCAATCTGACGTGCGCCAGTAACAAGCAACGCCTTATTGGAGTTATTCTTCCAGCTCAAAAGCCTATCAGTAACCTTGCGGCGTAGCATTAAAACCCCTAAATGACAAAAATTGGCAGATAGAATTACAAGTAATAGTACAAAAATTGGGAGATAGTAATGACCTAAATAGTACAAAAATTGGCAAATAGCGAGTTTCACTGAGGTCTCAAAGCCACCGAAACAGTAAGAGCATAGAGGGCAGCAACAACCAAGTCCCCCTCCATACCCAAAGTGACGCGCCTTTCGCGGCAAAGCCGCGAAACAGCGACCGGGACAAGGCACCCCCACAGCCACGTCCTTCATCCGCCCACACAATCCGAGGACGTAGTCGTAGCAGGATCTGAGGGCTGACCTTCGCGGACACTCCGCAGGACGAAAGAACCCCCGCCGCACGTAGTGCGCAGCGGGGGTTCTTTCATGTCCGAGGACGTCCGCGAAGGTCAGCCCTCAGATCCTGCGGTGAGAGACCTAGGCCTCGTTGTACACCGTCTTGAGCTTCAGCAGGTGAGCGTAGCGGTCCATAGCGGCCTGCTCGTTCTCCTTGAAGAGCTCCTCGGCGCGCTCGGGGAAGGAACGCGTCAGCGAAGCGTAACGGGCCTCGTTCATCAGGAACTCCTGATAGCCGCCCGCGGGCTCCTTGGAATCGAGCGAGAACTTCTTGCCGGCAGCAGCCTCGGGGTTGAAGCGGAAGAGGTTCCAGTAACCGCACTCGACAGCCTTCTTCATCTCGGCCTGGCAGTTCTGCATGCCGCCCTTCTTGATGGAGTGCATCTCGCAGGGGCTGTAGCCGATGATGAGGGACGGGCCGTCGTAGGCCTCGGCCTCGTGGATGGCCTTGAGGGTCTGAGCCGGGTTGGCGCCCATGGCGACCTGCGCCACGTAGACATAGCCATAGCTCATGGCAATCTCGGCCAGGGACTTCTTCTTGGTCACCTTACCGGCAGCGGCGAACTGAGCGACCTGGCCCAGGTTCGAGGCCTTGGAGGCCTGACCGCCGGTGTTGGAGTAAACCTCGGTGTCGAAGACAAAGACGTTGACATTGTGGCCGGAAGCCAGGACGTGATCCAGGCCACCGAAGCCGATGTCGTAGGCCCAACCGTCGCCGCCGAAGATCCAGAAGGACTTCTTGGTAAGGTAAGCCTTGTCGGCGAGGATTGCCTTGGAAGCCTCGCAGCCGCACTTCTCGAGCTCGGCAACGTAGGCAGCGGCAGCGGTCTTGGAGGCCTCGGCGTCGTTGACAGAGTCAATCCAAGCCTGGCCGGCAGCCTTGAGCTCGTCGGACGGACCATCGGCGGCGATGATGTCCTGGGTAGCGGCAATCAGCTTGTGCTGGACGGCCTCGTAACCGACGGCCATGCCCAGACCGTGCTCGGCATTGTCCTCGAACAGGGAGTTATTCCACGCCGGACCGTGACCGTCCTTGTCCTTGCAGTAAGGAGCGGTGGCAGCGGGGTTGCCCCAAATGGAGGAGCAGCCGGTGGCGTTGGAGATGAACATGCGGTCGCCGGCGACCTGGGTCACCAGACGTGCATAGGCGGTCTCGGCACAGCCGGCGCAGGAACCCGAGAACTCCAGGTAGGGCTGCTTAAACTGGCTGCCCTTGACGTTGGCCGCGATGAGCTCCTTCTTCTCGGAGACGTTCTCGACCATGTAGTCCCAAACGGGCTGCTGGTCCATCTCCTGCTCGGTGGGAACCATCTCGAGGGCGCCCTTGGGGCAGACCTTGACGCAGTTGGTGCAGCCCATGCAGTCGAGCGGGGACACAGCCATGGTGAACTTCATGCCCTTGGCCTTGGGGCCCATGGCGTCGAGCGTGCGAGTAGCCTCGGGCGCGGCGGCAGCCTCGTCCTCGGTCATCGCGAACGGGCGGATGGTGGCATGCGGGCACACATAGGCGCACTGGTTGCACTGGATGCACTTGGTCTCGTCCCAGTGGGGAACGACCACGGCGACGCCGCGCTTCTCGTATGCGGAGGCGCCCAGCTCAAACTGGCCGTCGGCGCAATCGACGAAGGCGGAAACAGGCAGGCTGTCGCCATCCATGCGATCGATGGGCTCGAGCAGGTTCTTGACCTGCTGGGCGATGGCAGACTTGGTCTCCTCGGAGAGCTCGACGGGGGCGGCATCCTCGGCGGTTGCCCAGTCGGCCGGAACCTCGAACTTACGGAAGGCGGTAGCGCCGGCATCGATGGCCTTGTGGTTGGCGTCGACGATAGCCTGGCCCTTCTTCATGTAGGACTTGGTAGCCGCGTCCTTCATGTACTGCAGGGCGTCCTCGGCGGGCAGGACCTTGGCCAGCGCGAAGAAGGCGGACTGGAGCACCGTGTTGGTGCGCTTGCCCATGCCGACCTTGGCGGCCAGGTCGATAGCGTCGATCAGGTAGACGTTGACGTTGTTGTTCGCGATGTAGCGCTTGGCCACGGCGGGCATGTGCTCGGCGAACTCCTCGTCGCTCCACTGGCAGTTGACCAGGAAGGTGCCGCCCGGCTTGACGTCGCGGACCATCTTGAAGCCCTTGACGATGTAGCTGGGGTTGTGGCAAGCGACGAAGTCGGCCTTGGTCACGTAGTACGGCGAGCGGATCGGGGAATCACCAAAGCGCAGGTGCGAAACGGTAACGCCGCCGGTCTTCTTGGAGTCGTACTGGAAGTAGGCCTGGACGTACTTGTCGGTGTGGTCGCCGATGATCTTGATCGAGTTCTTGTTGGCGCCGACGGTACCGTCGCCACCCAGACCCCAGAACTTGCACTCGATGGTGCCGGGGGCTGCGGTGTTGGGCGCATCCTCGGCCTCGGGCAGGCTCAGGTTGGTCACGTCATCGACAATGCCGATGGTGAACTCGCGCTTGGGCTCGTCCTTCTTGAGCTCCTCGAAGACAGCGAACGCGGACGCGGGAGGCGTGTCCTTGCTGCCCAGGCCATAACGGCCGCCGACAACCTTGATGCCCGTCTTGCCGGCCTCGTAGAGAGCGGAGACGACGTCCTGGTAGAGCGGCTCGCCGATAGAACCCGGCTCCTTGGTACGGTCCATGACGGCGATCTTCTGGACGGTCTCGGGGAGAACGTCGACGAAGTGCTTGATGGAGAACGGACGGAACAGACGAACCTTGACCAGGCCGACCTTCTCACCGTGAGCGTTGAGGTAGTCGATGACTTCCTCGAGCACGTCGCAGAAGGAGCCCATGCACACGACGACGCGGTCGGCATCGGGAGCGCCGTAGTAGTTGAACAGGCCGTAATCGGTGCCGAGCTTCTCGTTGATCTTCTTCATGTAGCCCTCGACGACGGCGGGAAGCTCGTCGTAGACCTTGTTGCAGGCCTCACGGTTCTGGAAGAAGATATCGCCGTTCTCGTGGCTGCCGCGGGTGTGCGGGTGCTCAGGGTTGAGCGCATGGTCGCGGAAAGCCTGGACGGCGTCCATGTCGCACATCTCGGCCAGATCCTTGTAGTCCCACATGGCGACCTTCTGGATCTCGTGGCTGGTGCGGAAGCCGTCGAAGAAGTTAAGGAACGGGGTCTTACCCTCGATGGCGGCAAGGTGAGCCACCGGCGAGAGGTCCATGACCTCCTGGACGTTGCCCTCGGCGAGCATGGCGAAGCCGGTCTGGCGGCAGGCCATGACGTCGGAGTGATCACCGAAGATGTTCAGGGCGTGCGAAGCGACGCAACGCGCGGAGACGTGGAAGACGCCCGGGAGCTGCTCGCCCGCGATCTTGTACATGTTCGGGATCATCAGGAGCAGGCCCTGAGAAGCCGTGTAGGTGGTGGTCAGAGCACCGGCGCCCAGCGAACCGTGAACGGTACCGGCTGCACCTGCCTCGGACTCCATCTCGACGACCTTGACCGGGGTGCCGAAGATGTTCTTGCGACCCTGGGCCGCCCACTGGTCGACATGGTCGGCCATCGGGCTGGACGGCGTAATGGGATAGATTCCCGCTACCTCGGTGTACGCATACGAAACATATGCGGCCGCCTCGTTGCCGTCCATAGACTTAAACTTACGCGCCATATACCCCTCTCCTCTCATATAGGTATACAGGCCCCGGCGATCGCCGGGATGTTGGCGTGATGGGATTTTCGTTGTTGCTTCCAATCATCTGGCAGGCAGACTGAGCAGCAGGTACATGGCGTGGAGAGAAGGTATGCCGAGGCGAGGGGCAGCTGATGCGCCCTACAGGCCCGACCGCCCGTCTTGCACATGACCGAGCGCCGCAAAGGCCGCATGCCGGATGCTCCCGGGCACGCCCCGGCGATGGGAAGCGCCCGCAACGGAAATCCGCATGCGGGTTTATTGTACCCCGCCGTCAAGTGTAATTTCGACAAATATAGGTGGGCGGTAAAGGTTTACCTCGGGTGACTGCCAAGGGCCAAAATGGTCCCTCCATCCCCGGGCGACTGGCTCTGGCGCGCCAAGGAGTGTCCCCAAGTGCCGGCAGGAAAGGAACGTCCCTATCTGCCAGCTAGAGGGCGCCGAAGAGGATGGCGTAGGTAGTGGAGCCGCCGAGCTTGAGCTCGTCGCCGGGATTGAGCTGGGCGGAGCGGCCGGGCTCGACCTGGATGCAGACGCTCGTGACCCCGTTTACCACCACGGTCCCGTTGGTAGACGACAGGTCCTCGACGTGCCAGGTATTTTGAGCATCGCACCAGATATGGGCATGGCGAGCCGAGACGTCATCACCGACGTCGGTGATATCGCCCTCCCCCGTTGCCAGCGCGCCGATCTCGACACCTTCCTCACTCGGCTGAATCCAGCGCGGGGCACTCACCACAAAGCCGTTTTGCACACGCAGCAGGCCCAACGGATGCGCCGGGGCGGGTTCGCGTTCGCCCGCGGTCATCGACATGCCAAGCGAACGCGGCGTGGATGTGCCTCCGCCACAGGTCGCGTTCGCGTAGTCGATGGCATAGTTCACCGAGGACCGCACATCCGCCGAACAACCGACGGCGACAAACAGCACCAGCACGGCCTCGGCGCGCTCGGCGGGCATGAGTTCCGCCGCCTGGGACAGGCGATCGAGCGCGTTGCGATAGAGATTCGTGTCCTGGTGACACTCTTCGAGCGCGCGTACCATCGGTTCACCTGCAGGACCGCACACCATATTGATCACAGCCGTGGAGTCCATGGGATTGCGCTGGCGCAGGGCCAGTTGCGACATAATACGCGCAGCCGAGGTACCGTATTCGGCAAAGTAGCGCTGCTGAAGCGTGCCGACCGGCGCGCGAACGATAAAGCGGGAAACCCAAGAACGATCGGCGGCTCGGCTCTGCGGGCTGCGGCCGTCGGCGAGCGGACGGGACGAAAGCACCAAGCCGCACAGCTCGATATGGCTCAGATGCGCCGCGCGCTTAAAGATGTCAAACATGGCCCCGCATGGGGTGAGCTCAACTTGAGATGCCATGACCTAGGCCTCCTTGGTCGTAGAAATAGAATCGGACGATACTTCGACAGGTCCGCCAAAAGTACGGGCAGCTGCGGCTCCACCGGCAAGCGGAGTCGCCCTCTGGGCTTTTGTGCGTCGCGGTGCCGAAACGGGAAGTTCAAAGGCAAAGCCCATCGCAAGCAAAAACCACGTAAGCGTATAGGTTGCAACCAGAGCGGCAACAAGGCCGCCCATCACGGCGCGTTGGGAAAATACGCTACATGCAGCCACAACCAGCACCGGAACCTCGCAGGCAGAAAGCGCAAGCACACCCTGCAGGAACCCCGAGCGCCGATCGCGCGCAAGTGCCCCCGCGGCAACGCCGGCTATGCCTGGCAGCGCCAACGCCAGCGCGGCAATAACACCCGGTAGCGACCCAGACCACACGAGCGATCCCAAAGTCGCCGTCACGCGAGCGCCCGACGCCAGCAGCGCGGCCGAAACCACGACCACAGCCCAAACCACGCCACAGACGACCGTCGCGCCGACCATCAGCGCGCGACGAACCGCGCGGCCAGACGCATCCATGGGGCACGGCGTGAGCGGCTCGCCGCGGAGCGAACGACCGACATTTTGCGCATAGTGGTCACAAAACGCCGAGAGCGCCGCCTCGACCGCCGCCGGCTCGGGACGATCTTTTTGGTGGCTGGATAGACAGGCCATCACCACGTCGAACAGCTGGGCATCGACAAACGCCAGCGCATCGCGTAGCTCCTCGGAATCCGGCTCAAGCCCCAACTGCTGGGCCTGCTCAGCCGCGGCGAGCGCCACATCGGGCTCACGACGAAGCAGCTGAGTCAAATCGCAACCGGGCGCATGGGCACCAATGGGATAGTCGGGCCGCGTGTCCATCTTGAGACGGTAGGGGCTCGCGATGTCGCGCGTCTTTTTGCGCGAACCCGAAGTGCTCGGCGCGGCTTCGTATGGCGCGACGCCGGCAATGAGCTCGTAAACCGTGCTTGCCGCGGCATAGACGTCGATCGCCGGCGACATACGCAAAGCGCGCAGGTCGGGAATATCGTCGGTGAGCATCTCGGGCGGAGCGTAGGCCACCGTCGCGCGACGCAGCGTGGCATAGCGCTCGGTAAAGGATGCCTTGCCGCCGGTACCGGCCACGGCCGACGCAGGCTCGAGCGCCAGCGACGAGCCAAAGTCAATCAGGCATAGGTCAAAGGCGCCCTCGGCAAGCTGCCGGTCAAGCGGTAGACGCGCCGTACGCACCATAATATTAGCGGGCGAGATATCGCGATGGACAAAGCCCTCCCCCACCAGGCTCATGCGGCAGAGCAGATCGAACAGGTCGCGACCCAGACGCGCCGCCACAAGCGGCGACAGGCGTCCGGCATCGTCCACGGCAAGTCGCGAACGCAAGCGGGCAAGCGTCTCGCCCTCGACCCATTCCATGACAATCGCAGGCACACCGTCAACCTCGCCCCAGCCATAGAGGCGGGGAAAGCCCTTAAGGCCCGAAAGGGCGCGATGGCATTCGTATTCCTCGCGAAACGCCGCCTTGAACTTGGCGACCAGCGCCTCATGGGCGGCATCGTCGTCAAACTCATCGCGCGTCGGCAAGATGAGCTGTTTGAGTGCCACGGCCTCGCCTTGGGCGTTGACGGCACGCGTCACGCGGCCGATACCGCCACGGCGCACGGTGGCATCGTCGGCAAACAGTATCGTAAAACGACGCAGATAGGCAGGCAGTTCGTCCTGACCGAGCGCAATGGCCGGCTCAAACCCGTCGATACGCGCCAGGCGCAGGCCGACCATGGGATCGCGACCGAGCGATTGTGGTGTGGTGGATGCAAGATCGGTCATCATAGGGCAAGCGCCGCCACGTTATTGTTGAAGTTACCGAGCGCGACGTCATCATCGCCGTAATGGCCGACCCATTGACATAGGTTGGTGTAACAGCCCCACAGATTGGCATACTGCTGATACCACTTTGACCGGGGCGAGAATGTCTGACGACCGAACTCGGCTCGAATGACAAACATCTCCCCGACCAGGCTGTCGCACGGCCTGGGATCTCCCGTAGAGTTATAGGTCGAAACCACGTCATTGGCACGAGAAACATAGCCGTCGAGCATGTTGTACTTGGTCACAAGCCAACTGTGAATGCTCTCTTCCTCAGCAGCGGAAAGGCCACCGGAGTTTGCATCGTTGTCAGTGTTGCCGCCCGTCGAGCCGCCGTTTCCAGACCCTCCGGCAGAGGAACCCGACCCAGAGCCGCCGCCCGAACTCGACGAATCCGAGCCGGAGCCAGAAGTATCCGAGCTACCGGGCTTTCCGGACTGCTGGGCGTCCTGCTCCTTCTGCTGCTCGACCTTATTCACCGTTGCCGCCACGCTATTGTTGGACAACCGATCGATGATCTTGGTGTTGGTGAGCACGATGGTTTTGCCATTGGCAAGCGTGACTTCGTTGTCCGGGGCCTCGGCGCCGTCCGCGTCGTCAGTGCCAAACACAATATGCGCGACCACGCTTGCCCAAGCATATCCAGTCGTGGTGCCCAGGTCACTTTTGACCTCATGCCCTACGCGCGGTTCGCGTGCGGCATGTGCCTGTATCATGGACGGCACGGTCATGCCATAGGCAGAAACGCCAGCTATGACCAGCACCAGCGAGCAAGACAGCAGTGCGTACGCCCGCGGCGCCAAGCCCAGTCGGCGTCGCATGCGCACCGCGGCGCCGCGCTTTGTCTGAGTGCCACCGGGCCGCATGCGTTCTCCTCCAACAAAAACACGCCGCTCGGGAGCGGCGCATTCATTCGAATCCATATTTGAGTGTATCAGCGAACCCAAAAGGTTGCGCAACGAATGGGCAAATTAAGGATGCGAGTGGAAGCATCCATGCGATAAGCGGATACAAAGCATCTTTGTTGCACAACAAACTTACAGTCGCACGGGGAAATTATGACTACCCCGTGCGTCGCGAGGAAAACATATGGCAGGAGCAGGCTCGCCACCTAAATCGTGCGACGGGCCTCGATGGCGCGCCCAAGCGTAAGCTCGTCGGCATACTCCAGGTCGCCGCCCACGGGCAGGCCGCTCGCCAGACGCGACACCTCAACGCCCAGTGGCTTGATAGTGCGGGCCAGGTAGCTCGCCGTGGTCTCGCCCTCAATATTGGGGTTGGTGGCGATGATGACCTCGTGGATGTTCTCGTGGCCCAAGCGTGCCAGCAGCTCGCGAATGTGCAGCTGCTCGGGGCCAATCTTGTCCATGGGACTGATCACGCCGCCCAATACGTGGTAGAGACCGTGGTAGCTGCCCGTGCGCTCGATCGCCTGGACATCGCGCGGCTCGCCCACCACGCAAATGCGAGTGGTGTCGCGCATCGGGTCCTGGCAGATGGAGCACTCGTCGGCCGTGGCGTAGTTAAAGCAACGGCTGCAAAAGTGAACCTCCTGCTTAACCTCCAGGATGGCCTCGGCCAGGCGGCGCGCCTCCTCGGCGTCAGCCTCCAACAGGTAATAGGCGATGCGCTGAGCCGACTTGGGGCCAATGCCCGGCAGACGGCCCAGCTCATCGAGCAATTTTTGCAGGCTATGGTTAGAACTCATATATATGCGCGTCTTAGAACGGCATGCCCGGGATGTTGAGGCCGCCGGTGATGGCGCCCATCTGCTTGTTGGCGAGCTCGTTGACGCCGCGAACGGCCTCGTTGACGGCAGCCATAATCATGTCCTGCAGCATGTCGACGTCCTCGGGATCGAGCGCATCGGGATCGATGGTGAGGTTGACGAGCTCCATCTCGCCGTTAACGGTCACCTTGACCATGCCGCCGCCGGCAGAGGCGTCGACGGTCTGGGACTTGAGGTTCTCCTGCGCGGCGGCAAGCTGCTCCTGCATCTTGCGAGCCTGCTTCATCATCTGCTGCATGTTCATACCGGCCATGATGGCTCCTTTACGTGCGGCCGCACGCCGAGCTGCAAGGGCAGCCGGAGCACGGCGGGACTTTCAAACTCAAAAATCGTACCACGGCGCGAGGCCAGCGAGCGGGGCGGACACGCCACCTCAGTCGATATACATGTCCTCCAATACAAACCGCACGCAAAGATTATGCAAGGTCGAATTATGCAAGGTTGCATAAAATCTCAAGCAAATCTAGTAGAGCCGAAATCGGCATTTCATGTGTGCCACTAAATTGCTAAATGCCGAACCGCTGCTCGAGGCGGCGCACATGGCGACAGGATATAATTTGATTGTCATAGATAGCAATTTGGAGGTGCCCCATGAATGCCCCCGACGCGCTCCAAAACATCCGCTCAAAACACCCCGCTCTATATTTGGTTATCTATCTCTTTGCCGGCTGGGCATTGCTGGTTGTCGTCACCCACGCTATAGCCTTTGGAGCAGAACTGTTAGTAGCCAGCTCGGACCAGCCCACCGTCAAATGGGAAGCGACCGATGAGTGCACCGATGGAACCCGAACCATTTACTACAACAGCCCGTCCCTCTACCAAGAGTTCAAGGTCAAGATAAAGGACTCCAAGATTGTCGATGCCGAACCAGGCGCTTTCTTGACAATCGGAGCAACCCTCAGCGCCGAGCAAGTCGAGTACACGGACAGCCGCGCGACGTATCGTGTCGACCTCAGCACCCTAGGCCGACCGTCACGCACCTGCCTACTCGAATGCGATATACGCGGCACCACACTACACATGTCCGAAATTCAAATGCGCCCGGATAAAGAACCCCTAAAGGGCTAGGGGTCCTAAGCCCAGCAAGCGATTCTCAACAGTAAAACGACAGCCCACCGGTTGTTTCTTTCCAGCGTTTGCAAATCAGCGCATGGTTAGATGAAACAAACTGCATGATATCGCGTAAATCCCGAGCAGGAATATCGCCCTTGTTATGGGCCAGCTTGCATCCGCCGGAGCGGGTAAGCCGTATCTTGGTTGCCTCGGCAGTGGGGCGCTTGACCGCAACGTGAACATGGACAGGTTCGCCGTTCTCCCCCGTCCTGAAGAAGATGATGTACGGCCCGAGTCGAAACAGACTAGGCATAGACTCGTCCGCCTTCGTAGGCAAAACGCAGGATGAGCGGGGCATTGTTGCGCACGAAATCATCGAGTTCTTTGAGGTCCGCTTCGCTAAAGCCCTCGTGTGACACCCAATTGAATGCCGGCAAGATACACTCCGCCGTGTCAAAACCCCAATCGCGCGGGCGCTCCACAACAACCTTCACCGTGTTGTCCTCCCGGACTTCGGAATACGAAACCTGCGTATCGTCCTCAAGGCGGACATATTCCCACATCATAAGCTCGCTCCGTTCAAAGGGTTCTCTTCTTGAGCAGTATACCCGCCTGCGCAGCTACTCCACCGGCTTGAAGATGGTGGACTGACCGAAGACGCTGCGGATGAGGGCTTTGGCCTCGTCCTCGGTCTGTGGGATGCTCGGGGCTGCGCCCTGATGGCCGAAGGGGCTGCCCGCACCGGGGTTGGACTCCCAGGGAGCTGCAGGAGCGTCCCCCTCTTTGGGGGCAGTTGCGGCGGGCTTGGGCGCGGACGCCGTGGCCGGCGCGTCGAACGGAGGCAGATCGTCCCCGCCCGCATCGGCGGCAAAACCGGCGACCATGGCATCGTCGTAGGGCACCTGCTCGGATTCCCACGGCGCAGACTGCGCGGACGGCTGAGCCTTGGGACCGGACGCGCGCTCGGGCGCGCGGGGCGCAGGCTCAGTCGGGAGCTTGCCCGTGGCGGGAGCGCCGGCAGGGTTGTCGGAGCGCAGCCAGGGGGCCTTGCCCAGGTCGGATGACTTGGGCGCAGGCGCAGCGGCAGGCTTGGGCGCGGGGACCGAAGCAGCCGATTTGGCCGCGGCTGGCTTAGGCGCCGACGGGGTCGATGCCGCTACCGGTGCCGCTTGCTGCTGCGGCGCGCTGGCGCTCGAGGATACAGGGGCCGCCGAGGACACGGGCTGCGGGTCCGCAGATGCCGCAGCCCGTGCAGATGGAGAATGCTCCTCATGTTGAGGAGCCGGCGTGCCACCTCCATCCAGGACGTAGTCGACGGTGCGACGACCGAAGACCGCACTGACTGTCGGCAGGACCACCGACTGCGTGTCGGCGCGTCCGAGCATCTTGATGGCAAAGGTCGAGCCCGCGGGGAACGAGACCGTGAGCTTGGAGCCGTCGTCGGCCGTGGCGCGGGCGTTGAGCAAAAGCCCTGCGTAGGAAGCCTGACGCGCCTTGACACGCTCGACAACCTCGGCCCATTTGCGCTGCAGCTCTCCGGCATCCTCGACCGCGGGCGTCTCGGCAGCACCAGCGGCAGCAACCTGGGCGGCGGTGTTGGGCTGGGGCTTAGGTGCCGGAGCGGTGGCAGGCGCGGGGGCTGCAACGGGCTGAGGCGTCGGAGCCGGCGCAGACTGAGGTGCAGACGCTGCAGGCTTGGAAGCCGACACGGACGCAGAACGGGGCGCAGGCTGAGCCGCCGGAGCGGCAGCACCACGGTCCCAAGGCATACCGCCCTGGCGCGCGGACGTATCAGCGGTGGTAGCAGATGCCGCCGGAGTAGCGGCTCGGGCACCCGAGATCAGCGTCGGCTGCTGGGCGGCAGCGGGTACGGATGCTGCAGGCGCGGTGGCCTGAGCAGCAGCCACGCTCGCCGGCACGGCGCCGTTGGCAACCATGGCCTCCAGACGCGCCACGCGCTCGGCCAATGCCTCAATCGTTAAATCAGCCTCGGGACGTGCCAGACGCGTACAGGCAATCTCGAGCACCAGGCGCACGTCGCTCGCGCCCCTCATCTCCAGTGCGGCATCGTCGAGCACCGTCAGCACGCGGGCCAGGCGGTCGGCAGGATGCTCGCCAAAGGCAGCGGCCTCGGCAGCAAGCGCCTCGGCCTGCTCGGAGCCGCCCTCAAACAGCTCGGCACGGGCACCGGCAACGCAGGCAACGTACACGTCACGCACATGCGCTACCAGGTCGCGCGTCAGCTCCAGCAGGTCGTTTCCTTCCTCGACCTGCGCACGGATCAGTCCATAGAGCTCGGCAACATCGCGATCGGCAATGGCGCGGGAAAACTCGCCCAGAATCTGGTCCGAAACCTCGCCTAAAAGCGAGCGGGCATCGTCCGCATGCACAGAACCGTTGCCAAAAACGCTCAGCTGCTCCAGCGTGGAGAGCGCGTCGCGCATGCCGCCCTTGGCATGGCGCGCCACGATGGCAAGCGCCTCGTCGTCGTAGTCGAAGCCCTCCTGCTCGCACACGTATGCCAGGCGGCGCTCGATATCCTCGTTGCCGATGCGGTGGAAATCGAAACGCTGGCAGCGCGAGAGGATGGTCTCCAGAATCTTTTGCGGGTCGGTGGTGCACAGCACAAAGATCACGTGTGCCGGCGGCTCCTCAAGCGTCTTGAGCAGCGCGTTGAACGCCGCCGTCGTGAGCATGTGGACCTCGTCGATGATATAGATCTTGTACTTGCCGCGCACCGGGGCAAAGTTGACGGAGTTGATGATCTCCTCGCGCACGTTGTCCACGCCGGTACGGCTTGCGGCATCGAGCTCGTAGACATCGGGGTGGTTGCCCTCGGCAATGAGCTCGCACTCCTCGCAAGTACCGTCGGGCATGCAGCCGCTTGCACCCTCGGCGCGCGCCGCCTCGGCATTGCGGCACAGCAGCGCCTTGGCAAGGATGCGCGCCATGGTGGTCTTGCCCGTGCCGCGCGGTCCGCAGAACAGGTAGGCGTGGGACAGGCGTCCCTCGGTGATAGCGTGCTCGAGCGTCGAGACGATATGCTGCTGGCCCACCACGGAGTCGAAGGTGAGCGGGCGATACTTTCGGTACAACGATTCCATGGGTGCTCCCCCGGGTATACTGAGACTTGTTGCCGCGACGGCCATGCGGTCGCACGGCATACTGCATTCATAATAACCCGTACGGCGAGCCCGCCGCGATAGGAGTCCAAAGAGCATGGCAGACGCAGAGAGTAACCTCGTTCCCTCCGAAGCAGCCGACCAGGTCGAGGTCGCGCTCGAGGAGCAGGCCGCAGCCGACGACGGCATTCTGTACCTCAACGAGTATCAGTACGAAAACGACCTCGTCACCGACTTTGCCCGCCTGGTCGCCTCGCCCAGGCGCCGTGGCTCCCTGTACGTCGCCGCCGCGATTGCCGCGCTCATCGGCATCGGCATGCTGGTGGCCGGCGGCAGCTGGATCAAGTTCGGCGTCGTGCTGATCGTGTTCGGCGCCTTTTTGGCCTGGTGGAGCAAGAACCTGCACCACACGCTCGCCCGCGACTTTATCGACGCCGTCGAGGCCGACGAGTCCATGGGTGGCCGCTATCGCCGCGTCGCCGCCAACGAGGACGGCCTGATGGTTTGGGGCAAGAGCGGCAAGTCGCAGTTCTTCCCGTTTGACAAGCTCGACCACGTACTCGACGGCGAGCGCATCTTTGTGGCCATGTTCGCCGACCAGGGCGTGACGATCCCCAAGGACACCTTCGTCCGTGGCGATGCCGAGCAGTTCGGTCCCTTCCTCAAGGCCCGCATCAACAAAAAACTCCGCATCGAGACCAAGAAGAAGAAAATGAAGGCCGAGAAGGCCGCCGCCGAGGCCAAGCAGGGCGACAAGCCCCAGGAGACCAAGGGCAAGCAGCGCAAGCAGAAGAAGAACAAGAAGAAGCACTAAGGCCAAGCCAGACAGGCAGCCTCACATCCCGTTATCCTCGCCATCCGCCCGAGCGTGCTACACTAGCAGCATCTATGCCACCGCGAACGGCTCGGCTCCGCGCCCGCCACTCGCAAACGAACTTTAAACGCACGAGGGTTGGCCATGCCGCTTTTCTCGCAACATACCGCCCGGTTCTCGCCGGACGTTCCTTTGGAGGGCACCAGCTCTCGCGAGCTGCTCAAGCGGTACCAGCCGCTCGAGACACTTGCGACCGGCGGTTTTGGCTCCATCGAGATTTGCCGCGACACGCACCTGCGCCGCCGCGTCGCCATTAAGCGCATCCCCCTTATCAACGGCGCCGGCATGCCCGCCAGCGACATCATGGATGTCCTGCGCGAGGCGCACACTGCCGCCATGCTTCAACATCCCAATATCGTGCAGGTCATCGACTTTACGCATGACACCGCCTATGCCTACCTGGTCATGGAGTATATCGACGGTATGTCGCTGGCCGAGTTTTTGCATCGCGTGGACGGCCACTCACTCACCTTTGACGAGGCCGCGGCCATTGCCGATGCCCTGGGCCAGGCGCTCACCTTCGCCCATAGCAATGGCGTACTCCACCTGGACATTAAGCCCGCCAACGTGCTCATCGACCACTCGGGCAATGTAAAGCTCACCGACTTTGGCATGGCGCGACTGTCGTCCGCCGGTGGCTTTGGCGGCTCGCGCGGCGGCACCATCGGCTACATGCCGCCCGAGCAGCTCGATATCGAGACCGGCACGGTCGACGAACGCGCCGATGTCTTTGCCCTTGCCTGCGTTATCTATGAGGGTTTGTGCGGCAGCGCTCCCTTTATGGCGGCCACGCCCGCCGACTCGCTCGACCGCATCATCGGCGGCGCCACCTATCCCAGCGAGCTGATACCACACTTTCCCCCGGGAGCCGAGGCCGCGCTCATGAGCGCGCTCTCCCCCATGCCGCAGGACCGCCCCAACAGCATCGAGGCTTTTTGCGACCAGCTCCTTGCCGGTCTGGGCAGCGTGCGCGAGGGCCGTCGCAGCCTGGAGCAAATGGTTGGCGAGCTTTCGGATGACGAGCAGGAGCTCGACGATATCGAGCCGTCGTACTACGAGGACGACGCCATCGAGGTCGACCCCGCGCTCGGCTGGGCGGGCACGCGCTGGAGCCATGCGCGCGACTACACCATGCACGCTATCTCGGCGCTAGCGTGCGGCACCTTTAGCTTTTTGCTGATGCAAACAGCCGGGGTCGCGGCGCTTCCCGGCCTGGTCATTGCGGCTATCGCGATCGGAGCGGCGGCTGGCCTGGCCCCCCAGATCGGCTCGGCCATCTCGGCTGTGGGCTTTTTGGTGCTCATGGCCAACGCCACCATGCAGGCGCAGGGCATCCTGTCGATGTTGCCCGTCGCGGTGGTCTTTGCCGCTGCCATGTCCGGTTGGTGGATCGCCTGGGGTCGCACCGAGGCTGCCGCGAGCGCCGCGCTCACCTGTGCACTCGCGCTTGGCTGTCTGACTGGCAATACCTTCCTGGCAGCTGGGGTCGCCGCCGGCGTCGCGTCATTTTGGCTCGGCCCGGCAAGCGCCGCCGCGGCAACGGGCATGGGCGTGCTTTTTGCCCGTCTGGCGACGGTCGCGCTTTCAGCCGGAGGCGTGCTGGGGCTCGGTAACGTTGCCGCAGCGCTGGAAGACCCGCTCCTTTGGGCTGCCTTTGTGCTGGTCGCGACAACTGCCGCAGCGTCATCTGCGCTGCTCAATGCCCATGCCAAGCGAGCCGACCAGGGCTCAAACCTTGCCTCAATCGCCGCCATCGCCGTCACCGGCATCGGCTGCGCAGCGGCATCCTGTCTTGCACACCATATGGAAATTGCCAGCCTTGCAGCCGCGGTCGCCGCCAAGGCGGCAGTTGCGGGAACCCTATCCTCTATAATCGTTGGGATATGCCTATATTTGCTCGGATACCAAAGAACCTATACGGAGAGTGATCTTTCGTGAACTTCCTGAACATCTTCGAGGACCACGTGGCCGGCATCTTCGGTGCCACCCGTGCCCCGTTCTCCTTTAAGAAGCTTGCCAAGCAGGCCGCTCGCGACATGGAGGATCAGACTCTGGTGATTAACGGCGTCAACACGGCGCCGGCACTCTATACCATCCTGATCGCCGCCGACGACGATCCCATGCTCGCCCCGTTCTACCCCGAGCTTTCGCGCGAGGTCCGCGAGTTTGTGAAAGCGCAGGCCGAAAAGCGCCGCTATGTCTTTGTCGGCGAGCCCCTCGTGCGCTTTATGATCGATCCGCAGCTGCGCGCCGGCAAGTTCTCGGTCTTTGCCGAGAACGTCGATGCCCCCACGCTCGGCCGCCTGTACGAAGAAGAGCGCGCCTATCAAAACGGTCTGGGCCAAAACAACTCCGCGGCAAGCCGTGCCGCCAGCGCCCCGCGCGCCGGCCAGCAGCAGTTTGCTGCCCCGCAGCCGCAGCGCCCCGCCGCCATGCCCCAGCAGCAGCCGACGCCTCGCGCCGCCGCTCCTGACCCGCTTGCCGTAGCAGATCCCTTCGCGCCTAGCGTCCCCGACCCCGCCGCTCCTATCCCGGTGCCGCAGACCGTCTCGCGCGACGCGCTTGCCGGCATGGGCGGAGCCGCCGCGACCGGTGCCGCCGTGGGCCTAGGCGCCGCAGCCGGCATCGCCTCCAACATGGCGAGCACTCGCGCCCCACAGCGCCCGCTCGCCCAGCTCGTCGACGTCGTGAGCGGCGAGAGCCATAGCATCACCTCCGCACAGGTGACCATCGGTCGCGAGCGCTCAGTTTCCGACATTGCCCTGCGCGACCCCAACGTGTCGCGCCGCCACGCCCAGCTCACCTTTACGGGCTCGGATTGGTCGATCGAGGACCTCAATTCCACCAACGGCACACTCGTCAACAACCGCCGCATTACGCGCTGCCCGCTGCGCAACGGCGATCTGCTGACGTTTGGCCTGAGCACCTTTGAATTTAGGGGATAGTCGCTTATGAACATCGATATCGTCCTTTTTGCAGGCCGCATCGTCCTGGTCGCCCTGCTCTATATCTTCCTGTTCGCCGTCATGAAGACCGGCGTGGGACTTGTGCGCGGACAGCGCCGCGACTCGGCTATCTGGACGATCGATGTGGACAAGGGCCCGCGCGGTATCCGCGGCATCCACGTAGACATGCTCGGCCCCGTCATCGTCGGTCGCTCGCCATCTTCGGACATCTGCATCAACGAACCATTCGTCTCGGCCTCGCATGCGCGCTTTTCGCTGCAGGGCCCGGCGCTCATCATCGAGGACCTCAACTCGCTTAACGGCACGCTCGTCAACGGCCGCCAGCTTGTGGAGCCCGCAACGCTGCGCGAGGGCGACGAAGTCCAGATCGGCGATGTGGTCATGAAGGTGAACCGTCGATGATCGACGAGGAGAACAAGTCCGCGACTATGACCGAGGCACCGGCTGCCGCCACAGCTGCGCCGGCCCACGCCGCTCCGGCGGGCTCCGCACCCGTGGAACCCGAGGACACCGTGTTCTCCCTGCCTCTTTCGCATGTAACGCATGATATTTCGGATCTCGCCGATAACGAGGACGAAGAGGATGCCGTAGCGGCGCCCATCGGCGCACATGCTGCGGAACAGCCCACAGCGCCCGAAGCAACCTCGGCGCCAGCTCACTTTGCAGAGCCCGTCGCCGCGGCAATCAACGAGAGCGCTGCGGTGTTTGCGGCACCCGAGCCCGCCGCGCCGGCGTTTCCCATAGCCCCGGCATCCGAGGTTGCGCCCGTGTCTACGCCGGCGCCCGAAGCGGGGCCATCCCCCGAGGACGGCCCTGCACCCAAGGCCCCGCAGCCTGCGCCCGCAAGCGAGTCCGATACCGTGGCCGAGCCCGCCGCCCAGTCGCAAAGCACGCCCGCGCCGTCGCACTTTGCGACACCCGAGCCTATAGACGTCAGCCCGCAAGACGACGAGTCGACCGCCTGCGCGTCCGAAGAGCCCGGCTCCCCGGACACCGGCGATTCCGAATCAAACGCCGAGACCGACACCGTCTCTCCCGGTGACACAGCCGAGATCGACGTTGCCGCCGTTGAGGCCAAGCTCAAAGACCCCGGCTCGACCATGAGCTTTGAGCCCCTGACCGAGGAACGCATCGAGACCGACTCGACCTATGATGCCGGCACCACCACACAACTCATGTGGGGCGCCCGCTCCGACGTTGGCTGTGTGCGCCCGCACAATGAGGATTCCTACCTGGTGCAGTCGCCGCTCTTTTGCGTATGCGACGGCATGGGTGGTCACGCCGCCGGCGAGGTAGCCTCTTCCATCGCCGTCGAGACTATTGCCAAGACGGCCCCGCAGTCCGCCGACGCAGCACGCCTGGCCGCAGCCGTCGAGGCAGCCAACGCCGCCGTAATCGAGGCGGCCCTGAACGGCCTGGGCAAGCCCGGCATGGGCTGCACAGCCACTTGCGCCTATATCGAAAACGACACGCTCGCCATCGCCCACGTGGGTGACTCTCGCGCCTACCTGCTCCACGAGGGCACGCTCATCCGCGTGACCCGCGACCACTCCTACGTGGAGGAGCTCGTGGACGCCGGCGAGATTACGGCAGACGAGGCTCGCGTCCACCCCAACCGTTCGGTCATCACCCGTGCGCTGGGCTCGGACCCTGCCATGTATGCCGACCACTTCACTCTGCATATCGAGGAAGGCGACCGCCTGATCCTGTGCTCCGACGGCCTTTCGAGCATGATTCCCGATAGCGATATCGAGAACATCGCCACGCAGTCCTCAACCGCGCAAATCTGCGTCGACAATCTAGTGGACGCGGCGCTTGCCGCCGGCGGCCACGACAACGTGACCGTAGTAGTCGTTGACCTGGTTGACGATGGCGTTATGCGCGAGGCGCAGCGCGTACGTCGCCGCAACATTACTATCGCCGCCATCCTGGCCCTCGTCTTTGTGCTGGCAGCTGGCATCTGGGCCTACACGGGTGTCACCGGCTCGTACTACCTGGGTACCTACCAGGGCAATGTCGCCGTCTGGCGCGGCCTGCCCGGCAAGCCGCTCGGACTCAAGCTCCACTGGCTCGAAAGCGAAACCAGCATTAAGCTGTCCGACCTGCCCGAAGACACGCAAAACCGCCTCAAGGCGGGCATTCCGCAAACAAGTGTCGACGATGCGCAGGACACGATATCCAAGTACCGCCACCAGATCGATGAAGAGCAGACCCGCCAGGTGATCGACGCGCAAACGATTCGCGACAACACCAATCAGGGATCGACCTCCGAATCAGATTCCGAGAAAACCGCCGAACAGTCCGCCGAGGCCGAAGCCTCCGATAAGAATTAGAAAGGGAGTGCCGCTTATGAGTCGCCGCAACACCGAGCTGCTCTTGCTCATCGCCTCGGCGTTCCCCGTCATCCTGCTGTATGCGATGTACGTGCTCACCGCGGGCGCTGCCATCTCCTTTGAGACGCTCGCCGTACCGATCGGCCTCTTTGCCGCCTTTGCCGCGGCCCACATTGCCGTGCGCATCTTGGCGCCCGGTGCCGACCCCGCCATCCTGCCCATTGTCTTTGTGCTTTCGGGCATCGGTATCACGTTCGTGACGCGTCTCGCACCCGCTCTCGCGATCTCACAGCTCATCATCCTGTTTGTCTCGGTGGCCCTGATGGTGGGAACGCTCGCACTGGTCAAAAACCTCGACGTGGTCATGCGCTACAAGTACACCTTTGGCATCATCGGCATCATCCTGCTGATGCTGCCCATCTTTATCGGCACCACGATCTCGGGCTCCAAGCTGTGGATTCGCATCGCGGGCTTTACCATCCAGCCTGGCGAGTTCGCCAAGGTCTTTATCGTGCTGTTCCTGGCCGGGTACCTGGCCGAAAACCGCGAGCTGCTCTCCATCTCCAACCGCAAGATCTTGGGCTTTAAGATCCCTCGCCTGCGACTGCTGCTGCCGCTGTTTGCCGTGTGGGGTGTGTGCCTGCTCGTCGTCGTCTTCGAACGCGACCTGGGTTCGGCCGTACTGTTCTACACCATCTTCTTGCTGATGCTCTACGTTGCCACGGGGCGCTTTTCGTATGTCGTTATCGGCCTTGCGCTCTTAGCCGTTGGAGCCGTGGGCGCCTACAAGTTCCTGTCGCACGTTCAGGTGCGTTTCCAGGTTTGGGTCGATCCGTTTAAGGACGCCCAGGGCCAGGGCTACCAGATCGTCCAGTCGCTCTTCTCGCTTGCCGATGGCGGTCTGGTCGGTGTTGGCATCGGCAACGGCATGGCCAACAACATCCCTGTCGTCGAGTCCGACTTTATCTTCTCTGCCATCGGCGAGGAGATGGGCCTTTTGGGCGGCGGCGCCGTGCTCATCCTGTTTATGCTCTTTGCCGTGCGTGGCCTCACCACGGCTGCCCGCGCTAAATCCGACCTCGCCGCCTTTAGCGCCACGGGCCTTACGGCCGCCATCAGCTTCCAGGCCTTCTTGATCGTGGGCGGCGTTACCCGCCTGATCCCGTTGACCGGCGTCACCCTGCCCTTTATGAGCCAGGGCGGTTCCTCACTGCTGGCAAGCTTTATCATCGTCGCGCTCCTGCTGCGCGCCGGTGACGAAGCGACCGGACGCGAGGCCGAGCTTACTGGCACCGGCACCATGACCGCCATCACCGATGATCAGGTCGCATCCGCCGCCGCCCCGACGGGCACGCGCTTTGCCACCTCGTCTTCCTACGGCAGCGGCAGCCATTCCGTCGGCTCGCGCATGCGCCGTCGCCTGCTCGACACGCCTGAATCCGGTGTGCTCGGCCGCGTTGCGCTCGCCAACCGTCTAACCCGTGCGGTGCTCGCCTTTACGGCGCTGTTCGCCATCCTTATCGGCAACCTCACCTATGTCCAGGTCATCAAGGCCAAGGACTATCAGGATATGCCGACCAACAACCACACTATCGCCCGCTCCAAGTACATCCAGCGCGGTTCCATCATCACGTCCGACGGCGTGACGCTGGCCGAGTCGCTGCAGCAGGAGGACGGCACCTACGTACGCTCCTACCCCAACGGCAACCTGGCAGCGCACGTGGTTGGCTACGTGAGCCAGCAGTATGGCACCACCGCCATCGAGAGCGTCATGAACGACACGCTCACCGGCTCCAAGGATTACTCCAGCTGGAACAACGCCATCGCGTCGCTCGCGGGCCAAACCCAGCCGGGCAACACCGCCAAGCTCACCATCGACTCGCGTATCCAGACGGCGGCCGAGCAGGCGCTCAAGGGCTTTAAGGGTGCTGTAGTAGTCATCGACCCGCGTACCGGCGCGGTGCTCGCATGCGCCAGCTCGCCCACCTATGACAACACCAACATCGACGCCCTGCTGCAGGCGGGCGGCGGCGAGGACGGCTCCATGTACAATCGCGCCATGGACGCGCTGTACACGCCGGGCTCCACGTTTAAGGTCGTTACGCTTTCCGCGGCACTCGAGACCGGTACCGCCGGCCTTACCAGCACCTACCAGGCGCCCGGCTCCATGGACATCGGCAACGCACCGGTCACCAACTATGCCAACGAGAGCTACGGCACCATCAGCCTGCAGCAGGCCTTTGCCGTGTCCTCCAACGTCGTCTTTGGCCAGGTGGCAACCGAAGTTGGCGCAAACACGCTCGTGCAGTTTGCCAACGCCTTTGGCTACGGCCAAAAGCTCGGCCAGGACCTGACCTCCACGGCCTCCATCATGGCCGACCCGTCGCTCATGACCGAGTGGGAGACCGCTTGGGCCGGCGCCGGCCAGCCTGTCGGCATGGACCACACGCCCGGGCCGCAGACCACCGTCATGCAAAACGCCGTGATTGCCGCCGCCATCGCTAACAGCGGCGTGGTCATGGACCCGTACTTTGTAGCCCAGGTACTCGCCCCGGACGGAACCGTGGTCAAGACCACGCAGTCCCGCTCGCTGGGTCAGGCCGTCAGCTCCGCCACGGCCGACCAGGTCAAGCAGGCCATGCTTGCCGTCGTCCAGTCCGGTACCGGCACCGATGCCCAGGTCCCCGGCGTCAAGGTCGCAGGCAAGACCGGCTCGGCCGAGACCGGCGGCACCAACGTCAACTCGATGTTCGTTGGCTTTGCACCTTACGATTCACCCACGGTCGCCATCTCGGTGGCCTTGGAGGATTACGACAAACACGACGTCAAGGCGGCCAAGATTGCCGGCATCGTCCTGACCGCGGCGCTCGCCGCACAGGGAGCGTGATGCCCATGATCGAATCGGACACCCGAGGCGCGCCGCGGCCGAAGAGTTAGCGGCAACGCGCCACACGGCCCCAGCGGCCACATCGTAGGTACTACACACATCGTTGAGCGAATAGTTATGTTAGGAGCAGGAATGGAACAGAGGGTCCTCGGGGGAAGATACCTCCTCAAGGATAAGGTGGGGACAGGCGGCATGGCGACCGTCTACCGTGCACAGGACCAGGTCCTCGACCGCACGGTTGCCGTCAAGATCATGCTGCCGCAGTATGCTGGCGACGCAACCTTCGCCGCACGCTTTAAGCAGGAGGCCCAGGCAGCAGCCGGTCTCTCCTCCCCCTATATCGTGGGCGTCTACGATTGGGGCAAGGACGGCGACACCTATTACATCGTCATGGAGTACCTGCGCGGTACCGACCTTAAGAGCGGCATCAAGAGCCACGGCGCCCTCGACCCCAAGAAGGTCGCCCAGATCGGCTCGCAGATCAGCTCCGCGCTTTCGGTCGCTCACAAGCATGAGATCATCCACCGCGACATTAAGCCGCAGAACATCATGGTGCTGCCCGACGGCAACATCAAGGTGATGGACTTTGGCATCGCGCGCGCCAAGAACAGCCACCTCACGCAAGACAACAACGTGCTGGGAACCGCCCACTACGTCAGCCCCGAGCAGACCCGTGGTCAGGACCTCGGCCCCACCTCGGATATCTACTCGCTGGGCGTCGTGATGTATGAGTGCGCCACCGGCCGCGTTCCCTTTGACGGTGACGACGCTATCTCGGTCGCACTCAAGCAGGTCAACGAGCTGCCTATTCCACCGAGCCAGATCAACTCCGGTGTCGACGCCGACCTTGAGCGCATCATCCTCAAGTGCATGGAGAAAGACCCGGCAAACCGCTTCCAGACCGCCGACGAGCTGCGTCAGGTGCTCAACAGCTACCTGTCGGGCCGTGCCGTAAACATCTCGGAGCCCACGCGCATCATCGGTGCCCCCGGCGAGCTGGGCGCCACCAAGACTCGCGAGCTTTCCGATCAGACGCGCGCCATGGTGCGTCCCGTCTCGGGCGTGAGCGGCCAGAATACCGCCCGTAGCTCGGTTTCGGGCTCCACCGGCTCCTACGAGGTCGAAAAGCCCAAATCCAACAAGAACAAGATCATCGCCGCCGTGGTGGCAGCCGTTGCCGTCATCGGTATCGTGGTGGCCTTTGCCACAGGACTCTTTGGCGGCGAGCAGGTCACCGTTCCCGATGTGCTGGGCAAGGATCAGCAGACTGCCGTCGAGCTGATCAAGGAAGCCGGCCTCGAGGTCGGCACCATCGACCAAAGCTACAACGACGATGTCGACGAGGGCAAGGTCGCCGAGCAGACGCCCAACGGCAACACCAAGAAGGCCAAGGGCACTAAGGTGAACCTGGTAATCTCCAAGGGCCCCAAGCCCTCCGAGAAGGTTGAGGTTCCCCAGCTTGTCGGCCTGACCAAGGACCAGGCAGAAGCCGCGCTGGCAAGCGTTGGCCTGAAGGGCAACGCCTCCGAGGAGGCCAACGAGGCCGATGAGGGCCAGGTCTTTGAGCAGGGCACCGATGCCGGTAAGGAAGTCGCGAAGGGCACGACCATCTCGTACAAGGTCTCGAGCGGCCCGGATACCACGTCCGTCCCCGACCTGACCGACATGACCGAGGCCCAAGCGCGCAACGCCCTCGATATGGCAGGCTTTGGCGTCGACGTGAGCTACCAGGAGAACGACTCGGTTACCGAGGGCACCGTGATCAGCTGGAACCCCAGCGGTAAGCAGAAGCCCGGCGCCACGATTACCGTCGTCATTGCCAAGAAGTCCGGCAAGGCCAGCGTTCCGGGTAACCTGTACGGCAAGAGCATCTCCGCCGCCGTCACCGCGCTCAACAACGCCGGGTTCTACAACATCGCATTCTGCGATCAGAACGGCAACCCCGTGAGCGGCAACGAAAACGCCACCGTTACGGGCGTCTCCCCCACCGGTAAGCAGTCCACCGACAACACGATTACACTGACGGTCGCACTTTCTGGCTCCACCTCGGGTGACGATTCCGGCACGACGACTAACTAGTCGACAACCCATCACCTGCAGCGGCTATGGCCGCAAACATATTCGCTCAGAAGCGCCCGCTTGCTCCCCGGCAAGCGGGCGCTTTGTTTATCGACAGGCCAGGGCTCCATAGCAACACAAAGAGGCCTGAAGTTGATATTCAAGGTACCAGACCGAGCGCGACAGAACGACTTCGCAGCGACCCATTACGGCATCGCGCATGCGCTACAATCTCGGTTAATCTGTTAACCACCCGAAAGCAGCAGGAGGCCCCATGCCCACACCAGGCAAGCGCCCATCCATGCGCCAGATTGCCGTCGCGGCCGGCGTATCCGTCGCCACGGTCTCCCACGTCATCAACGGCAGCGGCCGTTTTTCCGAAGACACCCGCAAACGCGTGGAAGCCGCCCTAAAGGAATACGGCTACGTCACGAACATGGCGGCGAAGAGCCTCCGTATGGCCCAGTCCCGGACCATCGGCATGATCGTGCCGGACATCTCCAACGACTTCTTTTCCAAGATCGCCCTGCATGTGGAGCGCGAGCTGGCAACCGAGGACTACTCGGTCTTTGTTTGCAACAGCGCCAATGACCCCGCCCGCGAGCGTGACTACTTCCGCACGCTGGCAAGCAAGCAGGCCGACGGTATCATCTGTATCTCCGGCCTGCGCAGGCTCGACGGCGAGTTCGTCCCCCACGGAATCCCCGTGGTCTGCATCGACCGTGCGCCCGAAAACGACCTCGGTTTCCCACACGTGGGCTCCGACAACATCGGCGGTGGCTACATGGCGACCGAGCACCTCATCGAGCGCGGCTGCAAGGACATCCTGAGCATCTCGAGTTTTACCGCCAACTACCCCGGCAACGAGCGCCAGATGGGCTACGAGCGGGCGCTCGCCGCGCACGGAATGCCGCTACGCCGCGACTACCAGCTGTTTGTCTCGGGTAAGCAGCCGAGCATCATCGAGTCGGAAGAGCTCGTGACCGACTTCCTCTCCACGGGCTACCCCGTCGACGGCGTCTTCGCCCATAGCGACCACGCAGCCGTGGGCGCGCTGCGTGCGCTCGTTGCCGCCGGCAAGCGCGTACCCGAAGACGTCCGTCTCATCGGCTTCGACGATTCCGTTTACGCGCAGCTTCCGACGCCGCAAATCAGCACCATCCGCCGCTTCCCCGAGCGCCTCGCGCACGAGGGATGTCAGGCCCTGCTCGCCCTGCTGCGCGGCGAAGAGCCCGAGATGGAGACGCTTGTCCCCGTTAAGCTCGTGCAACGCGCGAGCAGCTAGACAGCGGGCAGCGAATAGCCGCGTTTTTCTCTCGCATGTGCTCTATCCCACGCGCGACATGCAAAAAGCCCGCCACACGGGTGACGGGCTTTTCCGCTACCAGCCGCGTGCTTCCTCCGCACGTACGAGCTGACGAGCCTCGATCTGGCGAATCATATCGATGCGTCGCTGGTGACGGCCGCCCTCGAACTCGCCGGTGAGCCAGGCGTCGACAATCATTTTGGCCAGCTCGATGCCTACCACACGAGCACCAAATGCGAGCATGTTGGTGTTGTTGTGCTCGCGCGACAGGCGAGCGGAATACGGCTCAGAGCAGGTGCAGCAACGGATACCGCGCACCTTGTTGGCGGCAAGCGAGATGCCCACACCCGTACCGCAGATAACGATACCGCGATCAACCTCGCCGGACATGACAGCGTCCGCCACGGCCTCACCCGCGATGGGATAGTCAAAGCGCTCGGTGCTGTCCGTACCGAAGTTCACGACTTCGTAGCCGTACTTCTCCTGGATATACGCCGTGATGGCTTCCTTGTACTCGACTGCGACGTGGTCGTTTCCAATACCGATCTTCAAAAGAGACCCCTTTCCATAAGAACCATTCGCGCATGCCGCGCGCTCAATCCGTCCTAATTCGCCGTTCCGCTTCTAATACACCTCGCCGGCGCGCAAACGGCGCAGACACTCCTCGTAACCAGCGTCCTTGCCAAACAGCGCACTGGTGCCCAGGATAAATCCGTCCGCGCCAATGGCGGACAGGTCGCGCACGCGCTCGGGCGAGCAGGCGCCGTCGATCATGAGCTTGAAGCCAAAGCGCTCCTTCAGCGCGGCAAGGCGACGCACCTTGTCGTTCGTGAACTCGATAAAGCTCTGACCGGCAAAACCCGGATTCACCGTCATGACCATCACGTAATCGCAGAGGTTCAACATCTCCTCGATCTCGGAGATAGAGGTGTCGGGGTTCACGGCGATACCGGCGCTCTTGCCGAGGGACTTAATCGCGGCGAGTGTCTTGACCACGTAACGCTCGGACTCCGGATGGATATAGATGATGTCCGCGCCGGCGGAGGCGAAAAGTTCAACCTTGCTGGCAGGATTCTCGACCATAAGGTGCACGTCGACGAGCTTGTTGGTGGCAGCTCGCACGGCCTTGATGTCTTCGAGACCCATGGCGAAATTGGGAACGAAACTGCCGTCCATCACGTCGCAATGGAAGATGTCGATGCCGGCGGCGTCGAGATCCTCGACGGTCGCACGCAGATTGCCGTAGTCGGCGCACATGAGACTGGGGCAGAGCAGCATAGTGAACTCCTTATCTGCTCGGTGATTATCTACTCGGTGGTAATTAATCGTTTAACCTTTATCTACAGTCTGGCTGATTAATCGTTTAACCACGTTGTTAACCTGCAGGCTTTTCCAGATTCACAACGTTGCCATATTTGCCTATCTAGCTGGTATCATGCAGGAGCCCGCACCACGAAACGCTGTCGTATTCCCTAGGAAGAAATCCCGCTACGCGGACAGCAGCAGCCAGGGGCCGCAATCCGCAGACCTGAGCCCGGACCCCCTACGCTCCAGGCGTGATCAGGCGCGCGCACTGGGCGATCTTCTCGTCATAGGACTCCGCGATAATCGACACACCATCGAACCCAAACGCGCGAACATTCGAGAACTGATGGAACTTCGAGCTGTCGCACAGCACGTACGCCTTATTCGAATTCTCGCGCACGATGCGCTTCTTCGCCGCCTCAACGTAGGAGGGCGTCATGACGCCGCGGTCCCCGTCAATCGCGTTGGTCCCGATAAACGCCTTATCGAAGTACAGATCGCGCAGGATCGATTCGGTCATAGAACCGCAGAACGAGGAGTTCACATAGTTGAACTCGCCACCCACCACGATGAGCTGGGCGCGCGTCTCGCTCTTAATCAGGCACGCCGAGGCATCCGTCGTGTAAATTGTCACGTCGCGGTCGAGCAGCAGACGCAGCAGCGCCGTGCAGGTGGAACCCGAGTCCAAGTAGAGCGTGTCCCCGTCCTCAACAAAACGCAAGGCGACTTGGGCAATCTGTTCCTTCTCACTCCCGTGTAGGCCCGAACGCGTCGAGATACTCACCTCGTGGACAGCCGAGAGGAGCCTCACCGCGCCGCCCGAAAGATGCTCAACCTTGCCAAGCGCCTCCAGCTCCTTGAGGTCGCGACGTAGCGTCGAAATAGAGACGCCCGGCAGCTCCTCCTGCAGCTCGGAAATCCTCGCGAGGCCCGACTTCTGCAGGCACTCTACAATTCGCTCCTGGCGCTCATACGGAATCATATTGGGAACCTCTCCAAACCACTCTGCTTCACGCTCGTTCATTTCTTTTCGAAAAGTGTAACGCACAAGCAGAATAGCGGCCGCCACCTGTTGCGATGACGACCGCTTAATCGATTGACCTACCCTCTCGTTCACAATTTGAACGAGGTTGACACACCTCGCGTAAGCGCGACGCTCTTCAAGCGAAGAGAACGACCCTAGGAGAGGCGGCGCATCCGGGGCTCTTAGGCGAGCTGATCCTCCTTGCCGGTGAAGGCGAAGGCAAGAACACCGGCCACGACGGCGGAAATGAGCATGCCGACCATAGCCCAAGCGAAGTTCATGGGGTCGGAACTCACGAAAGCCGGGAACGTAGTGACGGAACCGAAGGTGAACGCAGTGGTGACGACCTTCATGATACCGAGGAACGCGCCGCCGACGGCACCGCCGATGATCTGCGCAAGCCAGACCTTCTTGTTCTTCACGAGCATACCGAACAGCGTGGGCTCGATGATGGCGGACAGGGCGATCGATACGACACCGGTCATCGCGAAGCTCTTGAGCTTCTGGTCGCGGGCCTTGAGGAACACGCCGAAGGCGCAGCCGATAACGGCGAAGTTGCAGGCGAAGGTGAAGGGGCAGATGTAGTCGAAGCCGTTCTGAGCGATGTTGTTGATCATGATGGGGTTCACGGCCCAGTGGATGCCCATGGACACCAGCACGGACCAGCCGCCGCCAACCAGCACGCCGGCGAACACGGAGCTGCGCTCGATCAGCCAGTTGACCACGAAGGCGATGGCCTCACCAGCGTAGACGCCCAGGGGGCCGATGACGAGCATGGTGAGCGGAACCATAACGATCAGGGAGATGGCGGGCAGCACGACGAGCTTGAGCATCTCGGAAACGTGCTCATCGAGCCACTTGTACAGGTACGAGTAGACCCAGACAGACAAGATGGCAGGGATAACCGTGGAGTTGTAGTTCATGAGAACCACGGGGATGCCGAAGAAGTCCGTCATGGCGCCGTTGCCCGCGTCGCCCATGAGGGCGATGAAGTCCGGGTAGAGCAGGCACGCGCCGAGCAGCGCCGACAGGTACGGGCTCGCGCCGAAGCGCTTGCCGGCGGAGAAGCCGAGCAGCACGGGCAGGAAGTAGAACACGCTCATGGCCAGGGTGTACAGGATGGTGTAGGTACCCGTGCCCTCAGCGATGATGCCGAGCTGGGCGGCCAGGATAACGAAGCCGCGCAGGATACCGGAGCCGGCCATGGCGGGCAGCAGCGGGGCAAAGATGCCGGAGATCGCGGAGAAGACTTGGCTGACGATGCTCTCGCCCTCGTCTTTGGTAGCAGCGGAGATTTCCACGCCCGAACCCTTGACCAGCGGCTCAAACTTCTCGTACAGCTTCGGGACCTCAGTGCCGATGAGAACCTGGTACTGACCGGCCTTGTTCAGCGTGTTCACAACGCCTTCGACTTCCTTGACCGCAGCGTCGTCGCAAGCCGCGTCGTCTTTGAGATTGAGGCGCAGGCGCGTCGCGCAGTGCGTCATGCCCGAGATGTTCTCGGGACCACCGACGGCGTCCAGAATCCCCTGAGCCATCGCGTTCCAGTCGCGTTTCATTGGTTACCTCCCCATTGCGCAGAAGAGCTCGCGGACAAGCTCGGCTGCCTTAATCGCGTCGTTTGCATCGATAACGGATTGGATCTTCTCCATGCTTACGGCCTCGATGGCGTCGTTGAGCAGATGGATCATCTGGTCGTTCTGTGCAGCCTCGCCGGCAGCGGGCTCGATGACCGGGAACGTGTCGAAGTAGATTGCGCTGTCGTAACCGTGCTTCTTCACGTAGTAGAGGAACTCGAGGGTCTTCACCGGCGTGGACGTACCAATCATAAGGCCATCGTCGAAGCGACCGTTGCCGTCGTTTAGGTGAATGCCGTAGAGCTTGCCCTCGCGGCCGAACAGGTCGGCGGCCATGGCAGGGTTCTCGTGCTTCATAAGCATGTGGCAGTAATCCAGCGTGACGCCCAGGTTCGGGCGGTCTGCAGCGTTGAGAATCATGCCGGTCATACCCATGGAGTCGATGAACGCGTACGCGCGCTCCTCGTAGGGTTTGTACTCAATCGAGATCTTGAGGTCGGGCGCGTAGTCGCAAACCTTCTGGAATGCGGCTACGAGCTGGTCGAAGACGCGAGCGTAGGCGATCTGGAAGCTGTAGTCAAAGCCGTCGTGGCCGAGCCAGATGGTCACCGTGTTGCCACCGGCAGTGCGGCAGTAGTCGCACGCCTCGTAGCAGAGCTCAAGGGCTTCCGCGGCAAGGGCATCATCGGCATTGCCCAGGTCACCGTTGAGGAAGGCGTTGCGGAAGCGCAGCGCGCAGCCGTTCAGCTGCAGGTCGTGAGCTGCGAGCTTGGCGGCCATGTCCTCAGCCGTGACACCTGTGCAGTGCTCGGGGTAGTTGAGGTCGACGTGCGTGAGGCCCACGCTCTGGAACTCCACGAACACGCGATCAAGATTCTTGTCGCCATCGCGAAAATAGGAGTTGATACGAGTTGCAAGCTTCATGCTTCTACGTCCTTTACCTTCGTCCTTGATCGTTTCTGCCCGTTCGAGCACCTGATCTATATCCGTAATTCGATAAGGGCCGCCGCCTGCGCGCCGGGGCTTACCCTGTGACATGTAGATTACTGCCACATAAATTCATTTTCAATCAGTATTTTTCACTCTTTTTCTCATTGTGTCAGAGTTTTTCACCGTATAAAGCCATCTACCTTGTGGTTTTGCTGTTAATCAAGTTTGACCATTCTTGAAATTACCTGATTTTTTCTGAATTAATTTGCCGTTTATCGGTAAAAATCGACCGCTCACGGCTGACGGCGACGCAAGATGGAAGATACTTGCATGAGGAAAAGCACTGAATTCCCAGCGCCGATTCGAATGACGCGATTGGTGACGCGAGCGTCGACGGCCCGAATCTGCCGTCGGCCCCCACTAACCAAAAACGGCGCCGCTCACGCGACGCCGTCATATTCCCTGGTGCCCCCGGGCGGATTCGAAAACCCCCCCCCCCCCGCGGGGAAATTGGTGACGCGGGTGTCGACGGCGCTGAGCGCTCCGTGTTTTGGTATGTGGATATGGCAGCCATCAACCTTTCTCGGCATGTGAAACTCTAGGCACATATGAGCATACCTGAGCGACGCAACACATGCGCTCCATCTATCCCAACAAGCTCCAGCGGTACCCGCACTTCCCATTTCGTGTAGAAAAGGGCCTGTATATACTTCCCATTTCGTGTATTGAATCAGGTAACCACACTTCCCATTTCGTGTATACAGCAGCTAGATTGGGCAATCATGTCAGTATTCAGACGTACGGCCTACAATAAACTCCTCGATTGGAAAGCGAGCAATGGATCCCGAGCCATCATGCTCGAGGGGGCCCGCCGCGTTGGAAAAAGCACCCTTGCCCAAGAGTTTGCGCAGTCCAAATACAAATCCCACCTCCTGATCGACGAATCTGTTGCGAGTGAAAAAAGAAGACCGGAGACTCAACTGGTCTCCGGCCTCATTTCTAAAAAACGTCTCGTGGTTCTACTCGTGCTGTCGGGCTTCTACCAGCCTGCAGAAGTCGTTGACGCTCATGAGCCATTCCCTTTGCGCGGGCGTGTAGGTTTCGAACAGCGATGAGGGCACAACGAGGCTGAGCCTGTCCTTAGCCATAGCTCGTGTGTAATCCTCACTTACGGCGGGCTCAAGTGTTACAAGATGCTTGTCCTCGATTCTGTCAGCCTCATCAAGCACCTGACGCCAACGCTCCTTGATGGTTGTCTTGGCACCGAGCATCGTCAGTCGAGCGACAGGGAACTTGGGGTCGTGGTAATCGTCAATAGAGGGAAAGATGAAATCCGGCTTTGATTTGCCCTCGGTGTATTTCTGCGCCGAGTAGCGTATGCCCCTAGCATCGAATAGCATCGAGAGTTGATTCTCGAACGCCGTCCCCGCACGGGACTTGCGGCGCTGGAAGGCCGACATAGTGGTGCGCAGCACGCCATCAACATCAAGCGCCGAGCCAAGGTATGGCGCGAGGTCGCGCTCCAAGAGATGCCGCTCGAAGACGCGGAACAGCATCTCTTCGCGTTCGTAACAAGCGACCAAGCAGCCATCCGGGTCGCCCGTCCAATCGAGCTTTCCAAGGGTGGAAGCTGAGTAGGCTGAGAAGTCTGCCCCTTTGGGGAAGGACTCGCCGAATTTCTCGATCATACCGTCGAGGAAGTTCTCCGCTGCGATCGGCATGCTAACTTCGATGCCGATGGACTCCAAAATCCTTGCGGCGATCGACGTGATGCGCGTATCCTCCCGAGCAGAGGGCGTAAAACCCTTCTCGCCAACCCCGTCGAGCGCGAAGAGCCAGCGAACTTGAGATTCCGCCGTACTCCCCGCTCGGGCAAATAGGATTACGACCTCCTTGGCTTCGTGTAGGGCCAAAACCATGAGGTCGCCCGGACGGGCCATGCCCATGGCAGCATTATCGTTGTAGTAGAGCCTATACTCAGTTCTAGTTGGATGCTTCCTGCGGGCGTCGTACCAAGTGGTATAACCATGGTCGAATATAGGGTCTGCACCATCATCGAGATATGCGAAGGTAGTTCGCATCCCCTTTATGTCATCGTCTCCGAAAAGCGCGCGCAAAGGCCCCACGCCGTTGAATTCGTGCTGGTGGCTTTTATTGGCCCCCATGATGTCAACGCCCGCGAGGGTTTTCGCGACAGCACCGTCAAAATACGCGCCAAGTACTCCATAGTCCATCCTAGAACACCTCCATCATCAACTTCGCGACCGAGCGCACGACCGGCACGGTCACGGAGTTGCCGAACTGCCTGTATGCCTGAGTATCCGACACCGGGATGATGAACTCATCGGGAAATCCTTGCAGGCGCGCGCATTCGCGGGGAGTGAGTTTACGAGGGTTTTTTCCTTCCTGCCCGACCAGAATCTCGCTGCCATCCTTGTGGTACCGGGCGGAAAGCGTCCTTGTCGTGTCCTCTGGGCCGACCATCGAGTATCCAAAGCCGTGGCCCGCCGCCTCATGCTTTTCGCGATAGGCGCGCAGATAGGCCCATAGCTTATCCGAAATGGTGTAGCGTTCGTTTGGTTGCTCTTCGAGGATTTCCCCTAGCGTATGTCCCGGTCCCGGCACCTCAAGGTCATCCCACGAGAAGGGAACTTCCTCCCTGAACCCCACGATGTAGATGCGCTCCCTGTGCTGGCACGTCCAGTTTTTTGAATCAAGCACTTTCCAGAAAATATGGTATCCAAGGTCCTCCTCAAGCGTCTGTCGTATGACCTTGAAGGTCTTCCCGCCGTCGTGACTCGTAAGGTTCTTAACGTTCTCAAGCAAGAAGGCCTTCGGGCGCTTGTCGCGTATGATGCGAGCGACCTCGAAAAAGAGGGTTCCCTGCGTTTTATCCTCAAAGCCGGTGGGTCTCCCCAAAGATTGCTTCTTCGAAACGCCTGCAAGGGAGAATGGCTGACAAGGAAAGCCTGCGAGCAGGACATCGAAGTCCGGTATATCGTTTGATGCGACCTGACGGATGTCGCCCGCCGGGGTCTCTCCATAGTTCATCCGGTAGGTTTTCTGGGCGAACTTATCCCACTCGCAAGAGAAGACGCACCTACCGCCAAGCTCCTGGAACGGCATTCGTATACCGCCGATGCCCGCGAAGAGATCGCAGAAGGTAAAAGGCGCGTCGCTGCGCTCCCCTTGGTCAAATGGAGCCCCCGCATCGAGCGATGCGATAAAGGCGCATTCAGCCGCCGTTGGACTAGTATCCCCAGACTCCCAGCGCCGAACGGTGCGTTCGCCAGACGAGCCCATACCAAGGGCGGCGGCGAACTCCTTTTGGGTGAGGCCGAGGTCAATTCTCTTTTGCGCTATATCAGCTGCATTTAGTTGCATGGGACGCCTATCTTGGTTGAAAAACGGTCAAACTGTCCTGTATTTACCACAGCGTTAGTCTATCACCCCGAGCGGACATGTCTTCCCCTTGCTTCAGTCCGCCTCTAAACCCCGTAGCATCAACTGGGCTTTAGGGCTTGGACACTCTACCGGAGGGCTCTAGACGCAATTGGTGACGCGGGTGTCGACGGCCCGAATCCGCCGGCGGCCCCCGCAAACCAGAAACGGCGCCGCTCCCGCGACGCCGTCATATTCCCTGGTGCCCCCGGGCGGATTCGAACCGTCGACACCCGCTTTAGGAGAGCGGTGCTCTATCCCCTGAGCTACGGAGGCATGTTGTACTAGTGTAGCAGATTTGCCCCTTGGCCATGTAGCGCATGGCCACTCATCAAGAAGGCTCTGCAGCGAATTATCGCCGTAGAGCCTTCTCAATAACGGAAAATTATAACCCAGAATAACGCAAAATAATGGGATGGGGTTTCCTCTAACGGTAGCGCGCAGAGATGTGGTGTAAGAGGCGGGGCATGCCCCGCCTCTTCCCTTTCTTGAAAGGGAGGGGACACCGCCTAGAATTCGTCGTTGGAGTAATGAA
>CABQHT010000017.1 GCA_902464035.1 uncultured Collinsella sp. | reverse complement strand
GGGTGGGGAAAGGTGTTGAAAAATGGGGCGGTTCCCCATATTATTGATGACGTCGACAGGCGGGGTGGTTCCCCGCGTACGTGCCATCTGAGTAACCGAGGGGAGGGCGCACATGGGAATGACGGGTGCATACGAGCGCAATCTCGATGCAAAAGGTCGTCTGTCCCTGCCTGCACCCCTTCGTGAGGAGCTTGGAGAGCACGTTCGCGTGTTTAAAGCCCTGGATGTCGATGCTCTGTACGTGTTCTCTGCCGAGGCCTTCGATAAGTGGGTCGAAGGACTCTTCGCGGGTCGTGAGGGCCACGAGGGTTTTAACCCGCGTGACATCAACGACCAGAAGCTCATGAGGGCGATCAACAAGCGCACCACGTCGATGGATGTGGACAGCGCGGGTCGTATCGGTCTTTCTGAGTCTCTCCGCAAGCAGGCGAACCTCGACCGCGAGGTCACGGTTGTGGGCAACTACGACCACCTTGAGGTTTGGGACCGCGCTACGGCCGATGAGGACGATGATGACGAGGCCCTGCTGGACCTCTTCTTCTCGTAAGGGCAAGGCACGAGTAACGGATGGAGCGTGGGATCTTGACACAAGAATATCGGCATGAACCTGTCATGCTCGGCGAAGTGCTTGAGTCGCTGCAGCTCAAGAGCGGCTCCGTTGTCTGCGACTGCACCCTTGGCGGTGCCGGCCATTCGGTAAAGATGGCCGCGCAGGTGGGGGAGACCGGCCTTTTGCTCGGCGTCGATCAGGACGACATGGCCCTCGAGGCCGCTGGCGCTCGTCTGGACCGCGAGGTTCCCGGCGTACCGCACCAGCTGCTGAAGGGCAACTTCGGCGACTTGGACGAGCTGCTTTGCTCGGCCGAGGTGCCCGGGGTCGATGGCTTCCTGTTCGACTTGGGCGTTTCGTCGCCGCAACTCGATATCCCTGGCAGGGGCTTTTCGTACAACGAGGACGCCCCATTGGACATGCGGATGGATCCGGGTAACAACACCTTAAACGCAGCTGAGGTCATCAACACCTATAACGAACACGACCTCGCCCGGATTCTACGCGTCTACGGCGAAGAGAAGTTCGCCTCGCAGATCGCGCGTGAGATCGTGCGCCGCCGCGAGCATGAGCCGATCGAAACCACCGGTCAGTTTGTCGAGATCATCAAGGCTGGTATCCCCGCTGCCGCTCGTCGGCATGGCGGACACCCAGCCAAGAAAAGTTTCCAGGCCATTCGCATCGAGGTCAATCACGAACTTGATGTGCTCGAGCGAGGGCTAGACGCCGCCACAAGGTGGCTCAACCCGGGCGGACGCATCTGCGTCATCTCGTATCACTCGCTCGAGGACCGTATCGTAAAGAACCACTTTAAGGAGATGAGCCAGGGGTGCACGTGTCCGCCGGAGATTCCGGTGTGCGTGTGCGGCAACGTGCCGATACTCAAGGTCATCACCCGCAAACCCCTGGTTGCCCAACCCGATGAGGTTGCGCGCAACCCTCGGGCGAGATCAGCCAAGATCCGCGTGGCGCAGCGTCTGTAGACGCGACCGCGCGATATTGGACCTCCCGCTCGCACCATAAACGAAGCTTAAACACACTACCAACGTACTCGGGATGGGAGGCGGCATATCATGGGCTACAACACTTCAAACGCAGCACTCGCCTATGATATGAGCGCCATGCCCGCCTATCGTGAGGCACCGCAGGCCCCCGTTGCTCCCCGCGAGCAGCGCGCGCCGCGCTTTGATGTCTACACGGGCGCGGGCCGTCAGGCAAACCAGGCGGTAAGCCCGGTTTTCATGAGCGTTCTTAAAACGTTTTGCATCATTGCGGCCATCTTCATGACGATCGGTGTCGCCCGTGTGGCGCTCGCCGGCGTTACGGCCCAGGTGCTCAACAGCAACGCCGCGCTTACCAACACGCTCGAGAAGGCGACCGATGAGAGCTCCGACCTGGAGGTCATGCATTCGGTCTATGGCGCCGACACGCGCATTCGCGACCTTGCGAGCGCTTATGGCATGGTGGAGCCCAGCGAGAGCGTTACACTTGATTTTTCGCAGGATGCAGCCGCGGGCGCTAGCTCGACCGCGACCGCTCAGTAATAAGACGGTAGCTGAGTATGACAAATGACTATCGCCGCGGTTCCGACGGGGGTCGCGGTTCTGGACGTCCCTCATCGCGGGGACGTTCTGGTTATCAAGGAACGGGTCGGCCATCTTACAACGCGAGGCCGTCCTATGGCAACGACCCCGCGTCGCGTCTCCGTAGCTCGAGTGGTCCTCAAATGCATAACACCAGACCGTGCAAGAGCTCGTCGACCGAATGGCTCACGGGCACGCCGCTGCCCCGTCGCAAAGCCGTCATGGGTTTCATCGGGTTTGGCTTGGGCTTGGGCGTCCTTCGCCTTGCCGACTATCAAATCGTGGAAGCCGATAAGTTACGCGACCGTGCCGATGCGCGTCGCTTGCTTGCGCAGACGCTGTATGCCAAGCGCGGTACCATCTACGACCGTAACGGCAACGTGCTGACGTCGTCGGTCGAATGCCGCAACATCGCCGTGAATCCTCAGCTTATCGAGGACGTTGACAAGACGGTCTCGGCACTGGTCAAAGCTACGGGCATCGATAAGAAAACCTGTCGTGATCTCGTTATGTCCGATGGCACCTGGGTGTATATCAAGCGTCAGGTGGACGAGGACGATGCTGCGGCGCTGGAGAAGAAGAACCTGCCCGGCGTGCTCTTTGAGCAGGCCATGAAGCGCGTATACCCCTACGGCAACCTGGCATCGCAGGTGCTTGGCGTGGTAAACGTGGACAACGACGGTCTTACGGGCCTCGAAAAACAGTACAACAAGCTTTTGACCGGAACCAACGGTTCGCTGGTGCGCGAGCGGGCAAGGGACGGTAGCTATATCGCGGGCGGTGCCTATAAGAAGGTTGCCGCGGTGGACGGCGTGGACATCGTGACGACGCTCGATGTCAATATCCAGCGTGCCGCCGAGGACGCCCTTGCCGAGGCGGTCGAAAAGACCAAGGCCAAGAATGGCTCGGCCCTGGTCACCGATCCCACGACGGGCGAGATTCTGGCGGCATGCTCGTATCCGACATATGACCAGACCGATCTGGAAAACGCCAAGACCGAGGACATGAACTTGCGCCTGGTTACCGATGCCTACGAGCCCGGCTCGGTCTTTAAGACGCTCGTGGCCGGTGCCGGCTTCGACTTGGGAGCCGTGCGTTCGAGCACGTCGTTTGAGGTGCCGGCGAGCATTAAGGTTGGCGACGACACCGTTACCGATGCCGATAAGCGCGACTACACCATGACCATGGACGTGCGCGAGATGATGCGCCGTTCGTCCAATGTGGGCTTTGTCCTGGTGGGACGCAAGATCGGCGCCGATGATTTTGCCACCTATGTGGACAAGTGGGGCATCGGTCATAGCTCCGGTGTCGATTTTCCGGGTGAGAGTCTGGGCATCGTCAAGGAGCGCGACCAGTACGACGGCGCCACGCTGGGCTCGATGAGCTTTGGCCAGGCGCTGTCTGTCTCGCCGATTGAGGTCGCACGTGCCGTGGGCGGCATCGCGAACGGCGGCGTGATGATGACTCCGCACTTCTATAAGTCCAGCAAGGGCGATGAGAAGGACTGGGGCGAAGGCGAGCGCGCGATTTCGGAGGACGCCGCATCCCAGGTGACATCGTGCATGCAGACGGTCGTGTCGGAGGGAACGGGCGTTGGCGGCGCGGTTGACGGCTATGACGTGGCGGGTAAGACCGGTACGGCTGAACGTGCCGACGAGAACGGCGGCTACCTCAAGGAGAACTACATGTCGTCCTTTATGGGCTTTGCACCGGCACAATCGCCCAAGGTGCTGTGCTATATCACGCTCGACGGAACGCCGAGCGGCTCAGATGCCGCTGCGGTGCCGTTCCAGTCCATTATGGCCAACGCGCTCGACGTGCTGGGTATCCCGCACACGAAGTAGGGGGTTACAATCTATGGGGCGTGGTTTGTTGTCCCATATGAGGGGTGTTCACATGCCCTGCACCACGCATGGGCGGCGCTGGGATACAATACGCCGATAGCATTATTAGGTTTACAGGGGAGCTGCAATGATAGAGATCGCCGTCAACAACCTCGCGGCCGCAACAGGGGCCCGAACCGTGACGGGAGAAGTCGATCGGGTATGCCGCGGGTGCGTTATCGACTCGCGCCAGGTCGAGGCAGGGACGATTTTCGTCGCCTTTCCCGGTGAAAACGTCGACGGCAATGATTTTGCTTCCCGTGCCGTCCAGTCGGGTGCCGGCGCCGTCGTGATGACGCGTGAGCCCGAGGCCGAGCTGGTCTCGCTGGCGCAGGACAAGGGCTGTGCCATCTTGCTGACCGATGATCCCGAGGAGTTTCTGCTGCGTTTGGCGCACGTGTATCGCCTGGAGCTTGGCTGCCTGGTCGTTGGCATTACCGGTTCCATCGGCAAGACGACGACCAAGGACGTTCTCGCCGCTGTGCTCGCCAAGCGCTATCGTGTCTGGGCCACCAAGGGCAATTTCAATAACCTGATCGGCATGCCGCTCACGGTGCTTTCCGCTCCGGCCGATACCGAGGTCCTGGTGCTCGAGATGGGCATGAACCATTTCCACGAGATCGAGCGCCTGTCCCAGTCCGCCAATCCCAACCTTGCCATCGTGAGCAAGATCGGCACCTCTCATATCGGCATTTTGGGCAGCCGCGAGAACATCGCCCGCGCTAAAGCCGAGATTGTCCAGGGCATGTGCGCCGCCGGCGACTATTTGCCGCTGCTGGTTTTGGGCGGCGAGGACGATTTTACGCCGTTCATTCGCGATACGTTCGCCCAGCCTGCTGGTATCGACGTGATGCTGGCCGGTGTCTCTGACGATGATGAGGTCCGCGCCCGCGACGTTCGCGTTGATGACGAGGGCCGTCCGGTCTTTACGCTCGATTTTGGTCAGGGCGAGACAATCGATACCATGCTTGCCATCCCCGGCGTGCAGTCCGTTCCTAATGCCGTTAAGGCCGCCGCGGTTGCCTATCGCCTGGGCGTGACGCCCGAGCAGATCGATGCTGCCTTTAGGGGCCTCACGATCACCGGGCACCGCCAGGAGATCAAGCGCGCCAAGAGCGGTGCACGCATCATCGACGATTCCTATAACGCCAGCGCCGAATCGATGGCAGCCGGCCTCGATCTGCTGTGCTCGCTTTCGTGCACGGGGTCTCGCATGGCGATCCTGGGCGAGATGGGCGAGATGGGCGATGAGGCTCCTCGCATGCATGAGCTCGTGGGCGCCTATGCCGCCGCCAAGAAGCTCGACATGCTGGCGTGCGTGGGTGGTGAGCTGGCCCAGCTTATGGCCGATGCCGCGCGCATGATGGGCATGGACGAGGACCGCATCCAGGTGTTCTCCGATTATCAGCAGGTGCTCGACCGCATGGGCGGCGCGCTTGAAAAACATGATGTTGTACTGGTCAAGGGTTCCCGCTTTGTTGAGCTCGACCGCTTTGTGGAAGGTGTGTGCTAGCCCATGTTCGGCAATCCCTCGTATCCAACGTATCAGGCTTTTTTGGGGCTTGGCATCGCCGCAGCCATTGCGCTGCTGCTCATGCCGTGGTGGATCAAGCTGCTCAAGGTCGAGGGTATCGGCCAGCAGGTTCGTGCCGACGGCCCCAAGCGTCATTTGGTTAAGCAGGGAACGCCCACCATGGGTGGCGTTGTCATCCTCGTCGCGATCTCGCTGACCTGCCTGCTGATGGGCAAGCTCACCACCGAGCTCGTACTCGTGCTGCTCGCCACGCTGGCGACCGGCGTGCTGGGCCTGATCGACGACCTGACCTCCGTTACGCATGGGCGCTCGCTCGGTCTGACGCCCCATGCCAAGATGATCGGCCTAACCATTATCTGTGTCACCTTTACGGTACTTGCCGTCAACTGGTGCGGTGTCGCCCCCGAGATTCGTTTTCCCGGTGGGTTGACGATCGACCTTGGCGTGCTTTCGACCACCATCTGCGGCTATTCGTTCCCGTGGCTCTATATTGTCTTTTGCTGGCTGATGATTGCCGGTCTTTCTAATGCCGTGAACCTGACCGATGGCCTTGACGGTCTTGCTGGCGGCACCTCCATGATCGCCATGCTCGCCATGGCTGCCATGGCGTTTTTGCACGGAGACGTGAACCTGTCCATCTTCTGCACCGCGTGTGCCGGTGCCTGCTTGGGCTTTCTGTGGTTCAACTGCTATCCGGCGAGCATCTTTATGGGTGATACCGGCTCGCTTGCTCTGGGCGCCGCGTTTGCCTGTACGTCCATCATGACTAACACCGAGGTCGTCTCCCTCATCATCGGCGGCCTGTTTATCGTTGAGACCCTGTCGGTCATGATTCAGGTTGTCTACTTCCACTTTACGCACAAGCGCGTCTTCCTTATGGCGCCCATCCATCATCATTTCGAAAAGAAGGGTTGGGCCGAGACCAAGGTCGTCATCCGTTTTTGGATTATCGCTGCGGCATTTGGTGCCGTTGGCCTTGCTCTGTTCTTCCAGTTGGGATAGTGGTCTTTCATGCCTCTTGCTGATGTCTTTAGCCTGCTCGTTTTGGGTCAGGGCAAATCCGGCCTCGATGTCGCCCGCTGGGCGCTGGCACATCCAGAGCGCGTAAGCGCCGTTACCGTGTATGGCGGCGGCACCTCTGAGCCCAATGACGCCACGCGTGCGCTCGAGGCTGCTGGTGCGTCGTTTGTCTATGGGACCGAACAGGTCGAGGGCGCCTATGACGTATGCGTGACGTGCCCGGGCATCTCGGAGTTCTCGGGCTTCTTTAAGGCCGGGCGCGAACATGCCGCTCAGATTATGGGTGAGCCAGAGTTTGCCTATCGCCTGTCGCCCGATAACTGGATTGCCATCACGGGCACCAACGGTAAGACGACCACCACGTCGCTGACTGATTATCTGCTCAAGGCTGCCGGCGAGGCCAGCGTAGCTGTCGGCAACATCGGCGAGCCGCCGGTCAACGAGATTGACGGCCGAGCCCACAACGAGTGGTTTGTGGCTGAGCTCTCGAGCTATCAGATTGCTACGACCACCGAGCTCCACCCTCGCGTGGCAGTGCTGCTCAACATCACTCCCGACCACTTGGGCTGGCATAAGAGCCATAAGAACTATGCGCTTGCCAAGATCAAGCTGTTTGACAATATGGTCGATGACGATCTGGTGGTTGTCGACGTCGAAGACGCCGGCATTCACGAGTTCGATGAGTACATCTATACGCCGGGTCGCCGCATCTGCAAGGTCGCTTTTGACGAGCCCGAGGGTGCAGACGCCGCCTTTGTGCGCGACGGCAAAATGGTCGTGCGCCTGAAGGGCGTCGAGACTCAGCTTGTCGCCACGTCCGAGCTCAAGATCTCGGGCCACCACAATGTCATCAATGCCTTATGTGCCGCCACGGCTGCTCTGGCCGTCGGTGCCGATGTCGATGGTGTCCGCCGCGGTCTGGCCTCGTTCCAGCCGCTCGAGCATCGCGTGGAGCCGTGCGGCGAGATTGACGGTGTGCGCTACGTCAACGATTCCAAGGCGACCAACACCGACGCGGTCGAGAAGGCACTGACGGCATTTCCCGATGACGACGTGATCTTGCTGCTCGGCGGCCACGATAAGGGCACGCCGCTCACGGATTTCGCGCGCGTTGTAATGGATAACGTGCGCTCGGTCGTCTGCTTTGGCGATGCGCGCGAGCGCTTCACCGCCGCTATGGACGAGGCCGATGTCGATGGCGATGTGGATATCGCCCAGGCGGATGACCTACGCGATGCCGTGGACGTTGCCCGTTCGCTGTCGAGCCGTGGCGACGTGATCTTACTTTCTCCTGCCTGCTCTTCGTTCGATGAGTTCTCGGGCTATGAGGAGCGCGGCCGCGTGTTTAAGGACTATGTGGCCCAGCTTGCCGCTGCAGCGAAATCGCAAATGGAATAGGGGTTGCCGGTGAGAGAGGAGAGCCCCCGACAAGGTATGAGGAGGCCCGACTCGGACCGTGCTTCCTCGCGGCGCAGCACACCGCGTTCCGGTCGCGGCGGGCAGTCGTTTAGCGAACGCTATATTGCCGGCGTTCCCGCCCGTATCATGCGCCCCCGTCTGATATTCATGGCCTGCCTGTTTACCTTGGTGTGCTTTGGCCTGCTGATGGTGTACTCGGCGTCTTCGGTCGAGGCGCTGCACGAGAATGGCTCAGCGACGTTTTTTCTGGGTCGACAGGCTGCGTTTGCCGTGGTCGGTGTTCTGGCGCTGATTGCCATCGTGCGCGTTTTGCCGGACAGCTGGTTTGGGGAGGATGTGCTCAGGATCTTCCTCATAGGCATGATAGGGCTACTGTTTCTGGTGTTCTTGGTGGGCAGCGGCAGCCGTGGCGCCACGCGCTGGCTCAACATCGCCGGCATTCAGTTCCAGCCTTCCGAGTTTTTAAAGCCATTTGCCATTGCGTATTCGGCCATCATGCTTGATCGCTTCTTTTCGCCCGGTGGCAACATCAACGAATTCCTTCGCAAGATGGGCATCTACCTGGGCATTTCGCTCTTTCTGATCTTTATCCAGCCCGATTTCGGTACCGTCCTGATCATCCTGCTGACCCTCATGTGCATGGCGTTGTTTGCGGGTCTCGACCCCAAATTTATCATCGGCGTGATAATCTTCGGCATTCTCGTGATCGTGATTGCGCTTGTTGCAGAGCCGTACCGTATGGTGCGTATTCAGGTTGCCTTGAACCCTTGGGCCGACGAGTATGGTGACGGCTATCAGGCCACGCTTGCCATCATGGCCTTTGCCTCGGGCGGTCTGTTCGGCCGTGGCATCGGCAACTCAACCATGAAGTACTCGTATCTGCCCGAGGCGCACAATGACTACATCCTGGCCATCATTGGCGAGGAAGTCGGTTTTGTCGGAACCGTGCTGTTCTTCTTGGTGTTTGCGATGCTGATCTACTCGGCGTTTCGCATTGCCGAGCAGGCGACCGATCGTCGGGGCGCGCTCATGGCGTCTGGCTCCGCGGTCATTCTCGCGGTGCAGTTTTTGATCAATGCGCTGGGCATCCTCAACGTGTTTCCCATGACGGGCAAACCGTTGCCGTTTATTAGCTATGGCGGTTCGTCGATTATTGTGTCGCTTATGCTTGCCGGTCTGATCCTACGCATTTCGTACGAGAGCGCCCGTCGCGATGAGTACGACCGTCGCCGCGAGAGCTTTGCCGTTATGGATGAGAGTACCGCCGGCGTGCCCCACGTGCGCGGCGAGCGGTCTTCGCGTAACGGCTTTACCGTTCTGGATGGCTCTGCGACCGAGCCGGCAGCCCGTTCGCGTCAGCGAACGGCGCCGCAAGGTCGTCCGCAGCGCCCAACTCCTCGCAATGCGGGCGGCGGATATAATCGAATCGATTTGAACTCGGACCCGTCGGCGCGTTTGCGCACCGACGACCAGGGACCGCGTGTACGAAGGGACTACCATGACCGATAAGATGACCGTTGCTATTGCAGCCGGCGGCACGGCAGGACATATCAACCCCGCGCTCGCCTTGGCCGAAGAGCTGCGTGACCGTGGCCACCACGTTGTGTTCGTGGGCCAGTCGCGCAAGCTCGAGGGTCGTCTGGTCCCCGAGGCTGGGTTTGATTTTGTTCCCATTACGGTTACGGGCTTCGACCGCTCCCGTCCTTGGACGGCGCTGACCTCGCTGTGGCGTGTCAACAAGGCCAAGCGTGCGCTCGCCAGTCATTTCTCAAAGGTCGGCAAGCCCGATGCCGCCATCGGTTTTGGTGCCTATGTCGAGGTTCCGTTGCTGGGGTGGTGCAAGGGCGCAGGCGTTCCGTATCTGCTGCATGAGCAGAACTCTGTTCCGGGCCTGGCCAACAAGATGATGAACTCCCACGCCGCCCGCGTGTGCATCTCGGTGCCGGCAGCGCGTTCGGTCTTTGAGCGCGAAGGTGACCCTGACCACGTGCTCATGACCGGCAACCCCGTACGTCGCTCGGTGATCGAGGGCGATCGCGCTCGCGGCCGCAAGGCACTTGGCGTTCCCGAGGACGCTACGCTGCTGCTCGTCTTTGGCGGTTCACTTGGCGCCCAGCACCTCAACGAGCGCGTGGCTTCGCTCAAAAACGAGCTGCTTTCGCGCAAGAACCTCTATGTGTTGCATTCGACGGGTGCCGACGGCTTTGAGGAGACCGAGCGCGCTTTGGCGCTGACGCCCGAGGAGGCGAAGCGTTACCGCGTCCAGCCTTACATCGACAACATGGGCGACATGCTGGCTGCTGCCGATTTGGTGCTCTCGCGTTCGGGCGCATCGAGCGTGGCCGAGATCGCTGCGCTCGCCGTGCCTTCGGTGCTCGTGCCGTACCCGCATGCGACGGCCGACCACCAAACCACCAATGCCCGCTATCTGGTCGACGCCGGGGCTGGCGTGCTCTGCGCCGATGCCGATATCGACGGTTCTGCCTTTGCCGATGAGCTGCTGCACCTGGTCGATGACGCGGCGGCACGCGACGCCATGCGTCAGGCGGCGCGCGGTCTGGCTCAGGATAGGGCCGCCGCTCTTCTGGCGGATGCGGTAGAGGGTTTGCGTTAGTTAGACGGGATATCGTCGGTCGCCCTCGCGCTGATGCGGTAGGTGCGGTACAGTTAACGGGTTACAGGCAGTGTTTACGCAAGGAGTACACGAGCACATGGCTGATTCCCAGACTGCAACCTCCGCGCCCGAGTTTAAGAGCGCCCACTTTATCGGTATCGGCGGCGCCGGCATGAGCGGCATCGCCCTCGTTCTGCACGAGCGCGGTTATGCCGTTACCGGCTCCGACCTTAAGACGTCACGTTATATCCGCCAGCTTACCCGCGCTGGTGTGAAGGTGCATGTGGGCCATGAGGCCGCCACGATCGACGAGGTCAAGCCCGACGTGGTTGTTGTCTCCACCGCTATTCCGGAGTCCAACCCTGAGCTCGTGCGCGCTCGCGAGCTTGGTATTCCCGTGTGGCCCCGTGCCAAGATGCTCTCTGCTTTGGGCCACGGCTACACTACCGTTGCTGTTGCCGGCACGCATGGCAAGACCACCACGTCTTCGATGTGCGCCACCATGCTCGACCGCATGGGTCTGGATCCGAGCTTCTTGATCGGCGGCATCGTCGAGGGCTATGACACGAACGGCAAGAACGGCTCGGGCGACTACTTTGTCGCCGAGGCCGACGAGTCCGACAGCTCCTTCCTGTTCCTGAACCCCAACGTGGTCATTGTGACCAACGTCGAGGCCGACCATCTCGATCACTACTCGGGTATCGAGGAGATCGAGGCAACTTTCGCCAAATTCATGAGCCTGGTGGGCGAGGACGGCACCGTCATCGTCTGCGGCGAGGACCCGCATCTGGTCGAGCTCGCCAAGTCGACGGGCCGTCACGTGCTTTCCTACGGCTTTGCCGAGAGCAACGACATCGTCTGCGTGCACCCGGATGTCAAGGGCATCCAGAGTGACTTTATCGTTCGCTTTGAGGACGGCACTGAGCACGCTGTGGAGATCAAGAGCAATCCCGGTCGCCACAACATGCTCAACGCCACGGCGGTGCTCACCGTCGCCCATGTCCTGGGCCTTGACATCGACGCCGCCGCCAAGGCGCTCTCGAGCTTTGAGGGCGTCCGCCGTCGCTTTACCCACGTGGGCGATATCGATGGCATCACCGTGGTCGATGATTACGGCCATCACCCCACCGAGATCAAGGCGACGCTTGCTGCCGCTTCGTCGCTGGGTTACAAGCACGTCGACGTCGTGTTCCAGCCGCACCGCTATTCGCGCCTGCAGGCCCTGTGCGACGACTTTGCCGATGCATTTGCCAATGCCGATAAGCTGCTGCTGATTGATGTGTTCTCGGCTGGCGAAATGCCCATTCCGGGTGTCACCTCTAAGATGCTCGCCGATACCGTGCGCGCCAAGCATCCTGGCAAGGAGGTCGTGTACTGCTCCAGCCGTCTTGAGCTCAATCAGGAGCTCGAGCAGATGGTGGGCGAGGGCGACCTGCTGCTCACCATGGGTGCCGGCGACGTTACGACCGTCGGCCCCGAGTTCATTGAGTATCTGACTGCCAAGAAAGACGCTTAAGACTAATGGGTCTGTTTAACGCCGTCATGGCGCTCTCGGGCATGATCGACACGGATGTGATCGAGGACGAGCGCCTTGCGCGTCATACGAGCTATCGTATCGGCGGCAAGGCCGACCTCTTTGTGACGTGCCATAGCTATCATGCCCTCCGCCGCGCCGTGGCGGTGCTCGATCGCGAGCAGGTGCCGTGGGTCATCATCGGCAAGGGCTCCAATCTGCTGGTTGCCGATGGCGGTTATCGCGGTGCCGTCATTTCGCTCGGGCGTGAGTTTCAGCGCACGGTTGTTGCCGATGACGGTTGTACGCTGACGGTCGGTGCGGGCGTGATGTTTGCGCGCCTGGTCAACGATGCCCTGTCGCGCAGCCTCTCGGGCCTTGAGTTTGCCGTTGGCATCCCTGGTTCGATCGGCGGTGCGATATCTATGAATGCCGGCACACGGACCGAGTGGATTGGCTCGCTGGTTGAGGATGTCGTAACGTTTGACCCGGCATCCGGTATCAAGCATTATGCGGGGTCCGAGATCACTTGGGGCTACCGCGAATGTAGTCTTCCCCGCAATGAGATCATCCTCGAATGCGTGCTCAAGCTCAAACCGGCGCCCAAGGCCGACATTCGCGAGCGCATGGAGCGGTACCTTACGAGGCGCAAGCGTACGCAGCCCATGGGTCGCGCATCCTGCGGGTCGGTCTTTCGCAATCCGCCCGATGCGAGTGTGGGCAAGCTTATCGAGGATTGTGGATTAAAGGGTTTTTCGATTGGCGGCGCGGAAGTTTCGCCCGTTCACGCTAATTTTATCGTTAATAACGGAACTGCCTCGGCCGATGACGTTGCCGCGGTTATCAGACATGTGCACGGAAAGGTGAGGGAGGCGTATGGCATCGAGCTCAGACCGGAAGTTAAATTCCTCGGCTTCTAGAGCATCGAAACCCACCTTCCGCCGCGCCGGAGGGCGTTCCGGCGCGCCTGCCAAACCTCAACGCAATACCGTCGCGCACTCTAAGTCTGTCGGGCATGCTCGACAGACCAGTCGACCGGTCGTCGGCTCGCAGCTCGGTAATCGTCCGGCCGCAAAAAAGTCCTCGCGTCTCTCGGTGACGTCAAAGCCTGTTATGGGCGCCAAGCCTGCCCGTCCCATGGCAACTCCCAAGCCCTCGACGGGAACTAAAGCGGCGCGTCCAGGTCGCACGCTGGGCGCATCGAAACCGCGCTCGCTGACATCGGTGCCGGCTACCGCCAAGAAACCTTCGAGTAAAAAAGGTTTCAACCCGTTATCTTCACTTGGAGCGATGGCAAATAAAACATCAGACGCCGCTTCTGTCGTTACAGGCAAAGGCAAAATCGTGGGCGGCGTTCTGGCCGTCTTGGCCGTGCTCGTCGTCGTTGCCATCGTGGTGATCAACTCTGGATTGTTTACTGCCACTGATATTCAGATTCAAGGCAGCGAGCATGTGACGAAGCACGATGCAATCCAGCTGATCGACTTGCCCGAGGGAACGTCGCTTTTTAACGTCGATCCCGACCAGATTACCGAGGATCTCAAGCAGAACCCGTGGGTCTCGGGCGTGGATGTCCAGCGCCAGTTTCCCCATACGCTTATCATCACGCCGACGGAGCGTAAAGTTATCGCCATTGCGTATATCAGCTCCGACGACCTTGCCTGGGCTATCGGAGACGATGACACCTGGATCGCCCCGCTGTCGACGTCGGTCGAAGTGGACGACCAGGGCAACGTCATCACGACAGGGCAGGGCTCAAATACCTTGACCGGAATCGATGCCGCGCTGGCGCTCGCCAAGCATTATGGCGCGGTGTTGTTGACTGATGTCTCGGCGGATGTCGCTCCGGTTTCCGGCCAGGCGGTGAACTCCAAAGCTGTTAAGGCCGGCCTGGATTATGTGCGTGGTTTTTCGAGCGAGTTCTTGGGACAAGTCAAGGATATTTCCACGCCTTCGGTCGAAGCCATCTCGGCAAACCTCAATAACGGCATTGAGGTGTCGCTGGGCGATTCGGACGATATCGCCAAGAAGGAACGCGTAGTCACTAAGTTGCTTTCGCAGGTAGAGGGCGTAACGTATATCAATGTGCGCTCTCCGGGCAACTACACATTTAGGAATGCTCCGACCTCGTAGCGCTGGTTGATGCTTTGTTGAGGGGCCATACCACGCCGTTTATCTGGTTTGTTTGGTTTTCACGGTCAATTATTTGACTGATACGTTCATAATGTGCAAACATAATACGGTTTACCTTTGCATTTACTTTCAACCTGAAGGTTAATGTGCGCAGGGGTCGACCCATGCTATGGCTATAACCTTTGTTCGGAGGACCGACATGCACGAGACAGAGATCAACAACTACCTTGCCGTCATTAAGGTGGTCGGCGTCGGCGGCGGCGGTACCAACGCGGTCAATCGAATGATCGAAGAGGGCATCCGCGGCGTCGAGTTTGTTGCCATCAACACCGATGCTCAGGCACTCGCGATCTCTGATGCCGATATCAAGGTGCACATCGGCACCGACCTTACCCGCGGCCTGGGCGCCGGCGCCAACCCCGAGGTTGGCCGCAAGGCTGCCGATGAGTCCCGCGACGACATTGCCGAGGCGCTCGCTGGCGCCGACATGGTGTTTATCACCTGCGGTGAGGGCGGTGGCACCGGTACCGGCGCTGCTCCCATCGTTGCCGATATCGCGATGAACGAGGTCGGCGCACTGACCGTCGCCGTCGTGACCAAGCCCTTCACCTTCGAGGGCCGCAAGCGCAAGAAGAGCGCCGAGGAGGGCATCAAGACCCTCTCCGATTGCGTCGACACCATGATCGTCATCCCTAACGATAAGCTGCTCGACATCGCCGAGAAGAAGACCACCATGCTCGAGGCCTTCGCGATTGCCGATGGCGTCCTTTCCCAGGGCACCCAGGGCATCACCGACCTCATCACCGTCCCCGGTATCATCAACCTGGACTTCGCCGATGTTAAGACCATCATGAAGCAGGCCGGTACCGCCATGATGGGTATCGGTACCTCTTCTGGGGATACTCGTGCCGTCGACGCTGCCCAGCAGGCCATCTCCAGCCCGCTGCTCGAGAGCTCCATCGATGGTGCCACGCGCGTGCTGCTCTCCATCGCTGGTTCCAAGGACCTGGGCATCCAGGAGATCAGCGACGCCGCCGACGTTGTCGCCAATGCCGTCGACCCCGAGGCGAACATCATCTTCGGTACCGTTGTCGACGAGTCCCTGGGCGATCAGGTACGTATCACCGTCATCGCTACGGGCTTCTCCGATTCCAACGTCAACCGTCAGGACGAGCTCTTTGCTGCTCAGCAGTCTCAGAGCAAGGCCGCTGCCTCCGCTGAGCCGCAGCGCACCGCTCCGGCTGCCAGCCCGGCTCAGGCCGCTCCGACCCGCAACGTCGGTGGTACCGAGCTGCCCAACTTTGGCAACGACCAGTTCGAGCTTCCCGACTTCCTGAAGCGCGGTAGCTTCTAGTTCGTTTTTCTCAACGACCTGCACGGGGTGTGTCCATTTGGATGCACCCCGTTTTGTTTCTCGTTTGTAAACGAAAGCCTCCAATCTCCTTACGTTCCCTTTACGTTTGGTCCCTACCGCTGCGGGTATCCTTTTAAGGAAGTATGACAGCCGTATAAACGCGGACTGCGCGGCGACGCCGCGGTACTTGTGTTATTAGGAGGCTTTAGTATGGCAGCACGTGCGGACAACGTTTCGCGTGTCGACCATGATGGAGTTACGTTGGTGGAGGGCGCGACATCCGATGTCCGCTTTGCCTTTACCGAGCGCACCGGTGGCGTTTCTGAAGATGCGTACTCCTCGCTCAACCTGGGCTCGCATGTAGGCGATGACCCCTTTGCTGTTCAAGAAAATCGTCGTCGAGCGCTCGAAGCTATGGGCGCCACTGAGTGCGAGCATAATCTGCTCGTGCCCAATCAGGTACATGGTGACCATATCGTTACGGTGACTTCGAACGGCGCCGACGATCTTGAGGCTGTTCGCGAGCAGATTGCCGAGGGCTGCGATGCCATCGTCTGTACGCCCCATGACGTGCCCGTGCTGCTCTGCTTTGCCGACTGCGTTCCCGTGGTGCTGGTGGCCCCCGGCGGATTTGCCGTGGTGCACTCCGGTTGGAAGGGCACGATTGCACGTATTTCTGCCAAGGCGTGCCAGGCGCTTTGCGATGCTGCCGGCTGCGATGCGAGCGACGTTTCCGCCTATATCGGCCCCCATATCTTGGCTGACGAATATGAGGTATCCCAGGAACTCATGGATCGCTTTGCCGTCGAGTTCTCTTGCATCGATGCGAGTGCCCCTCGCATGCTCGATCTTTCCGCTGCCATTTGTGAGGCGCTGGTAGATGCCGGTGTGGACGCGGATAATATCGTGGATACCCAGCTTTCGACTGTGCGTCAGAACGACCGCTTTTATTCCTACCGTAACGAGGACGGCACCTGTGGGCGCCATGCTGCGATCGGCGTGATGCTATGAGAAAGATCGTATCGGTCCTGAGCGCCGCTGTGCTTACGCTTACGCTGTGCGCCTGTTCTTCGGGATCTTCTACCTCTTCCATTACTGTGGCCGGCTCCACGACCTGCCTTCCTATCGCCGAGATTGCGGCAGAGGGCTTTAAGGAGGAGACCGGCATCGACGTGCTCGTTTCCGGTTTGGGTTCTTCCGCTGGCATCGAAGCCGTCAGCGCTGGCACGGCCGATATCGCCAGCTCCTCCCGTGGACTCAATGCCGACGAACAGGATCTGGGCCTGACTCCCATCGTCATTGCCCACGACGGTATCGCGGTCATCGTGAACGAAGGTAACCCCGTCGATAACCTCTCGACCGAGCAGCTCCGCGATATCTATGCCGGCAAGATTACTAACTGGAAAGAGGTCGGTGGCGAGGACCTGAAGATTCAGGTCATCAACCGAGACGAGGCGTCTGGCACGCGTGAAGCCTTCCGCACCATCGTGATGGACGGCACCCCGTTCGATCGCCGCTCCGCCGTTCTTTCGGGCACGGGCCAGGTGCGCGACGTGGTATCTCGTTCGCGCGGGGCTATCGGCTACATTTCACTGGGCTTCGTCGATAGCCTCAACGCCAAGACCTCGGTCAAGGCCGTCTCGGTCAATCATGTTGAGGCGTCCGAGAAGACGGTCGCGAGTGGCGGCTATCCCATCTCGCGCGACCTTTACTTCTTTGTGAAGGGTGCGCCTTCGCAGCAGGCGCAGGATTACATCGACTACGTGACGTCCGAAAAGATGGACAAGCAGATTCGCGAGGCGGGCTTTATTCCCGTCACCAACGACGAGAAGGGGAGTGAGTAGCATGGAAGCACAGGAAAACTCCCAGACTGAACAGAATGCTCAGGCGCCCAAGAAGCGCGAGCTGGCGCTCGTATCGCGCAGCACCTATATCAAGGAGAAGGCGCTGCAGTGGATCTTCTTTGCCTGCGCGTTCTTGGCGGTTGTTACCGTCATCCTGATTTTTGTCTTTACCACGTACTCGGCGCTGCCCGTCTTTACCGACATCGGTCTGGCGGATTTCTTTAGCTTTACGTGGGCGCCCTCTGAGGGCCACTACGGCATCGTGTCGCTGCTTGCCGGCTCGGGTCTGGTGACCGTCGGTGCGCTCGCCATGGGTGTGCCCCTGGGCGTGGGCACGGCCGTGTATCTGGTCGAGATTGCCGGCAAGCGCGTACGCAAGCTCATCAGCCCTGCCGTTGACCTGTTGGCCGGCATCCCTTCTATCATCTATGGCTTCTTTGGCATGATCATCATCCGTCCGTTTATCGCGCAGGTGACCGGTGGTCTTGGTTTTGGTGCGCTGACGGCGTGGTTCGTGCTTGCCATCATGATCGTCCCTACCATCACCACGCTCACCATCGATGCCCTCAATTCTATTCCCATGGGTATTCGCGAGGCATCGTATGCCATGGGTGCTACTAAGTGGCAGACCATCTATAAGGTCGTGCTACCTGCCGCCAAGCTGGGTATCGTGGATGCGATCGTGCTGGGTATGGGCCGTGCCATCGGCGAGACCATGGCCGTGCTCATGGTCGTGGGTAACGCCCCGGTTATTCCCGACAGCATTGCGAGCCCCATCTCGACGCTCACGAGCCAGATCGCGCTCGACATGAGCTATTCCTCGGGCCTGCACCGCTCGGCGCTGTTCGGCATGGGCGTGGTCCTGTTTATCATCTCCGCCACGCTGGTGGGCGTCGTCCGTCTGATTTCCAAGAAGAAGAGGGGGTAGGCTATGTCCGATTCCGTTGACACGACGGTCGATACGACCTCGTCGCGCGAGCGCATCAAGCGTGCCCTTTCCCACGGCAAGAAGGGCCGCATCAACAAGGACCTGTCCAACAAGATCATGCTTGGCGTGTTTCGTGCCGCGGCATACATCACCACACTGGTGCTGGTCGCTATCATCGCCTACGTGGTCATTAACGGCCTGCCGCATATTTCGCTCGACTTTATCTTCGGTTGGCCCCAGGGCGTCAACGCCGAGGGCGGAATTTGGCCCACGATCGTCTCGACCGTCTATGTGACGGCGCTCGCCATGCTTATCTGCACGCCGGTCGCCGTGCTGGCTGCCGTCTATCTGGCCGAGTACGCCAAGCAGGGCAAGGTCGTCGAGCTCATTCGCTACGCTGCTGACGCTTTGGCCTCGGTGCCCTCCATCGTTATGGGCCTGTTTGGCTACGCCTTGTTTGTCGAGGCCATGGGTCTGGGCCTTTCGATGGTCTCGGCCGCTCTGGCACTCGCGCTCTTGATGCTTCCCATCGTCATGCGCACCACCGAAGAGGCCATTCGTGCCGTTCCGCGCTATATCCGTTGGGGCGCGTACGGCCTGGGCGCCACTAAGTGGCAGGTCGTCTCCAAGATCGTGCTTCCTTCTGCCTTTGGCCGTATTGCCACGGGCATCGTCCTCGCCATCGGCCGTGCCATTGGCGAGACCGCGGTGGTGCTCTACACCATGGGCCAAGCCATCAATCTACCTATTTCGCCGCTCGATTCCGGCCGCCCCATGACGGTTCACCTGTACCTGCTTGCAAACGACGGCATCAACATGAACGCAGCCTACGGCACCGCGCTCTTGCTGATGGTGATCATTCTGGCCTTCAACCTGTTTGCGCGCTTCCTGTCGCGCAAGCGTCGCTAGTTAAGGAGTCCCATGTCCGTTTATCAGTCCGCTCCCACGCTGGAGCAAGCGGCCATTACGGCCAAGGATTTCAACTTTTGGTACGGTGACTTTCATGCGCTGACGGGGCTTGACCTCAACATCGCCAAAAATGCCATTACCTCGTTCATCGGCCCCTCGGGTTGTGGCAAGTCGACGTTTTTGCGCTGCATCAACCGCATGAACGACCTCATCGAGGGCACGCGCGTCGAGGGTACCATGACGCTCGACGGCAACGATATCTATGCCGAGGGCGTCGACCCGGTCGACCTTCGACGTCGCGTGGGCATGATCTTTCAGCAGCCCAACCCGTTCCCCAAATCCATCTACGAGAATGTCGCTTTTGGCCCTCGTCTGCAGGGCGTGACTAGCAAAAGCGACCTCGATGACATCGTGGAAGAATCGCTCAAGCGCGCCAACCTCTGGAAAGAGGTATCCAATCAGCTCAACAAGGATGGTTTGGCGCTCTCGGGCGGTCAGCAGCAACGTCTGTGCATCGCGCGTGTGCTTGCGGTGCAGCCCGATGTCCTTCTGATGGACGAGCCCTGCTCCGCCATCGACCCCACCTCCGTCTCTAAGGTCGAGGATCTGATGGCCGAGCTCGCGCCCGAGATGACGATCATCATCGTCACGCATTCAATGCAGCAGGCAGCTCGTATTAGCGACTACACCGCGTTCTTCTTGCAGGAAGTTGCCGGCGAGCCCGCTACGCTCATCGAGTATGGTCAAACCGACGCGATCTTCACCAGCCCGGTGGATTCGCGGACGGAAGACTATATCACCGGCCGCTTTGGCTGATCGGTGCGACTAGTCCCAAACCGATCGGACCTAGTCCGGTGCGTATTCACTGTGCGGGCGGCATGACCGCACCCAACTGATTGGAGTGAACCATGCGCAAACTGTTTTCCCGTCAGCTCATCGAGGCCCGTCACGAGATGCTGAGCATCTACGAGGCCATTGATCTGGCCCTTCACGACGCCGTGAAGGCCTATGTGACCGACGACCGCAAGCTCGCCGTCAAGACCAAGAAGCGCACGCTTTCGATTGACGCCCGTTGTGCCAACCTTGAGGCCGTGTGCTACAACCTGATCGCCACACAGTCGCCGGTCGCCTCCGACTTCCGCTTGCTTCAGACGATCATCTATGTCGACTTTAACCTGCAGCGCATGACCGATAAGGTTCGCCAGATCTGCCGTGCCGCCAGCCACATGGTCAAGGCCGATATCTCGCTGCCTCAGGAGCTTGTGACCTTGGTTGATGCCGAGGCCGAGGCCGTCTACCAGGTGCTGGGTTCCTCGATCTCCGCTTTGGTCGCCAACGACATGTCCATCATCTGCAACCTGGCCGTCGAGGACGAGCCGGTGCACGCCGCCTACGAGAAGTTCTTCCGCACCTTTAACCGTATGGATACGGGCGACTTTATGGACGACGATAGCAACTATGACGACCTGCGCCGCGCCATCATGGTTTCGCGCTACCTCGATCGCATCGCTTCGATTTCCATCGATGCCGCTTGCCGTCTGACCTTCCTGTTGACTGGTCAGCGTATGAACGCCGGCGATATTGCCCGTGTGGACGAGGATGAGCTCGAGAGCATGCGCGTGCCTTCGGGCGAGGGTGTTATCATGAGGCCCGCCGTCGACGCGCGCTACGTTGCCAAGGTGCCCGTTAACGAGGTCAGCGAGGGTCTTCGCTACCTGTTCGATCATCTTGAGGACGAGGACGATGGCGAGGACGACGAGGAGTAAGTAGCCCCGTTCGTCGAAAGATTGTAAATACCTAAGTGAGCGCGGCCTTGCACATGCGGGGCCGCGCTCTTGCGTTAGCATGGGACTACTTGTTTGGCTGTCAGCGGAGGCGATTAGCAATGGATAACTATTTGGACTTGATGCGCGCTCGCCGCGAGCAGATTCTGGAACGTTTTTATGCGGCGCTCGATCACGCGGGCCGCCCCCACGACGCCGCGCGCCTCATTGCCGTGTCCAAGACCGTTGGTGTCGATGAGACTGTTGCTGCCATCCAGGCGGGGTATCGCCATTTTGCCGAGAACCGCCCGCAGGAGCTGGTTCGCAAGCTTACGGGTCTGGCGGAGCATCCGGAGCTGCCCGAGGTGCGCTTCGATATGATCGGCAACCTGCAGACCAATAAGATCAATGCGGTGCTGGGCTCAGCCGAGCTGATTCACTCGGTGGGTTCGCTGCATCTGGCACAGGCGATCTCGAGCCGTGCTGTCCGCAAGATTGAGGCAGGCGAGCTCGCCGGCCCCCAGCGCGTGCTCATTGAGGTCAATGTGAGTGGTGAGGAGTCGAAGGGAGGCTTTTCGCCCGATGAGATTCGCGCCGCCGCGGGTGAGCTTGCGGAGCTCGAGGGAATTTGCGTGCAGGGGCTTATGACTATGGCGCCCCGGGGGAATAAGGATGTGGCACGCCGCACCTTTGCGGGGCTTCGTGAGCTGAGGGATGAGCTGGAGGCGGCGCATCCCGATTTGAACCTGCCTGAGCTTTCCTGCGGCATGAGCGAGGACTTTGAGCCTGCCCTTGAGGAGGGCTCTACGCTCGTTCGCCTGGGCAGGGTAGTATTTAGCCCGGAGTTTGCAGTAAAATAAGGCTCTGAAGTGCGCACTGATTATCGGGGCGCCTGCACTAAACCGCGAGAGGACACAACCATGGGCTTCCTTGACGAGATTAAAAATAAGATGCACCTGGGCGGCCAGCAGGGTTACGACCAGGGTTATGGCCAGGACGACGACTACGGCTACGATGACGGCTATGACGATGGTTATCAGGGCAATGGCTACAGCGGTGCTTCGGGCGAGGGCTTCTACACCCAAGACGAGCCGAGCAACGGCCTGCTTGGTCAGACGCGCCGTGGTGAAGCTGAGTCGGTTGCCGTGTATACGCGCTCCGGTCAGCTAGTCGGCGATGACTCCCGCCATGCCACGACGTATAACCCGCCTTCGCGCTCGCAGGACAGCGTTGCGAGCGGTTATCGTCCTGGTGCCTATGACACGCCGTCGAGCTACGCCGAGAACACCCGCGCCCGTGCCGCCGCTGCGCCCGCGCCTGCACCGAGCGATGCCTCGGCCTATGCGAACAATATCATCAACGCCACACCGCAGCTGCCGGCCTATGTCCTGCGCCCCGAGAGTTATGACGACGTGGAGACCGTAGTGCGCCGCGTTCGCACCAAGCAGCCTGTCGCACTGATTTTTGTGGGTGTACGCACCGAAGTTGCTAAGCGCGTCTTGGACTTCTCTTACGGCTTTGCCTGCGGTCTGGGTGCCACGGTCAAGGAGGTAGGCGACCGCGTGTTCATGGTGCTGCCCGCCGGTTGCGAGGTCAAAGATTCCGATCTCAAGAAGCTTCGTGCCGACGGCTACCTTAAGTAAAGACAAGACGAGGAGATTCCCATCAACATCTACACTATCGTCCAGCTGGTCAACACGCTGTTCAACTTCTATTCCACGCTCATTGTCGTCTACTGCTTTATGACGTGGATTCCCATGAAGCAGGGTGGTTTGCTTCAGGATATTGCCGCGGTGCTTGATAGCGTGTGCGGTCCGTGGCTCAACCTGTTCCGTCGTTTCATCCCGCCGATGGGCGGTATCGATTTTTCGCCGGTCGTTGCGATTATTGCGTTGCAGTTGGTGCAGAGGCTGGTTCTGCAGCTTCTTATAGGTATACTCGTGTAGAACTGACTTAGTAACTTACGTCGGGCGTGTAGCGCCGAGGCGATGAAAAAGGAGACTTGTTATGGCTATTACCCCTGCAGACATCCAGGCTCAGACTTTCTCTGAGGCCAAGCGTGGCTACGATCCCGCCGAGGTCGACGTCTTCTTGGAGACGCTGTCCTCCGAGGTTGACGCTATGCTCGCTAAGATCGTCGACCTTAAGGGTCGTCTGACTGCTACCGAGCAGCAGCTTGCCGATGCGCAGGCTCAGCTTGCCCAGGCTCAGGATGCCACCGCCCAGGCCGTTCCTGCCGCCCCCGTGGCTGCTCCCACCCCTGACTTCTCCGCTCAGGAGCGCCAGATTTCCGCTGCCCTGATCGCTGCCCAGCAGACCGCTGAGACCATCGTCAACGATGCCAACGAGAATGCTGAGCGTATCCGCAACGAGGCTGACGCCAAGGCCCGCGAGGTTATCCGCCAGGCTCTGACCGAAAAGCAGGCCGAGCTCGAGGAGATCGATCGTCTCAAGGCTTCCCGTGAGGAGTTCAAGGCCGAGTACCTCAAGCTCATCCAGCACTTTATGGACGATGCCCAGAACTCCTTCCCGGCCGACCTCATGGCCTCCACGCCGGTCGGTTCTGCCGCTTCTCCTGCGGTGACTGTTCCCGCCGAGCCGCTGCCCGTCGCTGACCCGGTTGTCCCCGTGGCCGATCCTTTCGCCCCGATCGACAACTTTGCCGCCGACGACCTGGATTAGCATTAGAGCTACAATCTAGTGTCCTTAAGAGGAGCTCGCACCTGCGGGCTCTTTTTTTGTGGCTGTATACGGGTTGGGAAACAAAACGCCGAGCTCTGCATGCGATGGGACAGAACTCGGCGAAGGGCGCGTGGTAAAAGGTAGATTTTAAGGTATGTCCAAAAACTACTTGAGGAGGAAGTTGGAGAGGGGAATAGTGCGGGCCTCGCGATGCTCGGGTTCGGCGATGTGGTCGGCGGGATAGCCACAGACGAGCATGTGATAGGGATAGACGCCCTTGGGCAGATTGAACTGCTCCTGTGCCACCTCAGGCTTAAAATGGCATACCCAGCACGTTCCCAGGCCCTGCTCGGTGGCCTCCATCATCATCTGATCACACACGATGGACGTATCGATTTCACTGGAATTCATCTGGTCATACGGGCGCACCCAAGCATCATCGGTAACGCTGCAAATAAGGAAGACAAGCGGAGCCCCAAAGATGGACCCATCACGAGCAAACCGAGGCTGACAAGCAGCAGCTTTCTCCAACAGCTCAGGCGTATCCAGCACCATCACACGGGCTGGATGATTATTACAAGCAGAAGGAGCAATCCGCCCCGCCTCAACAATGGCATCCACTACCGACTGCTCAACAGAACGATCCTCAAACTCGCGACAAGAATACCGACCCCGAGCCAGATCCAAATACCCCATACGAGCCCTCCAAAGCTAATAAAACAATCCAAAACTAAGCAAGAGGGTACCCAAAGCCCTATCCAGCCAAACGCTCATCGAATACCAAAGTAAAACCCCGAGCAATCAAGGGCCATCACAGCAAAGGCCCCACCACGCTCAACCCCTCAGCCAAAGTTCCCAATGGTGGTACGTAAGGGAGCAGGCCCGACCACTAATACCTTTTGAACGACTCTGCTTGCAGCCGGAGTGAAAAAGGTATTAGTGGTCGGGCCTGCGACCGGTGGGATACGTACCCCCAATTAACTGTTCTTCATGACAATCGAATCCACGACATCGGCCACATTCTCGCAGCAGTCGGCGCAGTACTCCAGGAAGGCGTACACGTCACGCCAGGCGATAACCTCGAGCGGGTCCTTGCCGTTAACGTGCAGGTTACGCATGGCGTTGATATAGAGCTCGTCGGCCTCGGACTCGATGGTGTTGATCTGGATGACGAGTTCGCGCAGGGTCTTGGACTTGCGGTAGTTGGGAAGCTCGACCATAAGGTCCTTCATGGCGCGGCAGGCGTCGGTCACCTTGTGAGCGATGACGATGGCATCGGGGTGGATGCTCTGGATGTTGGTGAAGTAGACGCGCTGCACGACGCCCTCGATGCGGTCGAGCACGGTGTCGAGCGAGCAGCTCATCAGGTCCAGATCCTCGCGCTCAAGCGGGGTGATAAAGGCGGTGAGCAGGGCGTCCTCAAGCTCATGGTGCTTCTTGTCGGCCGCATGCTCGATCGCATGCATCTTGTCGAGCATATCGTGAATCTTTGCGGGATCGAAGTTCTCGAAAATCTTGGTAAGCAGCTCGGCGGCCTGGACGGCGAGGTCGGCGCAGGCGACGTAGTTGTCAAAGTAGAACGAATCGGGTTTCTTTGCCATGAGTGGGTCCTTTCGAGGCGAAGACGGGTGGGCGAGGTGTTACGGTCCGGATGGACGTTCGGTTTGACTAGATGAACATCATGAACAGCTTGGCCATGACAAAGCTGATGAGTCCGCAGGCGGGGAAGGTGAAGAACCAGGTGAACATCATGTCCTTGACGACGCCGAAGTTGATGGCCGAGAGGCGTTTGACGGCACCGACGCCCATGATGGCGCAGGTCTTGATGTGCGTGGAGGACACGGGGATGCCGGTAAGGGTGGCAAGCAGCAGGTTCGCGGCGCCCGCCAGGTCGGCGGAGAAGCCCTGGTACTTTTCGAGCTTGACCATGCTCTGGCCAACGGACTTGATGATGCGCTCGCCGCCCACGCTGGTGCCGATGCCCATGGTGGCCGAGCATAGCAGCATAATCCAGATGGGGATGCCGGCATCGCCGACGCTCGTCTGGCCGCTGGCAAAGGCCACGCCTAAAAAGAGCACGCCGATGAACTTCTGTCCATCCTGCGCGCCGTGCATAAAGCTCATGGCCGCAGCGCTCGCGATCTGAGCGTATTTAAAGAAGACATTGGCACGTCGCCTGTTGGCGGCGGCGAAAAGAATCGAGACGAGCTTGCACAGGACCCAGCCCATGACAAAGCCCAGGCCGATGGAGAGCGCCAGGCCGTAGATGACCTTCATCCACTCGTGGACGTTGACGCTGCTCGCACCGCCGAGGGCGATGGCGGCACCGGTCAGGCCGGCGATAAGGCTGTGGCTTTGCGAGGTGGGGATGCCAAAACGCGACGCTGTGGCGCCGTAGACGACGATGGAGAACAGCGCCGCGCACAGGCAGGCGAGCGCCATGGTACTGTTTCCGCCAAAGTCGACAATATGGGAGATGGTGTTGGCGACGCTCGCGTTAAAGTGCGTCATGATGAGCACGCCGAGGAAGTTGAATGCGGCACTCATGAGAATGGCGGCGCGGGCGGGCATGCAACGCGTAGTGACGCAGGTCGCGATGGCGTTGGGTGCGTCGGTCCATCCATTGACGAAGATGGCGCCGAGCGCGAGGATCACGGTGACGGCAAGGACTGGGTTCGACACAAGTTGGCCGAGGAAGGTTGAGAACGTTACGTCCATATATGGGCTTTCTCGAAGTTTGCAGGCACGTTACAGAAACATGATAAATCGTATCACCTCCTGCGGGTTTCTTTACCGAGTTCTGATGGGAGCAGTGAATTTTTTGGCACTAAAAATGAATATTAGCCCTGTTGACCGTGGGTGTTCTTTTTGCTAACACACCATGAGGACACGTGCGCGCGCCCCAACACCCCAAAACCACAGTCTGTTCGCTTTACAATATGCAAACATGCGTTCGATAATAGGAGGCATGGAATATCGACAGACAGACGGCAAAACTCGGCGCGTGCACAAGCAGTATGTGGACGTCGTGGCTCGCATTCTCGCGGGCGGACAGGTTGTGCCGGTTACCGTCTGCTGGGTTGACGGTCGCTGCTTTACGATTGACGAGATTGTCTCGTCCACCGGTTTTGGCCTGACGGTTCACGGCATTCGTACGGCGACTTATAAGGTTCGTTTTGGCGGGCACGCGACCGAGTTGTATCTGGAGGACCAGACGCGCGAGCGGGCGGACGGCTCGCAGGCACACGTGATGCGTTGGTGGGTTTGGGCGTTTGATCGTACGCTTGAGGGCGAGCGCCGTAGGTAAGGACGCACGGCGTTCGGGTACAATGGCAGGAATCTTGTCACCTGCTGCGCTGTCGTGGCGCTTTTTGAAAGGACGAAGCATGAACGATATTCAGGGCTATCAGAACGGCCCCGTCGAGACCGGCGCAAGTCGCGCCAAGGAGATGTCGCCGCGCGCGTACAATCTCGCCATATCTGCCCTGATCTTCTTGGGCTTTTGCGCCATGGGTGCCGGCGCCTACTTTACGAGCACCATGTCGTTTGCGCGCATGATGATGAGCGGCGCCGCCCTGCCACTGGTCTTTGGCTCGTTTATTTTAACCATCGTCGGCATGGTCATGATGTCGGCTGCTGCGGGCAAGCAGTCCGTGGGTCTGTCCCTTGTGGGCTACGTAATCTTTGCGAGTACCTTCGGCCTGACCGCGTCGTTTGGCCTTGCCAACTACGACCTGCCCACCATCAACACTGCCTTTATCGCCACGGCCGCCATCACCTTTGTCTTTGGCGCCTTGGGCGTGACGTTCCCCAAGTTTTTCCAGCGCGTATATGGCATCGGCTTTGGCATTCTGCTCGCCACTATTCTGGTTGAGATCGTGCTGATGTTCATGGGCGTCTCGCAGACCATCACCGACCTGATCGTGATCGTGGTGTTCGCCGGCTTTATTGGCTACGACACCTATGTTGCCACGACGGTGCCGCCCACGCTGCCCAATGCGGTGCTCATGGCGTCCAATCTGTTCGTGGACATTATCAACGTGTTCCTGCGCATCCTGAACATCCTCGGTCGTCGCGACTAGCGCGGGGGATTGCAGCGTTTCTTGTCGGACGCGGTAAAACGATGTGAAAGGCGGTCCTTCGGGGCCGTCTTTTTTGTACGCGGCGGGGTATCATGGATGGGAAAAGCCGATAGCGGCAGCGACAGGAAAGGTGGCCACGTATGGCAGACGTCGACAACAGGAACCGTAACCGCAGGTCCAACCGAGCGGGTCAGCCCAATCCCAAGCGCGAGGCCCGTGCCAAGGCCGCCGAGCGTCACGTGGCAACTGTGTCCGAAGCGTGCGCCAAGGATATCGAGCGTTCGCTCGCCGGTGTTCGCGAGTTTGACGGTATGCCTGCCGGCTTTGTCGCGGCGATGAAGGCCAAGGTTCAGAGTGCTGTGGCCGCCGAAGAGCAGGTCGCCGAGGACGTCGAGAACGCGGAGACTGCCGAGACCGAGGCGGCGCCCGAGCCCGTCGAGGAGCCTGCCGAGGAAATCGCCGAAGCTGAGTCCGCGCCTGCTGAGGAGCCCGCTCCGGTCCTGCCCGAGGTCACTGTGCTTGATGCCTCCGCCACGCAGGCAATCCTCGATAACGGTCGCGGCTATGCGCAGTTCTGCGACATGGCCGTGCTCGCCTTTGCCTCGTTTACCAATCCGGGCGGTGGATATATTCAGGGTTATCTGGGCCAGGAGGCCACGCTGTGCGCCGATTCGTATCTGTACAACGTTCTCGATAAGCAGCGTAAGTGGTACGGCGAGAACCGTCGCCGCAACATCAACTGCGAGCTCTATCGTAACCGCGCCCTGGTGGTGCCTGCGGTGCGCTTCGACCGCAACCACGTGCATGCATACGCCGACGTGATCGTGGCCGCCGCGCCCAACGTTAGGCGCGCCCGCCAGGAGTATCGCGTGAGCGACGATGCTCTGCTGGATGCCCTGCGCGACCGCATTCGCTTTGTGCTCGCCATCTGCGATGAGCTTGGTCGCGAGAAGCTCGTGCTGGGTGCTTGGGGCTGCGAGAACAACGGCTTTGATGCCGAGGCCGTGGCCGAGCTCTTCCGCAAGGAGCTCGCGTCGGGCGACTTCAAGGTCAAGCAGGTCTTCTTTGCCGTGCCCTCTACGCGCTGGGACCAGGACTTTGCCAAGTTCGAGCACGTGCTGGCAAACTTCCCTGAGCGCAACGAGGAGTCCTATGCCCAGGTTGCCGCCCGCGCCGCAGCCGCTCGCGCCGCCGAGCAGGCCCAGACAGCAGTCGAGGATGATGAGGACGAGGATGACTGGCGCAAGTACCTGTAAGCGGTGCGCGCGATGTGATATGCCAAGCCGACGGGGGCTGCTCCCGTCGGCTTTTTATTGAGTGGGGAGCTTACGATGAAAAACGTTCTATGCTTTGGTGACAGCAACACCTATGGTTACGATCCGGCGGGCATGCGCGACGGTACCGCGGTGCGCTATGCGCAGGATGTGCGCTGGTGTGGCGTGGTCCAACGTGACTTAGGCGAGGGCTGGCATGTAATTGAAGAGGGCCTCAACGGCCGCACGACGGTACGCGACGACATGTGCCATCTGGACACTAACCTCAACGGCATTCGCGCGCTTCCGATGCTGCTCGAGGCTCATAAGCCGCTGGACGCCATTGTGATCATGCTGGGCACCAACGACTGTAAGACGGTCTTTAACGTGACAGCTTCCGATATCGCCCGTGGCGCCATGGCGCTGATTCGCGCCGTCCGCGCGTTTCCGTGGACCGACGCTGCGCCTTGCCCGCGCATCCTGCTGATGGCTCCTATCAAGATCAAGCCGCAGATCGCCGATGTATATATGACCGATTTTGACGAGCGTTCCGTCGAGGCATCTGAACATTTTGGCGAGTACTATGCGCACGTGGCCGAGCAGTTTGGCTGCGACTTTTTGAATGCCGCCGAGTTTGCCGAGCCGGGCGATATCGACTATCTGCATATGATGCCCGAAAGCCACGAGAGCTTGGGACATGCCGTGGCAGCCAAGCTCCAAGAGATGCTCGGTGAGTAGCGCGACCCAAAGCAGTACAAAAGTTCCCCTTGCGACGGCTTGTTTCGTTGGTTTGTTTTGATCTGTAACAGTTGTAAGGCCGAAAACGGGTTAGATGTTACAGATTGAGATTATTTAGGTCGATATCGGTCGTTTGTCTCGATCTGTAACATCTAGGGTCGATTTTGCCGAGTTGCTGTTACACATCGAGATTATCTTCTCAGTGGAATTTGAATGTCTCGATCTATAACAGGTGGGCTGAAAAATGGGCTCTAACTGTTACAGATCGAGATGTTTGTGGGAGCCGCCGCAAAGGTGCCTGTCCCCTTTGCGGCGGTTTTGGGCTGCGAATCTTAATATTGCCACATGTGGTTGACGGGGCCAGAGCCTTTGCCCATGTCAAAGCCGGCGGCGAGAGCGCCGGTTAGGTAGGCCTTGCCGGCGTTGACGGCATCGGCAAGATCCATGCCCTGGGCCAGCGCGCAGGCGATGGCGGACGAAAGCGTGCAGCCGGTGCCGTGTGTGTTGTCGGTCTCGATGCGCTTGTGGCGGAACCACGTGGTGAGCGGATCGCCCAGATGGCTGCCCTCGTCATCGAGCGGCGCGGGTTCGGCCAATACATCGTTGGCCTCGTTGACAAGATGCCCACCCTTAACGAGGGATGCGCAACCAAAGCGGCGGGTGAGGAGCATGGCAGCATTTTGCTGTGTGCGCTCGGAGTCGACCTCGTAGTCAAGCAGGGCCATGGCCTCGGGAATATTGGGCGTGATGACGGTTGCCAGTGGGAACAGGCGGCGGGTGAGCGCCTCGGCGGCATCTTCGGCAATCAGCCGTGCGCCCGAGGTGGCTACCATGACGGGGTCGACGACCACGTTTGTCGCGTTCCAGGCGCTCAGGCGGTCGGCGATAACCTCGATAATCTCGGCAGAGGAAACCATGCCGATCTTGACGGCGCTGGGGCGGATATCGTCAAATACGGCGTCGATCTGCGCAGCGACGATATCCGGGGAGATGTTCTGTACGGCGGTGACGCCTAGGGTGTTCTGTGCGGTGATAGCGGTGATGGCCGTCTCGGCATACAGGCGGTGCGCCGTGATGGTCTTGATGTCGGCCTGAATGCCGGCGCCACCGCTGGAATCGGATCCTGCGATGGACAGAACGGCAGGTACCTTACTGCGATCCATGTTTGCTCCCTTGTTCGGTCGGAATCAAATGGGTCTTTAAGCCAGCATTATAAAGATGCCCGGGCCGACTCTATGTCGAACCCGGGCGGGCGATGCAATCTTTACGCAAATGTAGGCAAATGTTCACACGTCAACAATTGACGAACACCATGTTACCGATTGTGGCTCCGGTGACGAGTTAGTCCTCCATGCCGAGGTCGATCGTCGTGCCTTCGAACACCTTGTTAACGGTGCGGACGGCGCACATCTTGCCGCACATGGTGCAGGTGCCCTCGGTGGCGGCGGGGGATTCTTCGTAGCGTTTCTTGCCGGTGACCGGGTCGAGAGCACACTTCCACATGGCATCCCAGTCGAGCTTGCGGCGTGCTTGGCCCATCTTGTCGTCCATGTCGCGGGCGTGCGGCACCTTCTTGGCGATATCGGCGGCGTGCGCGGCAATCTTAGTGGCCATGAGGCCATCGAGCACGTCCTGGGCGTTGGGCAGGCACAGGTGCTCGGCCGGCGTCACGTAGCACAGGAAGTCGGCACCGGAGCTGGCGGAGATGGCGCCGCCGATGGCAGCGGTGATGTGGTCGTAACCCACGCCGATATCGGTCACCAGCGGCCCGAGCACATAGAACGGGGCATTGTGGCACAGGCGCTTCTGCAGTTTCATGTTGGCGGCGATCTCGTCGAGCGCCATGTGACCCGGGCCCTCGACCATGACCTGGACGCCGGCGGCCCAAGCGCGCTTGCACAGCTTGCCCAGCTCGATCATCTCAGCGGTCTCGGTGGCATCGTTGGAGTCGTAGAGGCAGCCCGGGCGGCAGGAGTCGCCGAGCGAAATCGTCACGTCGTACTCGTGGCAAATCTCGAGCAGCTCGTCAAAGTACTCGTAGAAGGGGTTTTCGTTGCCGGTGACCTCCATCCAGCCAAACAGCAGCGAGCCGCCGCGGCTGACGATGTTCATGAGACGGCCGGTCTCCTTAAAGGTCTTGGTGACCGACTTGTTGATGCCGCAGTGGATGGTCATAAAGTCCACGCCGTCCTCGGCGTGCGCGCGCACGACCTCGAACAGGTCATCCTTGGTCAGCTTGACCAGCGGCTTTTCCAGATAGCCGATGGCGTCGTACATGGGGACGGTGCCCACCATGAGCGGTGTCTCGTCGATGAGCTGCTGGCGGAACTGGCGCGTCTTGCCCGAGTTGGAAAGGTCCATGATGGCGTCGGCGCCAAAGTCCTCGGCGATCTTGACCTTCTTCCATTCCTCGGCGGCATCGGCCTTGTCGCCCGAGATGCCCAGGTTGACGTTGACCTTGGTGGACAGACCCTCGCCGACACCAAAGGCGCGCATGCCCTTTTTGATATGCACGATGTTGGCGGGGATGGCGATGCGGCCGTCAGCCACACGTTCACGGATGTACTCGGGGTCGCGATGCTCGCGCTCGGCGACTTCCTTCATCTGCGGCGTAATCTGCCCGGCGCGGGCGAAGTCGATTTGCGTGACGAGCTTGGGCTCGGTCTGTGTGCTCATTGGCACGGCTCCCTTCGTTGGCATTACCCATATCAGGTTTGCGGGTCAGGGCGGGCGCGTCCAGTCTCAGCCTGCCGTCTTGTCCTGCAAGCTCCCCGTTATGTCATGGGCTCAAGTATAGCCTGAATGGGTACGATTGGGCCAACGAGCGTGCCTGTGGGGAGGCGAACATGGAAGACAAGCATCTGTATCGAGAGACGCAATGGGATGTATCGGCCGAGGAAAGCCGTGCGCACCATGGCCTTGTCGCGATTGGTTTTGCGGTGCTTGCCGTGCTGGTGATTGCCTTTTGTATCTGGACGTTTGGCGGTCACGGCGGCGCTGCATGGGAGTTCGAGGCCGACGATGCCCTGCCGATCATGACAGTGAAGGTTACGGGCGGCAATACCGTTGCCGCGCCGGGCGACTATTGGTATTCGCGCGATGGATTTGTCCAGCTTCAGCTGAGCGGTGGGTCTATTCCTGGTGAGGAAATCGAACGCGTGACGTATGATGCGGCGCTCAAAACGCTGACGGTGAAGCTCAAGAATCAGGACGACGTGCCTACGACTATGGATATCGCGCTGACGGAATGGCGCTTGGAGCCCCCATCGGGTGTTGCGGTGTCCGAGGTAGAGCACGTTAAGATTACCTACCAAGATGGCTCGACAAACGAAGTTGCCAAAGCCGACGGCTTGGCGGAATAGACGCCGTGCCTAGGCAGCACATTCAAAAGTAGCGGTGGTCCTACAAGGTCTGTTCGTTCAGGAAGACCAAAGTGTTCTTATTTGAAAGCTCGGGAAAGTGACGATAACCAACGTCAAACGCGGTGAGCCCGCTTACATCCTCGAGCTTGTTTTCTGCCATCCAGCGCACCATGGAACCACGTGCCTTTTTGCTGGCGGTCGAGCGCTGGATGGGCTTGTCGTTGCGGATGCCTTCGCCAAAGAGGCACGTGACGACCGTGGCGTCGCCCGCGAGATGGGGCAGAACGGCTTTGGCGTACTCTACGCTGGCGAGGTTGACGATCGTGGTGTTTGAGCCTGCCGGGGCGATAGCCCGCGCGAGCTTGTCACTCCAAAACGCATAGAGGTCTCGGGCATCGTCAACGGCGAGCTTCGCGCCCATTTCCAGCCGATATGGTTCGACGGCATGAAAGGGGCGAACGCACCCGTAGAGGCCGGAGAGGATCCACAGGTGGCTTTGCAGCCATGCGAGCTGCGCGGAATCCATCACCTCGGGCGCCATGCTCTGGTATTGAATGCCGTGGTAGGACATGACGGCAGGGGAGAGGTGACAGGCGAGTGCGGGATTGTCGAGATCGCCGTTTTTCAGGATGGGCCCGAACTCATGCAGGGTGTTGAGGCAAGGCCCCAGCAGTTTGTCACTCACGTTCCATAGCGTCTGCAGGCTGTCGCTGCCTTCATTTCGTTCGATATCTAGCAGTGTGCGGTGGAGGCGAGCCGTCTCGTGCGCAAAAGGTGGAATGCCCAGGACTTCAAAAGCATCTTGGGCCGCGCGCATCTGCTTGGCGGGCGAAATGATGACCTGCAGCATGGACTCTCCTCTGCCAAAAAGGAAGTTGCGGTGGAATACGGTCTGTTTTGCCGTTTATGGGCCAGTTTAGTCCGTATTTCACCGCAACTGATGAAGGGTCGGTTAGGCGCGCTCGATGAAGGCCTTGTAGCCGCGATAGGCCTCGTAGATATCGGCCTTGTTAGCGACCTCCCACAGGGCGTGCATGGACAGGACGGCAACACCGGAGTCGATGACGTTCATGCCGTACTTGGCCATGATGTATGCGATGGTGCCGCCGCCACCTGCGTTGACGCGGCCGAGCTCGCAGGTCTGGAAGTCAACGCCCGCCTCGTCCATGATGTCGCGGATGAAGGCCACATACTCGGCGTCGGCGTCGTTAGAGCCGCCCTTGCCGCGGCTGCCCGTGTACTTGTTAAAGCACAGGCCGCGACCCATAAAGGCTGCGTTCTTGGTTTCGAACTTGCCGGCGTAGCCCGGGTCGAAGCCGGCGGACACGTCAGAGGAGAGCATGCGGCTGTGGGCGAGTGCGCGGCGCAGGGCCAGCGGGCTGTCCTCGCCGGCGAGCGTCATGATCTCGGCGACGGTGTTCTCGAAGAAGCGGCTCGTCATGCCGGTGGCGCCTACGGAGCCAATCTCCTCCTTGTCGACGATGAGTGTGATGCTCGTGCGCTCCACGTTGGCGACGTCGATCTGGGCGAGCATGGACGGATAGGCGCAGACACGGTCGTCGTGGCCATAGCCCAAAATCATGGAGCGGTCGAGGCCCATGTCGCGGGCGGGACCGGCGGGCACGACCTCGATCTCGGCGGAGAGGAAGTCCTCCTCCTCGACGTCATACTGCTCCTTGAGGATGTCCAGGAACATCTGCTTGACGGGCTCCTTGGGGGCGTCCTTGTCGTCCTCATCAAACTTGACGGGACGGCCGCCCACGATCACGTCGAGGATCTCGGCGTCGACGGCGTCCTTGGCGGGCTTGGCCATCTGCTCGCTCGAGAGGTGGATCAGCAAGTCGGAGATGGTAAAGACCGGATCGTCTGCCTTGTCGCCGATGTTGATGTCGACGGTGGTGCCGTCCTTTTTGCAGATGACGCCTACGAGTGCGAGCGGGGAGGCCACCCAGTGGTAGCTCTTGACGCCGCCATAGTAGTGCGTGTCGAGGTAGGCCATGTCGCCGGCCTCGAAGGCGGGGTTCTGCTTGAGGTCCAGGCGCGGCGAGTCCACGTGAGCGCCCAGGATGTTAAAGCCCTGCTCGAGCGGGGCGGTGCCCAGGTTGACGAGCATAAGGTCCTTGCCGTGGTTGGCGGCGTACACCTTGTCGCCGGCCTTGAGCGCGCGGCCCTCGGCGATCACGGTCTCCAGATTGACGTAGCCCGCCTCCTCGGCCATCTTGATACCGGTCTTGACGCACAGGCGCTCGGTCTTGTTCTCACTCAAAAACTGCTTATAGCCGCGGCAAAGCTCCTCGAGCTCCTCGATTTGCTGTGGCGTGTACTTTTTCCATGCGCAGGGACGCTCCATGACGCAGGCTCCTTTCGGATCGATCGTGCTGGTTGATGTACCGTGAGCCATCGTATCACGCGCGGGCCCGCGGCGGCGGGGAAGCCTGATGTGCGGTGGCCGTGGGGCGGGGAGCGTGTAAACTGGTGTGAGCAAACTGTGCCCAGCCCAAAGCGAGGTATTCAATATGTCTGACAAGCGCCGTACCTTTGCCGTCATCGACGGCAACTCGCTCATGCATCGCGCCTTCCACGCCGTGCCGCCGACCATGAACGCGCCGGACGGTCGCCCCACCAACGCGATCTTTGGTTTTCTGAACATGTTCCTCAAGATGATCGATGCCTTTAACCCCGACGGTGTGGTCGTGGCGTTTGATAAAGGCAAGCCGCGCGTGCGCATGGAGATGCTGCCGCAGTATAAGGCGCAGCGCCCGCCCATGGACCCCGATTTGCACGCGCAGTTTCCCATGATCAAGGAGCTGCTCGCCGCGCTCAACGTGCCGATTCTGCAGTCCGAGGGCTGGGAAGGCGACGATATCCTGGGAACCATGGCGCGCTTGGGTGAGGAGGCCGGCTGCGACATGCTGCTGGTGACCGGCGACCGCGACATGTATCAGCTCGTGACCGAGCACGTCAACGTGGTCTCGACTCGCAAGGGCCTGTCCGACGTGGCGATCATGACGCCCGAGAGCGTGGATGACCTGTATCACGGCATCACGCCGGCGCTCGTGCCCGATTTTTACGGTCTGAAGGGCGATACGTCGGACAATATTCCTGGCGTACCGGGCATCGGCCCCAAAAAGGCGAGTGCGCTCATCGCGCAGTACGGCAGCCTGGACGAGGTCATCGCGCATGCTGACGAGGTCAAGGGCAAGATGGG
>CABQHT010000016.1 GCA_902464035.1 uncultured Collinsella sp. | reverse complement strand
TCGTGCGTGGCCATGATGACGGTGCCGCCGGCTTGCGCATGCTCGCACAGGGCGCGGGCGATAATGCGGCGGCTCGTCAGGTCCAGCCCCTTCGTGGGCTCGTCGAGCAGCAACAGCTCCGGACCAATCAACAGCAGCTTTGCCAACGCGAGCAGCTGACGCTGGCCGCCCGAAAGATCGTACGGATGGCGCGCATCCAGGCCGTCCAATCCCAGCTGCGCCGCGCGCTCCTGGGCCGCGTCCTCGTCGTATCCGCAGGTCGAAGCCCATTCCATCAGCTCGTCGTGCACTGTCTCGGCGACCAGCAGGGCCTTGGGGTTCTGCGGCAGCAGCGCCGCCGAAGCCGCCCCGCGCACCATGCGCCCACGCTGCAGCTTAGCCGTTCGGGCCAGAATCGAGAGCATCGTCGATTTGCCGCAGCCGTTTCCGCCCACAATCGCATGCACCGCGCCAGTCGAAAACGCCACATCGAGTCCGCGCAGCACCCAGCCGGACGCCCGATCGTAGCGAAACCAGCTTCCTGTCAAGGTGGTGGCCGAGCCAGCGTACATTTTTGGGAATATTCTGCATCCACCGGCGCGCGATGACGCCCCCGAGTCGTCCTGCGGCAGGATTTGCGCCTCAAATTTAGCCGATCTGCCCGATTTCAGCCCCTTTTTTGCACCTGGAGCGCCCCCGCGCGGGTCCAAAGAACCCAGCTGGCCACTGACGCTGCTGAAAATTCCGTTTTTTGCACGCCGCGAGCCACCCCACCCTGGCACCTCGCCAGAAAAGAGTTCTTCACGATGCCCCAAGGAGGCAATGTCGGCCACCTCGCGCACGCGACCGCCCTCAATCCGGTACGCACACGTCGCATACTCGAGCATCGGCCGCGGTTGATGCGTAGCCACAACAACCGTGCAGCCCAGTTCACGGTTCACGCGAAACAGCGCGTGCAGGAAATTCTTCTCCGCGACCGGATCAAGCTGAGACGTGGGCTCGTCGAGCAGCAGCACGCGCGGGCGTAGCGTCAGAACGGCCGCCAACGACAGCAACTGTTTGCGACCACCCGAAAGCGTGTCAGTATCGCGGTGAAGCCAATCTTCCAGCCCAAAGAAATAGCTGGTCTCAGCTACGCGACGGCGCATCTCGTCGCGCGACACACCCAGATTCTCTAGGCCAAACGCCATCTCGTGCCACACGGTTTCGCACACGATCTGGTTCTCGGGATCCTGGAACACATAACCCACGCGCTCCGCCGATGCCCGCACGTCCATGTCGGCGACGGGCTCGCCCAGCACGCGCAGCTCGCCGGAGCGCGTACCCGCCGGAGCGATCTCGGGCTTGAGCAGCGACAGCAGCGTCGATTTGCCCGATCCGGTACCGCCAACAAGCAGCGCAAACGCACCTTGGGAAACACGCCAATCAAGTCCCTCGAGCACCGGTGCCTCGGCCCCGGGATAGGCAAAACTAAGGCCTCGCACCTCAATCGCCGGCGCGGCCGAGCCATATGCCACACCCGCCGCCGAGCTCCTATCAAACCGAGCCATCAGCCAAACCTCTTCTCATCAATCGCATGCAACGCGCAAGGCAGCACCATCCAGGCAGCGTACACGACATAGCCCGGCCACGGCGCCGGCACCAAGAGCTGCGGGTAAAACGAATATTGCGTCGTCGCGGTCCACGCCACCGCCACGGCAACCGCGCCAAACAACGCAAGCCCAACCAGCGCGGCAACGTCGCTGCGCCCCAGTCGATACCGCGCATACGTCGTACGACGCGTCGCGGCACCCCACCCGCGCGAGCGCATCGCGTCCGCGCGCTCCAGCGAATCTTCCATGCCCCAGCCCATCAACACACTCGATGCCCGCAAGCGCGAACGCACGGGGTCGGCCGGCGCGCGGCCCGGTACATCAATCGCATCCTGCACCGCCAACACCGTACGACCGCGGCGCAAAAACTGCGGGATAAGCCTCATGCACATCGAGATCATAAGCGCAATCACCGGTGCGGCATTGCCCAGCAGCGCGAGCACCTTGTCGTATTCGAGCATCGACGCCGCCGCCTCAAACCACAGCACGCTCGCCACAAACAGCCCGCCCATGCACAGGCCGTATACCATGCTCTCCAGATACACCGCGCGCATGCCAATACGGAACAGCTCCGTCGAGCCCGAGGCGCTAAACAGCGGGTTGACCAGTGCAATGATCAAAATCACCGGCAGCTGCCAGCGGAGTGCGCCCAGCGTGCGGGCAGCCCCACGCGTCGCAAATCCATACGCCAGCCCGCCCGCAAGTGACAGCGCAACCAGCACCGGCTGCATCGAGAACATAGTGAGCCCCAGCGTCAGCACTATATAGAGTGCCGGCACAGCCGGATGCGACATCGAGAATGCCGCGACGGGCTCGCCGCCAAACTCCTCTCGTATGTTGTCCACGGGCACCCCCGTCCCCTCGCTCAAACAACAGCTCCGCAGCACCACCAACGCCGCACGCACGCAGTGCAAACGCCACGCCGGCGGCGCAAGCCTCAACCGCCGCAAACCAATCGTTACGCGCTCGTCATATGCCTGCGGTATCATATTGCGCCGTGTATCGTTTCCAAACACACGTCTCTATAACGTAACAGGAGATCACATGGACGCAACCGCAATTATCCTCGCCGCCGGCGAGGGCACCCGCATGAAGTCGAACCACTGCAAGGTTTCGCACAAGATCCTGGGTAAGCCCATGGTCCAGTGGATCGTCGACGCCACCATCAAGGCCGGCTGCAGCCGCGTCGTGGTCGTCATCGGCAGCCACGCCGACGAGATGCGCGCCCTCATCGACGGCGCCTACGCCAACAGCGCCACCAAGGTCGAGTGCGTCGAGCAGACCGAGCGCCTGGGCACCGGCCACGCCGTAAAGGTCGCGCTCGAGGCCTGCGGCATCACGCAAGGCCCCGTCGTCGTGCTCAACGGCGACCTGCCGCTCATCACCGCCGACACCGTCGCCAAGTTCGCACAGACCGTCGCCACCGGCGAGCTCGCCTGCACCGTCATGACCATGACCCCGCCCGATCCTTTCGGCTACGGCCGCATCAAGCTGGGCGCCGATGGTCAGATCGAGCGCATCATCGAGCAGAAGGACTGCACGCCCGAGCAGGCCGCCGAGCTACTCGAGTGCAACGCCGGCTGCTACGCCTTCGACGGCGCGCAGCTCGCCGCCCACATTAACGAGATCGGCAACGACAACGCGCAGTCCGAGTACTACCTGCCCGACATGCTCGAAATCCTCAAGGGTCACGGCCAGGCAGTCTCCATCTTCCACTGCGACGACTACCGCGACGGCCTGGGCGTCAACAGCCGCATCCAGCTCGCGCAGCTTACCGCCATCGCGCGCGACCGCATCAACGAGCACTGGATGGCCGAGGGCGTCACGTTCATCGACCCCACGCAGGCTTGGATCGGCCCCGACGCCACCATCGGCCGCGACACCGTCGTGTGGCCGCAGACGCACCTGATCGGCCACGTCACCGTGGGCGAGGAGTGCCAGCTCGGCCCCAACAGCCGCCTCACCGACACCACCGTCGGCAGCGGCTGCACCATCGATGAGACCATCGCCATCGAGGCCGTCATCGAGAATGGCGTCGACTGCGGCCCGCGCGCCTACCTGCGCCCGGGCACCCACATGCTCGACGGATCCAAGGCCGGCACGCACGTGGAGATCAAGAAGTCCACGATCGGCGAGGGCTCCAAGGTGCCGCACCTGTCCTACATCGGCGACACCACCATGGGCCCCGGCGTCAACGTGGGCGCGGGCTCCATCACCTGCAACTACGACGGCGTCCACAAGCACAAGACCGTCATCGGCAAGGACGCCTTCATTGGCTCCGACACCATGATGGTCGCACCCGCCCAGATCGGCGACGGCGCGCTCGTGGCCGCCGGCTCCGTCATCACCGATCCGGTCCCGGCTGACGCACTCGGCCTGGGCCGCGCCCGTCAGGTAAATATTGAGGGCTGGGCCGCCGATTATCGCCGCCGTCTGCACGAGGACGACGAGGTATAACGTTTTACCAAGCACAAAAGGAGCTGTTCCATGGGGGCGGCTCCTTTTTCTATCGTGACCTGCGCAACCGGATGAGTGGTCGGTTCGTGTCCGTTGGCGGTAAAGACGTTATCAGGACCCGATAAACCCCGCCGCGCGGTTACAATGCAACAAGGCATCTATATGGCATTCGATGTATAAAGGAGAAGGGTAATGCCGATTAATGATCCCGAGAAGTCGGAGAATATGCGCAAGTCCATCCGCGTGTATTCCGGTTCCTCCAACCGTCCCCTCGCTCAGAAGATTGCTGAGTACCTTGGGGTCGAGCTTTCGGGCCTTACGCTAAAGCAGTTCGCCAATGGTGAGATTTACGCCCGCTACGACGAGACCGTCCGCGGCGCCGATGTCTTCCTGATTCAGTCCGTGGCCGGCGGCAACGTCAACGACATGCTCATGGAGCTGCTCATCGCCACCGACGCTGCCAAGCGCGCATCCGCCCGCTCCATCACCGCCGTTATCACCCACTACGGCTATGCCCGCCAGGACCGCAAGGCCGGCCCGCGCGAGCCCATCACCGCCCGCCTCGTCGCCAACCTGCTCGAGCGTGCCGGCGTCAACCGCATCATCACCCTCGACCTGCACCAGGGCCAGATCCAGGGCTTCTTCGATATCCCGGTTAACCACCTGTCCGCACTGCCGCTATTTGGCCAGTACTACAACGACATGCACTTCGACACCGACAACCTGGTTGTCGTCTCCCCCGACGTGGGTCGCGCCAAGGCCGCCAAGAAGCTGTCCGACATGCTCGGCTGCGACCTGGCCATCGCCCACAAGGGCCGTCCGCGCCACAACGCCGCCGAGGTCATGGGCATCATCGGTGACATCAAGGGCAAGACCTGCATCATCAACGACGACATGATCGACACCGCTGGCACCCTGTGCGCCAACGTCAAGGAGCTCAAGGCTATGGGCGCCGGCGACATCTACGTCTGCGCCACCCACGGCATCTTCTCCGGTCCGGCCATCGAGCGTCTGAACGACGCCCCCATCGTCGAGTGCGTCGTCACCGATGCCATTCCCGTCGAGGTCGGCGGCAAGATCAAGACCATCTCGGTCGCCGAGGAGTTCGCTCAGGCCATCTCCGCCGTTTACCACGAGGAGCCCGTCTCCACGCTCGTCGGCGGCGACTTCGCGCTGTAGCCTGACGCGCATCGCATCATCTTTGATGCTTTTAAAGGGTCGGAAGCTCGCTTCCGACCCTTTTTCTATCCCTCGCCAACCTTCCATGGACAATTAGTTCAGATACGTATTTTTTTAAAGCTCCGAAGGGCCGTTCAGAGCCTTCCGAGCTCCCCGGCGGACGCCATGCCGCCCAAAGCTCATCGTTTTCGAGTACAACCGCCGTCTATTTACCCTCAAATCGCCCTCGAAGGCCCTTAGAAACGCCTCGAACGCCCGCCGCCCTATACGTATCTGAACTAACTGTCCAATAGCTATCGTCAACCTTCGCGGCAGAGCTCAATTTCCCGCAATCCCCTCAACCGATTCCACCGATTTCCTAACACCCGGCCGTTCATGGCGCCCAGCACCCCGCTGAGCGAAAAGAACGGTATGGCGGTCGCATTCTGCCGCCAACTTAGTACGTTATAGCTATGATGACCGTGATTTCACATTTCTCCGCCCTCCGCGCAATTCGTCGCGCACGACGGGCGTACTCTGCCCTACCTTGGGACTCCGTTGATAGTGAACAGCAAGCACAGGCCTTGGCTAGCTGCATTCCCAATAATGACGCGATAGACTTTGGCGCACTTTCGATACTCGACGCCTGGAATGAAGATGATTCCGAACTACTCGATCTTCTCGTTTCAAACGAAGACAACAGACGCCCCGACAAGCGACTTCTTCAACATATTCTCTCCGCTCCGCTTCCTGAAGGTGCAATTATGCACGTCGAGGCCGACATCTACGCAACGTCTCCTGCCATGACAGCCATGCTGTGTTCCAAAAATGAATCGGTTGCCAAAACCTTAATGCTTCTCATGGAGCTGCTCGGAACGTATTCTCTTCCGCCCGAGGCAACCTACCCCATCGCCTATGGCGACATCTGGCCCAAGGCCGACACCTTCGAAGCGACGAACGATCTCGATTGCTGGAGCGACCAGTCGGTGACCGAGCAGCAAAATGAAACCCGCTACGAACAGGCGCACTACAAATGCGAGCCAGCCACGACCATCGAGGAGCTCGAGGCGATCGCACGGTTCGCAAAAAGCAGCTCATATACCTCGTTTCGCACAGCAGTCAATCTCGCCCGACCCGGATCTGCATCCCCAGCCGAATCCCTAATGTTTGCCGTTCTCGGAGCGCCCATGCGCTTTGGCGGATTCGGATGTTGCAGCCTGCCCATGGGAGGCCTGCTACTCAACCATCGAATCGACTTCGACACTCTTGCGGTCAACATGTCCTCGGGCATCCCCTATGCCATCTGCGACCTATATTGCCCGGCAGCCGGAGTCGACAACGAATACAACGGAATTGGGCATGAGCTTCAAAACGCTCGCATCCACGATGGCAATCGAAATAATGGCCTCAAGGCAATGGGAATCCACGTCCTGGTTATCAATCGCGACCAAATGAAAGACCTTGTTGCACTCGAAGCCTTTGCCCAAACGATGCATCGACTCGCGGGAGTCCGATTCCGATACCGTATCAAGGGCTATCGCAAGCGTCAGGCCGCTTGGCTCAACGCCCTGCGGGCCGGAATCGGCCTTGCGCCGGTCTAAACGGCGAATCACCCGTGCGCCGTCGAGCAGGGCTGGACAGTTAGTTCAAATACGTATAAATAGACACACTGAATTAGACTATTTTGCAGTCATCTCTATACCATTCGTCCTATTTGAAGGCCGGGTAGACTTCAAAACAGCGTCATATGGACTAACTGGAGCACCAATACAGCGCCGTGGCATCGAATTAGGCAATCCGGTGGCCCAAGCTTTATACGTATCTGAACTAACTGTCCACCTCGGCTTTCGACGGCCGTCCAAACGCGCCCAAACGCCCTCAATTACCCTCCATTTGACAGCGGCAACAGGGTCGCTCACCATAGCAGGCGACAAATCGACGAAAGGACAAACATGGCAGCTGCACAGCCGCTCAAGATTCGCATGGTTGCCGGACTTGGCAACCCTGGCGAGGAATATGCCGAGACCCGCCACAACGCTGGCTTTAAGGCAATCGACGAACTGGCCCGTCAAGCCGGCGTCACGTACTGGAAAAATCAGGCAGGTGCCGAGGTCGCGCTCATCAATATCAACGACCCCGAGGAAGAAGGCGGCAAGCGCCAGATTGTGCTGGTCAAGCCGCAGTCGTACATGAACACCTCGGGCGGCCCCATCTCCAAGCTCTGCCGCGAGTACAAGATCAAGGCCGAAGAGCTGCTCGTGATTCACGACGAGCTCGATATTCCCGCCGGCGACGTGCGCGTCAAGGTGGGCGGCGGCCATGCCGGCCACAACGGCCTGCGCTCCATCATCGACAAGATGGGCAGCCGCGACTTTAGCCGCATCCGCACCGGCATCGGCAACCCTCCCGGCAAGATGGCCGTCGCCGACTACGTGCTCAAGCAGCTGCGCGCCCGCGAGGCCGAGGACTTCCAGGACACCTGCGCCCGCGCCGCCGATGCCGCCGGCCTGGCGATCGTGCACGGCGTGGTCTATGCCCGCGACCATGTCAACGGCGCCGCCTCCGCCAACGGCAAGCACTAAAACCTATCATTTAGGGACAGGTTTATTTTGGCAGGTTTTACCTGCGGAAACGCCCCAGTTGCAGCATCACGATAAACCGCGCGCCGCCATACACGCATAGCACCCCAAAGGGGGCCGGCCTCATCACAACCCGAGGCCGGCCCCCTTTGCTGTTTTACCTGATAAAACTGACCAAAATAAACCTGCCCCTATTCGGCAGGACGAAGCGGATAAACCCTTTTCCCAGCCGCCGAAGATACACGTAAGCGACATGCCCATGAGGGTATAATTTATACCGTATGTCTGCACAACGCCTGTGCGCGTACGGTTTTACTCGGGCTACCGTCCATTTCCGTGGAGGCACGGTTCGGCGGCCCTAACAAGAGAGGGGTTCTATGTATAAGATCCTGGAGAAGACGCAGTTCTCGGAGAAGGTGTTCAAGTTCCGCATCGAGGCGCCCGCGATCGCCAAGCATGCGCACGCTGGACAGTTCCTCATGGTTCGCGCCAACGAGACGGGCGAGCGCGTCCCGTTTACCCTAGCTGGTTGGAACGGTGACGAGGGCTGGGTCGAGTTCATCTTCATGGTGATCGGCAAGACCACCGAGATGCTTTCCACCTATGAGGCCGGCGAGTCACTGCGCGACGTCGTGGGCCCGCTGGGCGTTCCCACCGAGATGGCCGAGGGCCCCTGCGCCGTCATTGGCGGCGGCGTCGGCCTGGCAATTGCCTTCCCGGTCGCCAAGCACCTGGTCGAGACCGGCCACGAGGTCCACGCCATCATGGGCGCCCGCACCAAGGACCTCCTGCTCATGGAGGACCAGTTCCGCGAGCTCCTCGACGAGGACCACATCCATATCACCACCGATGACGGCTCCTACGGCGAGCAGGGCGTTGTCACCGCTCCGCTGGAGCGCCTGCTGCAGGACAAGGCCGTGAGCCAGGTCTTCTGCGTCGGCCCCGTTCCGATGATGAAGTTCTCGACCCTCACCGCCCAGAAGTACGACACCCCCATTACCGCGTCCCTCAACCCCATCATGGTTGACGGCACCGGCATGTGCGGCTGCTGCCGCGTCGAGGTGGGCGGCGTGACCAAGTTCGCTTGCGTCGACGGCCCCGACTTCGATGCCACCCTGGTCGACTGGGATGACCTTCGTGCCCGCCAGGCCGCTTACCGTTCCGAAGAGGGCGAGTCCCTCAAGGCTTATGAGGAAAAGAGCTGCGCATGCCACTAGTTAACGGTCGTTTCGTTGCCGATATGAAGTCGCCCCGCACCCCCGATAACGAGGAGCCGGCTGCCGAGCGCGCCTGCGACTTCCGCCCCGTCGACAAGGGCTTCACCGAGGAGATGGCGCTGGCCGAGGCCGAGCGCTGCCTCAACTGCAAGAAGCCGTTCTGTGTTGAGGGCTGCCCCGTCAACATCAACATCCCCCGCTTTATCGAGCAGATCCGCGCGAAGGACTTCGGCGGCGCTCTCGATACCATCCGCGAGGACTCCATGCTTCCCGCCATCTGCGGCCGCGTCTGCCCGCAGGAGAACCAGTGCGAGGGCAAGTGCATCCGTGGTAAGAAGTCCGAGCCCGTGGCCATCGGCCAGCTCGAGCGCTTCCTGGGTGACCGCCCCGAGCTCGCCTCCACGCCCAAGATGGCCCCCAAGAACGGCAAGAAGGTCGCCGTCGTCGGCTCCGGCCCGTCCGGCATCACCTGCGCCGGCGAGCTCGCCCGTAACGGCTTTGACGTTACCGTCTTCGAGGCCTTCTTCACCGGCGGCGGCGTGCTGGTCTACGGCATCCCCGAGTTCCGCCTGCCCAAGGCAGTCGTCAAGCGCGAGATTGACGGCCTGGAGGACATGGGCGTCAAGTTTGAGTACAACTCCGTCGTGGGCAACATGGCCACGGCAGAGGAGCTGTTCGATCAGGGCTTCGACGCCATCTACGTGGCGACCGGCGCTGGCCTGCCCAAGTTCCTCAACGTCCCCGGCGAGAACCTGCCCAACGTCTTCTTCGCCAACGAGTACCTCACCCGCGTGAACCTGATGAAGGCCAACAAGTTCCCCGAGTACGACACCCCCACCAAGCACGGCAAGAACGTCGTCGTCTTTGGTGGCGGCAACGTGGCTATGGACGCCGTCCGTACCGCCAAGCGCCTGGGCGCCGAGCACGCCATCATCGCCTACCGTCGTACCGAGGACGAGATGCCCTGCCGTCGCGCCGAGCTGCACCACGCCAAGGCCGAGGGCGTCGAGGTTCTGCCGCTCGTCTCCCCGCTCGAGTTTGTCGCTGGCGAGGACGGCTCCGTGTGCGCCGTCAAGGTCCAGAAGATGGAGCTCGGCGAGCCTGACGAGTCCGGCCGTCGTCGCCCGGTGCCCATCGAGGGCGCCATCGAGGAGATCCCCTGCGATGTCGCGATCTCGGCTATCGGCACCAACGCCAACCCCTTCGCTGCCAAGATCGGCGGCAAGATGGAGCTCAACAAGTGGGGCTACATTGTCGCTGACGAGGAGACCGGCCAGACCACCGATCCCCGCATCTGGGCCGGCGGCGACATCGTCACCGGTGCCGCTACGGTCATTCTGGCGATGGGCGCCGGCAAGAAGGCCGCCGCTTCCATCACCAAGAGCCTGCTGGGCGAGTAATCACCTGCAGCACTAGCCATCAAACGGCAAAGTCCCCGTCGAGCACACGCCCGGCGGGGACTTTTTTATGCCGGCCGCCCAAACCACCACGATGGGGCAGGCACCTTTGTGGTGGTTTGGGACTTGCCCGGTCGTTTTGTCTCAATCTGTAACAGCTGGAGTCCGTTGAGCCCTGCAGTTGTTACAGATTGAGATATTGTGCCGGCCGGCCACGCTGCATCTCAATCTGTAACAGTTAGAGACCAAATATGCCGCCTGGTGTTACAGATCAAGACGTTGGGCTGACGGCCGAACGGTTTATCTCAATCTGTAACAGTTAGAGCCATTTTCGCTGGCTTGGTGTTACAGATCGAGACTATGCAAAAGCCGAGGATAGGCACTGCCGCCAAGGCCTTCCCCTCGGCCTAAAACAAAAACCACCACAAAGGTGCCTGTACCCTTTGTGGTGGTTTTTGGTCGGCTAGCCTTCGAGTTGAGCCACTTTGTAGCGGTAGGCAGCGGCTATGACGTCTTTGCAGCCTTCGCGGCCCAGCTTGGCGCGGTTGACGACGATATCCTTGCCGCTCGTCATCTTCCACTTTCCGGCACTGTAGCGCTTATAGAACGCCTCGCGCGCCTTCTGCTGCTGCTTGACCAGCTTGGCGCCCTTCTTTTTATTAAGGCCACGCTTCTTGCGCACAATCTCGACGCGGTCCTCAAAAGGAGCGGTCACCAATACGGCAATGTGGTTGGGGTTGTTACGCAGCAGGTAATCGGACAGGCGGCCTTCGATAATGCAGCTCTCGGTCTCGCCCAGGTCCAAAATCACCTGGCTCATCTTCTGGAACAACTTGTCCGAGTACGAACGCGCGTCGTAGCGGTCGGGCAGGAACGCCATGTTCTCCACGGCCAGACGCTCGTCGTAGGCGGCCATCTTGTCGAGCGACTCGCCCGCGCGCAGCGACGCACGTACCAGCAGCTCGTTATCGTACAGCGGAATCCCCAACTCGTCGGCAAGCATGCGACCAATCTCGTGGCCCTCGGCGCCAAAGTCGCGCGCGATGGTAATGACCACAGGATTCTTCTTATTCTCCAGATCGCTCATCGCGATTCCTTTCTAACAAATGAGAAATAGGCGATTCCTGATTCCCATTTTGTCACTTACGACCGTCCCGGTTTCCCAAGTGCGGCAGATTGCCCCGAAAGAGGAGCGCCGCGTACTAAATGTACGCAAGCGACGATTGAGGGGCAAGGTGCCGTGCTTGGGGAAGCAGGACTATGCGGCCACAATACGGCGTTGATACGCCCTCACCAGCAGCGAGATACCAAAGTTGAGCACAAAGTACATCGCAAACACCAGGCCGTAGAGCATAAGCACCTGCGACAGGTCGATGGCGTGGGCCATCACGACGTTTGCTGTGTACATGAGCTCAGCCACGTTAATGCCCGAAAGATACGAGCTGTCCTTGATGACGGTCGTGCACTGGCTAAACAGCGCCGGGATGATCGTCTTAAACGTCTGCGGCAGGATGATGTAGCGCATGGTGGCAAAGAAGCCAAAGCCCTGGCTCTGCGCCGCCTCAAACTGACCGCGCGGAATCGAGTTGAGACCGCCGCGCACAATCTCAGCCATAACAGCGCTGGTAAACAGCGTAAAGGCGATAGTCGAGATCACAATGTCCAAACCCTGCACCGTAAAGTAGATAAACAGAATCCACAGCAGGTTCGGCGTGCAACGGAACAGCTCGATATAGGCGCTCACCAAAATACGGAACGGGCGGGGCGCATAGCTTTTAACGAGCGCCAGCACCGTTCCAAAGATGAGCGAGAAAAAGATCGACAGCGCCGAGATCTCTATGGTCTTAACAAAGCCGCCCCAAATGTAGAGCAGGTTGGTCGCGTTGAAGATTTCCATGCGCTAGGCCTCCTCTACGTTGTCGAGCCCCAGCTCGGCCAGGCTCACGCCACGCGGACGCTCCTTGGAGCGACGCTCGAGCCACTGCACCAGCATAGCGAGCGGAAAGCAGATGATGAAGTACATAAGGCAGCAGACGATATATCCCTGCAGGTAACCGTACAGACTCACAAAGTTGTCGGAACGGTACATAAGGTCGCCGCCGGCCACAAGCGCCAGCACCGACGTGTTCTTGACCAGGTTGAGCGCCTGGTTACACAGCGGCGGCAGAATGATCTTGAATGTCTGGGGCAGCACGATGTACCAGTACGCCTGCGCACGGGTGAAGCCCTGGCTCTGGGCCGCCTCCATCTGACCGCGCGGAACCGCCTCGATACCGGTGCGGATGACCTCCGAGATGTAGGCCGCGTGATACAAGCCCACGCCCAAGAAGCCCAGCACGAACGGCGCGATGCGCACCGGCTGGTCGGCACCGGTTATGGCCTGCAAAAACTGCGGACCGGCCATGTACATAAAGAGCACCTGCACGGGCAACGGGGTGTTCTGGTAAAACTCCACGTACACGCGGCTTATGGCGCGCAGCACGCGCGAACGGGTGGTAGAGAACACGCCCAGCAGCGTGCCCAGCACCAGCGACAGCAGCAGACCGGCAACGACCACCTGCAGCGTCACGCCGAAGCCCTCCCAGAAGGGCCCCATGTTTTGAAATGTCGTCGACCAACGGTCGGCGTCAAATAATCCTTCGAGCATTTGATTCCTTCCTTGGACGATGCGCCTATACAAGACCCCAGGTCTTGACCTCTTGGTCGAGCCAGCCGTCGGCCAGGCGATCGCAAATCACCTGATCGACCACGGCCGAAAGGTCGCAGCCCTTCTTGGTCGCCACGCCGTAGCCCTGCTCGCCAAACTTGACCTCGGGCTGCAACAGTTCAACGGTCTCATTCATGTAACCGGCCAGCGTGGAGCGGTCCATGGCAAAGACGTCGATATTGCCGGCGTCGAGCGAGCTCTTGATGATGGGATAGCCGCTAAAGGCCCTAAACTCGGGCTTACAGCTAAAGCCGTTGTCCTTGATCATCTGCTCGATCAGGCCCTGCGTGGTAGCACCCTGGCTCACGCCGATGACCTTGCCGTCCAGGTCCTCAATCGAGGTAAAGCCCGAACGCTTCTTGACCATGAGTCCCACGTAGTCGGTGCGGTACGGCGTCGAGAAATCCCAGCTCTTCTTGCGCTCGTCGGTGATGGTGTAGGTCGCCGCGACCACGTCGAGTTGGCCGTTATCGATCAGCGGGCCGCGCGTCTTGGGCGTTACGTCGGTAAACTCGACAAGCTCCTGGGCGCGGGCATCCTTGTAGCTCACACCAAAGACGGCAGCGGCGATTTGGTAGCACAAATCGACTTCCATGCCCTCAAAGCGGCCCTTGGCGGTGTCGTAATAGCCATAGCCGGGAACGTCCTTCTTAACGCCGGCATTCAGATGGCCACGCGACTTGATGGCCGCAAGCTTGGACCCCTTGTCGGAGCCCTCGCCGCTGGTGGAGTTGCCGCAACCGGTAAGCGCGGTCCCCGTCAGCGCAAGTATGCCGGCGCCCGCCAGCTGCAAAAAGTGACGGCGCGACACGGCCGCCCTCGTCATATCCGTCATGTCCATCACCGCGCCTAGTGCAGAATCTTGGACAGGAACTCGCGGCAGCGCGGGTTCTCGGGGTTATCGAAGAAGTGCTCGGGCGTGCCCTCCTCCAGAATGCGGCCGTCCTCCATAAAGATGACGCGGTCGGCCACCTGGCGCGCAAAGCCCATCTCGTGCGTCACGCAGATCATGGTGATATCCTCCTGCGCGAGCTCAATCATAACGTCCAGGACTTCCTGCACCATCTCGGGGTCGAGCGCCGAGGTCGGCTCGTCAAACAGGATGATGGGCTGCTTGGTGCACAGGGCACGGGCGATGGCGATGCGCTGCTGCTGACCGCCCGAGAGATTCTGCGGATATTCGCCGGCCTTATGCGCCATGCCGACACGCTTGAGCGCGGCAATGGCAATCTCGGTCGCCTCCTCCTTGCTCTTCTTTTGCAGCTTGATGGGCGCGAGCGTCAGGTTGCCGAGCACCGTCATGTTGGGATACAGGTTGAACTGCTGAAACACCATGGAACTATACTTGCGGGCCATCTCCAGGTGATTCTTTTTGGTGAGCGGCGTACCGTCGATGAGGACCTCGCCCGACGTAGGCTCCTCCAGATAATCGACGCAACGGATGAGCGTCGACTTACCCGAACCAGAAGGCCCGATCATTACGAGCTTCTCGCCGCGCTTGACGGTGAGGTTGATATCTTTGAGCACATGCAGGTCGCCAAAGTACTTGTTGAGATGCTTGATCTCGATCATGTCTGCCATGAATGTCCCTTCCCTGCGTTTACACGAGTTGAACTATTGTACGGAAAGAACCACGTTTCCGCAGCCCACACTACATCCCCGTAAAGAACCCGCAACCTTTCACCCACTCATTGGGGACAGACTTAAATGAGTGCCCGCTCATTGGGTACTCATTTAAGTCTGTCCCCAATGAGTGCCCGTCCTGTGCAAGCACCAAAAAAGGGCGCGACCGCGACGGTCACGCCCCTCAACATCAACTATGTGCCGACCGCCTCTTAGACAAGCTTCGCGCCGACGATCTTTGCTGCGGCAGGCTTATCGAAGTTGCCGCCGGTAGCCTTACCCAGAGCGCCCATGACCTGGCCCATCTGCTTCTTGGACGTGGCGCCCAGCTCAGCGATAACCTGCTCGATCAGAGCCTCGAGCTCCTCGCCCGAAACCTGCGCGGGCAGCAGGCTCTCCAGAATCTTGACCTGCTCGGTCAGGTTGTCGGTACGCTCCTGGTCGGTGCCGGCCTTGATGGACATCTCCAGCGTCTCGCTCGTCTGCTTAATCAGACGCTTGATCATGCTGTTGACGTCTTCCTCGGTCACATCGCGGCGCTCGTTGACCTCAATATTCTTCACCTCGGCCTTAACCTGGCGAATGATAGACAGGCGAACCTTGTCCTTGGCCTTCATGGCGGCGATCATTTCCTTCTGCAGCTCTTCGTTGGTCATCTGCAAATCCTCCTCAATAGTGTGGGTGGCACTCGCGCGAGCACCGCCCCATGATTACTCAGTCGTCGACGAATCGTCGGTCGAGCTCTTGGTGACGCCCTTCAGACTCACGTTATAGGGTACGTCCTTGGGCATGGGGTTGACGGTGATGTCGGCGTCTTTCTTGTACTGCTCCAGCCACTCGCTGTACGCAGTGCTCTCTGCCTGCGTCTTCACCACGTTGGAGACATACTTCTTGATGTCCTTGGGCACCTGCTTAATGTCATCGACCTGGCCATCGACATGGAAGTAGTCGGTGCACTTGATGACATGGTAGCCATAGGTCGACTCGACGACGTCGCTCACGTCGCCCTTATTAAGGCCTTCGAGCGCCGTCTGATAGCTGTCGACAAAAGTAGTGAGTTTGTCCCAGCCCACATCGCCCTTCTTCTCCTTGGAGCCGGTGTCGTCGGAATACTGCTCCACGGCGTCCTCAAAGCTCAGCTCGCCGGAGTTGATCTTGTCCAAGCACTCCTGCGCCTTGGCCTTGGCGGCAGCCTTGTCCTCGTCAGATGCGTCGGAATCGACCTTGATCAGGATATTCGACGAACGACGGGCATCGTTGTAGTTGGACAGGTTCTCATTGATGTAATCGACAATCTCGCTGTCCTTGGGCTTGCTCGTAGGCGCGACGGCATCCTTGAGTTTCTGCTGCGCCAGACTCTCCTTGAGCGAATCCTTATAGGTATCCTCGGTATAGCCGTAGGTCTTGAGGGTCTTCTTAAAGGCCTTGGCACCGCCCGCGCTCTTGCACGCGTCCTTCCAAGCCTTCTCGACCTCCTCGTCCGACACCGTCACACCGTTCTCTTTCTGTGCCTGTTGAAGCAGAATCTGCTGCGTGTAGGAGTCGATGAGTTGTTTGCGGTACTTCTTGGGCGTGAGGTCGTTGTCGACCAGATACTGCGCCCAGTCCTTGTCCTTGGTGTAGCCATAGGACGTGCGCATGCTCATGATCTGCTTGGTCACGGTGTCCTCGGTGAGGTTGGTGCCGTTGATAGTGGCAGCAACACCGCCGGTCAGCTTGTAGCCCGAGGTGTCCTCGGCCTGCGACATAAGGCCGGAGCACGCCATCGCCGAGACGGAAAGCAACATTGCCAGCACGCCAATAACCACCAGGACGATCTTGACGGTCTTGGACACGCGGGTCTTGCGCTGCTTCTTGCGAGAGCTGGAGGCGGCGCGAGTCTGCTGCTCGGGCGTCGGCTCGGGTGCGGGATTCTTTTTCTTATTTGCCATAGTTGGCCTTTCGCATAACGAATCGAACAAACGCCATTGTGTCACAACGCAGTCCCCGCGGCACGCTTGGTGCATTGGGGACAGGTTAATCTGCACCATTTTGGTGCAAAGGGGACAGCTCTGGCAGCCGGCAGTTTGGGACAGTCCCCAAGTGCCGGCACATAAGGAACGTCCCTAGGTGCCGGCTCAGCCCCACCTTAGAAGTGACGGCGGATGGCGTCGACCATGCCCCGGGACGTGGTCTGGCCGAGCACGTCGGCTGCGGCATCGGCGTCCATAAAGATGTTCATGAGCGCCTGCAGGGCCTCGACCTGGCCGCCCGGCTCGGCAATACCCAAATTGATGACAATCTGCGCCGGCACCGGAGCGCCCATGCCAGCCATAGCGTTAAATGTCACGGGCGCGGCGGGCTTCACCACCGCGATATAGGGCTTGGCCACAAACCCCGGATCGGTATGCGGAATGGCAATGTTTGCCGCCGGCATGGCAAGACCCGTGGGGTAGGCATCCTCGCGCGTGCGAACGGCATCGAGCCAACCGTCGGCAATGTAGCCGCGCGAAGCAAGCTCTCCCTCAAGCCGCGCGAACACCTCATCCGGCGTCGCACACTCCCAATCAAAAAACACCAGCTCAGGCGTAAACAGAGCTTCGTTATCCGCCATGCGCTCACCTCTCTCACCCAGTCATTCAGGAACGTCCCCGATGACTACCCAAAACAAAAGGTGGCCACGCGCGCCTTGGCGCCAATGACCACCCTGACCACTCAACTAAATTGTACTGTGCGCCGCTAGCCGCGGGGCGCATCAATTGCGACCTTGCCGCTCTCCAGCACGTGGACGCGGCCGTCGGCGAGCATTTGCACGACCTCGGGATACAGCACGTGCTCAATCGCGTGGATGTGCTCCTCGAGCGTGTCGACATCCCAGCCCTCCTCGACAGCCAGCGCACGCTGGGCGATGATGGGACCGTTGTCGTAGACCTCGTTGGCAAAATGCACGGTCACGCCAGTTACCTTGACGCCGCGCGCAAAGGCATCGTCAATCGCATGCGCACCGGTAAAGCTCGGCAGCAGCGCCGGATGCAAGTTGACCACGCGGTTGGGAAACGCCGCCAACAGAGGCGTGTGCACCATGCGCATGTAGCCGGCCATGACCACATACTCGCAGCCGCGCTCGAGCAGCTCGTGCGCGACGATCTCGTCGGCGGCAATAGGGTCGGCATAGACATCCTTGGACAGCGTGAGCGTCTGGATGCCCGCGCGCTCAGCGCGCTGCAAACCCTTAGCCGAAGGACGGCTCGACACCACAAGCTCAATCGAGGCGTTGAGCTTACCGGCGGCGATCAGATCGATCAGCGCCTGCAGGTTGGTACCCGAACCGCTGATGAGCACACCGATCTTGAGCGGCTCGGCCGTATCGGTGCCGGTCGGACGGGCGTAGGGCACAAAGCCCAGGCTCTCGGCAGCAGCCATCTGCTCGTTAGCGCTCATCGGAGTACACGACCTTACCGGAGCCCTCGACGCACTCGCCCACGCGGAACGGCTTCTCGCCCAGCGCGACCAGTGCCTCGGTCACGGCGGCCTCGTCCTCGGGGGCGACGATCAGGCACAGGCCGACGCCCATGTTGAAGGTCTTGCATGCCTCGTTGGGCGCGAGCTCGGCCTGACGCGACACGTAAGTAATAACGGGCGGAACGTCCCAACCCATCTCGGCGCCGTTGCGGGTGACCACGGCGTCAACGTCGTCGGCGAGCGCGCGGTTGAGGTTCTCGGTAATACCGCCGCCGGTGATGTGGGCGATAGCATGCACGTTGGCGCCGCCGCGCAGCAGCTCAAGAATCGGCTTCACATAAATGCGCGTGGGAGCCAGCAGGGCGTCAGCCAGCGAAGCGCCGCCGAGCTCCTCGAGCGGACGGCTCAGCTCCTCGGCCTTAGCGGCGGCCTCGGGCGTGCCCGGCTTGATGCCGTCGACGCCGATGACCTTGCGCACGAGCGAGTAGCCGTTGGAGTGCACGCCGGTGGAAGGCAGGCCCAGGATCACATCGCCCGGGCGAACGTTCGCGGGGTCGAGCATCTTGGGACGATCGACGACGCCCACGGTAAAGCCGGCGAGGTCGTAGTCGGCCGGAGCCATAACGCCCGGGTGCTCGGCCATCTCGCCGCCCACGAGCGCGCAGCCCGCGAGCTTGCAGCCGTCGGCCACGCCCTTGATGATCTTTGCCATGTGCTCGGCCTCGATGTGACCGATGGCAACGTAGTCCAGGAAGAACAGCGGCTCGGCGCCCGAAGCCAGAATATCGTTGACGCACATAGCGACCAGGTCCTGGCCCACCGTCTCGTGACGGTCCATGATCTGGGCGAGCACGAGCTTGGTGCCCACGCCGTCGGTACCGCTGATCAGGATCGGGTCTTCCATATCCTTAAGCGCGGCGGCCGAGAACAGGCCACCAAAGCCACCGATGCCGCCGATAACCTCGGGGCGATTGGTGTCCTTGACCATTTGCTTAATCGCGTCGACGGCGCGGCCGCCCTCGGCGGTATCGACGCCGGCGTCCTCGTACGTCACATGCTTGCTGTCGCTCATCTGAGCCTTCCTCTCCCACTACCGTGGCGCCGCGCGGGCGCCAAACGGTGCTCATAATTGCGTTCATTTCGGCGTGTGCCATAACAGCACCCGCCGTCATATCAACAAAACAGCAGGTAAAACCTACCAAAATATACCTGTCCCCATATGGCAGGTTTTAGGCCTCGCCGTGCTCCTCTTCCCAGCTGCGGTCGTCGTATTTCTCGACCACGGCGTCGTCGTCAAAGTACAGCGGCTTGTCCAGGTTGCGGGGCTTAAAGCCCTCCATAAACTTGTCGCGGCCAAAGCTCTCGGGAATCGCCACGGGATAGCGGCCGGTAAAGCACGCGTCGCAGTAGCCGCCCTTGGGCATGACCTTAAGCAGGCCCTCGACCGAAAGGAAGGCCAGCGAATCGGCGCCGATATACTCGCAAATCTCGTCGACCGTCTTGTTGGCGCTGATAAGCTGCGACTGCACGTCGGTATCGATACCGTAGAAGCACGGCCAAATGACCTCGGGCGAGTTGATGCGGATGTGAATCTCCTTGGCGCCGGCGTTGCGCAGCATCTTGACGAGCTGCACCATGGTGGTGCCGCGCACGATGGAGTCGTCGATGACGACCAGGCGCTTGCCCTCGATATTGTCGCGCAGCGGGTTGAGTTTCATACGCACGCCCATGGCGCGCAACTCCTGCGTAGGCTCGATAAACGTACGGCCCACGTAGCGGTTCTTGATAAGGCCCTCGCCAAAGGGAATACCGCTCTCGTGCGAATACCCCTCCGCGGGCGGCAGACCGGAGTCGGGCACGCCGATGACCAGGTCGGCCTCGACGGGCTCCTCATGTGCCAGCTGACGACCCATGTCATAACGGCAGGCGTAGACGCTCTTGCCGTTCATGATGGAATCGGGGCGAGCGAAGTAGACCTGCTCAAAGATGCAGTTGGCAGGCTCTTCGGCGGCAGGCACACCCTGCTCGGACACCAAGCCTTCGGCGCTGATGCGCAAAATCTCGCCGGGACGGACGTCGCGGACGTACTCGGCGCCCACAATGTCGAGCGCACAAGTCTCGGAGGCGACGACCCAGCCGCCGGCGCGGGTGACATGGGTGGCGGCGTCGACCGTCGCGGCGCCGTCCTGCGACGGCAGCTGCGAAACGGATGCGGCATCGGCCTGGTCCAGGCCCTCGTCCACCAGCTTGCCCAACACGAGCGGGCGAATGCCGTGCGGATCGCGGAAAGCGTAGAGTGCCTGCTCGTTGATGAGCGTCATGGCGTAGCCGCCGCGCACAAGCTCCATGGTCTTGCGAATGCCCTCGCGCAGATGGCCCGTACGCTGGGTAAAGTAGCCGATGAGCTTGGTCGCGACCTCGGAATCCGAGTTGGAGAGGAACGGCACGCCCAGCTCGATCAGCTGGCGGCGCAGCTCGTCGGTGTTGACGAGGGTGCCGTTGTGCGCGAGCGCGATAATGACGCTATTGATGGTAGAGAGGTGCGGCTGAGAGGCTTCCCAGCTCTTGGCGCCGGCGGTGCCGTAGCGCACGTGGCCCACGGCCAGCTGACCGGAGAGCGTCGACAGGTCGGCATTGGAGAACACGCGGTCGAGCAGGCCCAGATCCTTGCGGACCATAACCGTGCCGCCGTCACCCACGGCGATTCCCGCCGATTCCTGGCCACGGTGCTGCAGCGCACGCAGTCCAAAGTACGTCAGTCGAGCCACGTCGCGATCGGGCGCCCATACGCCGAAAATGCCACATTCCTCATGCAGCTGGTCGGAGTCCGGATCATACGTCGACATGGTGTTCACCTGTCCCGCGGCACGCTCGGCCGCGTGGATGGTTTCTTGAGACATGGCATCCCCTCAGAGCCTCGTTATTTGGCGTTACCTGCCCTATTATACGCACGGCAAGACAAGCACTCCCGCGCATGAACAGCGCTTTTTAAAAGCCCACCGAGCTTATAATCCGTTTTGCAGCCAAACATTTTATTGGGCAATCGCCTCGGGACCGACGATCCCGCATGCTTCCGTTGCGGCGCGTCTCGCCCGCCGTTAGGGCTTACATTGTTGCAATTGGGACGTTCGTCCTGTCTTTTGGCAGGTCGGCGGCGTATCCTTATAACCTACAACAAAGCGAGAAAGGTTCTGTATGGATCGAAACGAACTCGACCCCAGCGTCCCCAGCGCCACGGAGGTCAAGAAGATCCCCCTCATCATTAAGGTGTACGCCGTCCTGTGCATCCTTTCCGGCGTGGGCACGCTCCCGTCGGTCGCTGCCTTTATGTGGCAGGTCATCACGGCACTTGTTAACGGCAACGCCACCGAAAAGCTCGGCGACAACACGCTCGTCGCAGTCGGCCTTATCGTCGCCGGCATCATGCTCTCTGCGGCAAGTGCCGTCATCCTAATCATCTTTGGCCTGGACCTTATCAAGAACCAGCGCCGCAACGCCGCCCGCCTGTCCTACATCCTTATTGCATTCACCGTCGTCGAGCTTTTGGTCGACGTGATGCTCCAGGGCATCGGGCCCTTCCTGCTGCGTCCCGCGATCCAGCTCGGCATCCTCGTTGCACTTTCGGCAACCGTCGACCCCACGCTTCGTCAGGAGCGCGAACTGCAGCGCCGCCTGCAGGAGATGCTCGACCGCGACGCCGCCGCCGAGGGCATGCTCGGGCGCGATGAAACCGGCGAAGGCTACATCAAGCTCAACTACTTCAACCTGTTCTGGGTATTCTTTGTCTGCTGCGTGCTCGGCCTGATCGCCGAGGACATCTGGCACATGACGGTCGACGACCCGGGCGTCTACCAGAACCGCGCCGGCATGCTGTTTGGCCCCTTCAGCCCCATCTACGGATTTGGCGCCGTGCTCATGACCATGGTGCTTAACCGCTTCTACAAAAAGAACCCCATCATCATTTTCCTGGTGAGCGCCCTGCTCGGCGCCAGCTTTGAGGTGTTCGTGGGCTGGTTTATGCAGACCGCGTTTGGCGTGGTCTCGTGGAGCTACTCGCACATAACGCTGTTCGGTTTGCCCGATCCGCTCGTGGTCCTCACGGGCGGACGCACCTGCACGGGCTTCGCCTGCCTGTGGGGCCTGGGCGGCCTCATCTGGATCAAGCTGCTGCTGCCGAGGCTGCTTAAGCTTATCAACAAGATCCCCTGGAAGAGCCGCTACTCGGCCACCGTCATCTTTACCGTTATCATGCTGGTCGACGGCGTCATGACGCTGCAGTCGCTCGACTACTGGTACCAGCGCGTTAACGGCACGGAGCCGGACATTCCCGTCGCACAGTTCTACGGAGAGCACTTCGATAACGAATACATGGAAAACCGCTTCCAGAGCATGACCATGAGCCCCAAGGATGCGACGCGCGTGTAGCGCTCACCGCGCCCAAAACGCAAAATGCCCGCCGGTATCACACGTACCGGTGGGCATTTTTATAAACGATCCTTCTATCGACGCAAGCCTCTACGCCTCGCACTCGACCTCGCTCACACACTCACTTTTGATGGTGCCGACGAGCGCCTGCAGCGCATCGACCACGTGCGGGCGAATGTCCCCGCCGATGAGCACGAGCATGATGTCGTCACCTACGGCAAGCTCGCCGCTTGCCAGCCACACGCGCACATAGCCGATACCCGGCATCGCGCGCGTGGCCCCGATAGCAGACCGTACCTTTTCGGCGTCGTAGTCAAAGACCATGCCGCCCACCCTGCGGCCTGGTGCCACGCCATCGGTCTCGACTCCGCGCACCTCGGCCTTGGGCGTCGCACGCACCACACCGTTATGCGTCAGATACATCCCGCAGCCTGCCGCCGAAGCATCGGCCTTGGCCTCGCGCAGCCAAGCATCAATCGAAGGCATCAATTTGCCACTCTCAAGCATCGTTTCTCCCTTACCGTCGTCGAGTAGCCAATTTGGGACGGGGCCTTTTTAGCTACTCTCGAACAACTTATTCCTCGACCGGCGTGAGCACCATGACGGCGCGCGTGTTGCTCAGCGACAGCGAACGACAGGTCACAAGCGTTACAACCTTAGTTGCCGAAGCGGCACGATCGGTAGCATCACTCGCCACGGCAGAAGCGCCGTCGAGCATCTCGAACAGGTAGTTCTTGAGTCCGTCGTCGCCCTCAAAATTGGTCGTGCGCGCCTTGGCATACGTGTCCTCGACCACCTTGGTCGCCAGCGGACGCAGCTTATACGTCGCATCGCGCGTGATGTAGTACACAAACTCGATGCTATCGAACGTCGCCTGATCAGTGGTGTCCGAAATCACGTTGAACATCGATCCGTCGTTCATATGGTGGCCGTAGATCGTGGTCTGCTGGTCGACCATTCCCGGCGCGGTGTCATCGCTATCCAGGAAAATGGCACCGGACGCGTTAGCCGTTCCGTCGAACAGCGTGTTGAGGTATTTGGAGTTGTTGTTGGTCTGCACCACGGGATAGTTGATGTTGGTTCCCGGCACGTAAATCCAACCCACAATCTCGGGGTTCGTCTGAGCAAGCGCATCAAAGTCGATAATCGGCACGCCGCTGGCATCCTTATCGCTTACATATTGCTTCTCGATTTTCTGATACGAATCGCTCGCCTGCTTATAGCCAATCTGGGCATTAATAAAGATAGCGGCGGCGGCGACAATCAGACCGATACCGATGATGATGAGCAGAATGGGAATAATGGAGCGGCGCTTTTTGCGCGGCGGCTCGGTGCAATCCGACGGCACGGCATGCGATGAAGACCGGGGCGGCTTCTTAGCGGAGCTATAAGACGAAGGACGATATGCGGCCGGCGCGTCCTGTCGACGATGCGTCGCCGGTGTCACGGGGCGCGGCGCGCGCGGCTGCTGAGGAGAGGATGTCCGACCCTGCTGTGCCGCACGGGCAGCACCTGGCTTCGACGGATCGGGAATCTGAGAAGCCTTGAATCGTTTTCCCTGATAATCGGACATGGCTCTCCTTATACTGCGGTGAAACGGCGGAACGCTTAGGCGTCAGCCATCTCCTGCTTCATCTTCTCGATAACCTTGCGGTACTCGGGGTCGCAAGCACCCAGAATCTGCGTGGCATAGATGGCGGCGTTCTTGGCGCCGTTGATGGCAACGCAGGCCACGGGCACGCCCGAAGGCATCTGCACCATCGACAGCAGCGAATCCATGCCGCCTAGGTCACTCGTCTTCATAGGCACGCCGATAACCGGCAGCGGCGTAAAGGCAGCCACGACACCACCCAAGTGAGCGGCCTTGCCGGCGGCGGCGATAATCACTTTGATACCGCGATCGGCGGCAGTCGAAGCCCACTCGTGGACCTTCGCCGGCGTGCGGTGCGCGCTCGCAATGACGAGCTCATAGGGCACACCCAGTGCCTCGAGCTCGGCGGTGCAGCCTTCCATAACGCCCAGATCGGACTTGGAACCCATGATGATCCCGACAACCGGCTTCTGATCTGCCATAAACATAGACCTCCTGTTGAGAGCGGTGACGCAGCGAATCCGCGACCCTTAACTACTGAGAGTAGTATAGCTGCTCCCGTCCCCGCGGTCTGTGGGTGCTCTGCGGCGGCCCGGTGTTTTCATCTTCACTCCGGTTGCTACGCAAAGTCGTTCAGATGAAAACACCGGGCCGCCGCAGAGCACCTTGGACCTACCGGGAATTGCCATGACGTACGTTGGCTGAAATAAATTGGCCCGGTTTCTTCGCAAAGTCGTTCAGATAAAGCCTGGCCCGCCGCAGAGCACCTTCGACCTACCGGGGATTGCCATGACGTACGTTGGCTGATTTGGTTTGGAATGGGAGGTTTGCGGAGGGTGATGGGCTGTTTCGTTGCTGGGTTTAGAAATCCTCGCTCGTTCGTTTCAGCCCGCGTCATCGCGTGCTAGACGGCCAGCTCGTCTGATTCTCCCATAAGCCATCGTGCCAGGTCGACGACCTTGATGCCATCCCAATCAGTCGTTTCGTGCCCTGTTCGGGCAATGACGCACTTGGGATAGGCGTCTCGAATCCGTCGCAGCGGATCAAGCTCACGCTCAAGCGTCGCTTCTTGGGAAATGTCGTCACTCACCTGGATATAGACACGGCGGTCACGCCTGATGGCGACAAAGTCTACTTCCTTTTGGTAGAGAACGCCCACGTAGACTTCCCATCCGCGGCGCATAAGCTCGATTGCCACCATATTCTCGTAAACATGGCCAAAATCGAGCTTTTTCGTGCCAAGCGCGGCGTAGCGAAACGAATGGTCGGCCAGGTAGTATTTATCTCCCGTCGACAGGTATTTCTTTCCTGAGACGTCAAAGCGACGAAACCGGTAGAACGCAAACGCATTACACAGGTAGTCGATATACACAGCCAGCGTCTTGTCGCTTATCTTAAGGTTCGCTCGTGACAGCTCGGCCGCCATCCCCTTGAGAGAAGAGATGTTTCCGACGTTATCCATCAGGAACTCGCAGGAACGTTTAAGCTGCTCTGCATTACGTATACGATATTTTTGTCTGATGTCGCGCAGGATAAGAGTTTCAAGCACATCCGAGATGTATGAGAAACGCATCCTTTCGTCCTGGTAGATATAGGAACCCGGCATTCCTCCCTCGCGGACATAGCGAGCAAGGGCCTCGGCTGGAGAAGTGATCTCGTGATACGCCGAGAACTCCGCAAGTGAAAACGGAAAGACCTCGATCTCCACCGTTCTTCCCGTGAACAACGTCGAGAGGTCGCTTGAGAGAAGAAAGGCATTCGATCCCGTGATGTAAATGTCATATTTCTCTGACGCATGAAGACTGTTGATAGCCCGCTCGAACCCTTCGCACATCTGGACCTCGTCGATCATGACGATATTCCGGCAACCCTCGATATAGTGCTTTTCCACATATGTATGCAGCGCATGGTATTCCGCCAACGGCTCGAACTCAAGTAGATTGAAGTTGACGTGTATGACGTTGGCCGAGGGGTCGTTTGAATGAAGTTGGCTGGCAAACGCCTCAAGCAATTTCGATTTTCCGCATCGCCTGATTCCGGTAATCACCTTGATATCAGGCGTACCTGCCACCTTGGAAAGCTTGCTCATGTAGAACGGGCGATCTATAAGTTTCATGGCAGCCTACTTCGCAAAATTCAAAATCATTAGGAAACGCGAAGTAAAATATATCATCTACTTCGCGTCTTTGAAATATCTTAGATTTTGCGTAATAATTCCTGTCAAGCTATCGCAAGCACGACGCGGGCGAGGTTGTCCCTCCCCCTAATCGACTCTGTACGGAAGCCCGGGGTGACAGGTTTCCGCCTTGCTCGGCATCCGGGAGCCCCGTTCGAAGTCGGCGTCCTCATCAGCTGCGACAGTCGAACCCGACTCCACGTGCACATCGCCGCCGGCAAGACGACCTTCACCACGAAGATGCAATAGCCGGGGCGCACGGTCCGTGGGCAACCGAGCGAGGAAAATGTCCCATCAACAAAACGAGCGAGGATTCCGTCCCACGTAGAGCCCAAATCCAAGCTCCCCAAGGAACAAAATCCTCACTCGACATCCGCATCCTCTTTAGCCTAAGCCATCGCGCAAAGCCCCTTCGGCAGCACACGGTGCAACCAAGTCACCGCAGGCCGGGGCGGGGGGGCTGAGTTTCCCACTGAGCGACTCTGCTTGCAGCCGGAGCGAAGGGGGAAACTCGGCTCCCCCGCCCCGGCCGAACAAGTCAGTCTACACCGTGTACTGCGGCAGGTCCTGCAGGGCGATGACGTCCATGCCCATGTCGTTGGCGCTGCCGTGACCCTGCTGGTCCTCGCGCACCGCCTCGATGGCGCTCACGTACGTGTTGGCCGCAGACATCGCGGTCACGCAGGTCACGCCGCGGCGCACGGCCTCGGTACGCAGCAGGTAGCCGTCGCCGCGCGAACCCGGGCCGTACGGCGTGTTGACGATTACCGCGATCTTGCCGTCGGCGATCAGGTCACCGATGTTGGGACGCTCGCCGTCGTGCGGGCCGCTGATCTTTTCCACGACTTCGCACGTCACGTTGCCGCCGCGCAGCACGCGCGCCGTGCCCTCGGTGGAGCAGATGTCAAAGCCCAGGTAGCGCAGGATGCGCGCAACCGAAAGGATGTGACGCTTGTCGCGGTCGCACACGCTGATGAACACCTTGCCGCTGCTAGGATCGGGCAGCTTGTAGTCAATCGCCAACTGCGTCTTGGCATATGCCTCGGGATAGCTCTTGGCGATACCCATGACCTCGCCCGTCGACTTCATCTCGGGACCCAGAATGACGTCGGCACCGGGGAAACGACCCCAGGGCATAACGGCTTCCTTCATGCAGAACCAATCGAGCTGGCGCTCGTCGCTCGGCAGGCCCAGGCTCGCGATGGAATCGCCGGCCATGATGCGCGCCGCGCACTTGGCCAGCGGCACGCCGGTGGCCTTGGAGATAAACGGCACGGTACGGCTCGCGCGCGGGTTTGCCTCGATCACGTAGACGGTCTCGCCCTTGATGGCGTACTGCACGTTGACCAGGCCGCGGACTCCCAGCGCCATCGCGATGCGGCGCGTGGTCTCGCGAAGCTTTGCCTGAAGGCTCTCGCTAAAGCTGAACGGCGGAATGCAAGTCGCGGAGTCGCCGGAGTGAATACCGGCCTCCTCGATATGCTCCAGGATACCGCCGATGTAGACCTCTTCGCCATCGCACAGGGCGTCGACGTCGGACTCGATCGCACCCTCCAGGAAGCGGTCCAGGTACACCGGGTAGTCGGGGCTAATGCGCGCAGCCTCGGCCATGTAATCGCGCAGATGCTCGGCATCGTAGGCGATCATCATGCCGCGGCCGCCCAGCACGTAGCTCGGACGCACCAGCAGCGGGTAGCCGATATGCGCGGCCACGGCCTCGGCCTCCTCAAACGAGGTGGCCTGGCCCGCCGGCGGGTACATGATGCCCAGCTTGTCGAGCAGGGCGGCGAAGCGCTCGCGGTCCTCGGCAAAGTCGATGGCATCGGGCTTGGTGCCCATAATGTTCACGCCGCTCTCCTCGAGCATGCGCGCCAGCTTAAGCGGAGTCTGGCCGCCGAGCGTCACCACGACGCCGTCGGGTCGCTCAACATCGATAACGTCCATGACGTCCTCGTAGGTAAGCGGCTCAAAGTACAAGCGGTCCGAGGTGTCGTAGTCAGTCGAAACGGTCTCGGGGTTGCAGTTGACCATGATGGTCTCGAAGCCGCGGGCCGCCAGCGCATAGCTCGCATGCACGCAGCAGTAGTCGAACTCGATACCCTGGCCAATGCGGTTGGGGCCGGCACCCAGGATCATCGCCTTGGGCTTGTCCGCCGGCGTGGTCTCGTCGGGAGCAACGCACTTCTTGGCATCCGGGCTCGTGCGGTAGATGTTCTCGTACGTCTTGTAGTGGTACTCCGTGGCGCTCGAGAACTCTGCGGCGCAGGTGTCGACCGTCTTCATGCTGGGGACCACGCCCAGACCCTTGCGGTAAGCGCGAACAAAGCGCTCGTCCGAGCCGGTCAGCGCGGCGATCTCGGCGTCGCTCGTGCCATACTGCTTGAGCAGACGCATCGCATCGGCGTCGATATCCTCCACACGCAGACCACGGATGCTCTCCTGGACCTGCACCATATCGTTGATGCGGTTGAGGTACCACGGGTCGATACCGCAGATGGCATGGATGCGCGCGACATCCCAGCCGCGGCGCAGGGCCTCGACCACAAAGAAGATGCGTTGCTCGGTCGGGGTTGCCACGGCCTGAGCGAGTTCATCGTCGCTCAGCTCGTCGGCGCCCTCCTTGCCACCGGCGCAAATGCCCTGATGGCCGTCCTCCAGCGAACGCATGGCCTTGCCAAAGGCCTCCTCAAAGGTGCGGCCGATCGCCATAATCTCGCCCACGGCCTTCATGCGCGTGGTGAGCGTGGGGTCGGTGCCCTTAAACTTCTCGAAGGCAAAGCGCGGAACCTTGACGACGCAGTAGTCGATCGTGGGCTCAAAGCAGGCGGGCGTGGCCTTGGTGATGTCGTTGACGATCTCGTCGAGCGTGTAGCCCACGGCCAGGCGCGCGGCGGCCTTGGCGATGGGGAAGCCCGTGGCCTTGGAGGCCAGTGCGGACGAACGGCTCACGCGCGGGTTCATCTCGATGACGATCAGGCGGCCGGTCTGGGGGTTCACGGCAAACTGCACGTTGGAGCCGCCGGTCTCGACGCCAATCTTCTCCAGAATGGCGAGCGACGCGACACGCATGCGCTGATACTCAAGGTCGGAGAGGGTCTGCGCTGGCGCCACGGTGATGGAGTCGCCGGTGTGCACGCCCATGGGGTCGAGGTTCTCGATGGAGCACACGATGATGCCGTTGCCGGCGTGGTCGCGCATGACCTCCATCTCATACTCTTTCCAACCCTCGATGGACTCCTCGACCAGCACCTCATGGGCAGGCGAGAGCTCAAGGCCCTGGCTCACGATGGAGACGAGCTCCTCGTGGGTATGCGCGATGCCGCCGCCGGCGCCACCGAGGGTAAAGCTCGGACGCAGTACGCAGGGATAGCCCACGCGCTCGGCGATGGCCTCGGCGTCCGCCACGCTGTAGGCATAGCCCGAGCGCGCGACCTCAAGGCCGATCTCGGCCATGGCCTCGTTAAAGAGTTTGCGGTCCTCGCCGCGCTCGATAGCGGCCAGGTCGCAGCCGATCATCTCGACGCCGTACTTGTCCAGCGTGCCGTCTTTCGCCAGCTCGACGGCGGCGTTCAGACCGGTCTGGCCGCCCAACGTAGGCAGCAGCGCGTCCGGACGCTCCTTTTTGATCACACGCTCGATAAACTCGGCGGTGATGGGCTCAACATAGGTGCGGTCGGCCAAGCCCGGGTCGGTCATGATGGTCGCCGGATTGGAGTTGACCAGGATGACCTCAAAGCCATCCTCCTTGAGCACCTTGCAGGCCTGGGCGCCGGAGTAGTCGAACTCGCAGGCCTGGCCAATAACGATGGGGCCCGAACCAATAACGAGGATACGCTTGATGTCAGTACGTTTCGGCATGTTAGTTCTCCTCGGTCGCAGCGTTCTCGGACTCGGCGAAATTCCAGCCGGCGAGGCGGTCCTTCGCGGTGTCGATGTCCAGGTAGTTCTCCTCGCCGTCCATGAGTCGCGTAAAGGCGGTAAAGAGATAGTGGGCATCGGTGGGGCCAGGCGAAGCCTCGGGGTGGTACTGGACCGAGAAGCACGGGGCGTCGAGCAGCTGGATGCCCTCGGCGGTGCCGTCGTTGAGGTTCACATGTGTTAGGCGAATGCGACCAAAGCGCTCGTTCATCACGACCGGCGCGATTCCGCGGCGCACCCAGACGCGCAGATCCCCATCGACCGCATGCCCGGTCTCGCCGCCGGAAAGCTCGGGGACAAGCTTGCCCAAGCTGGGGAACAGCAGGCCAAAGCCATGGTTTTGCGCGGTGATCTCCACGCGACGGCTTACCAGGTTCATGACCGGCTGGTTGCCACCGCGGTGACCGAACTTAAGCTTTTCCATCTGGGCGCCGCAGGCCAGGCTGATCATCTGGTGACCAAGACAAATACCAAAGACCGGCACCTTGCCGATCAGCTGCTGTACCTGCTCGTAGGTCTCCACCACGGCGTCGGGGTCGCCGGGGCCGTTGGACAAAAAGACGCCATCGGAATTCATCTCGAGCACCTGCTGGGCGGGCGTATCCCACGGCACGACGGTAAGGTCGCAGCCGGCGCGGACCAGGCCCTCCAGAATGCCGCGCTTCACGCCGCAGTCATAAGCGACCACTTTGTGGCGGGCAGGAGCGGCGGGCGTGAGTGCGAAGTCGTGCTCGGCGGGCAGGTCGGCGGCTGCAAACTCGTGAGGCTCGGGGCAGCTCACGGTCTTGACCAGGTTCTCGCCCACCAGCGTGGGTGCTGCGGCCAGACGCTCGGCAAGCTCGTCGACGTCGAAAATCTCAGTCGAGATAATGCCCATCTTGGAACCGTTGTCGCGCAGGTGACGCACCAGGGCGCGGGTGTCGACGCCCTCAATGGCAACGATACCGTGAGCGCGCAGATACTCCGGCACGCTAACGGCCGAGCGCCAGTTAGAAGGCGTGGCGCACATGTCGCGAACGATCATGCCGCGCATGGCCGGAGCGCTTGCGGGGCGGGCGGCGTCGCCGGGGAAGGCCGACTGGACGTCGGTCTCGTCGATGCCGTAGTTGCCAATCTGCGGATAGGTCATGGTTACGATTTGGCCGGCATAACTCGGGTCGGTCATGACCTCAAAGTAGCCCTCGAGCGAGGTGTTGAAGCAGACTTCGCCGGTCGCGGTGCCCTCGGCGCCGCATGCACGTCCATAAAAAATGGTCCCATCCTCAAGATACAGGATACAGGGACCGCAGGTGCCCTTGCTGGTTTTGGCCAGCATACGCTGGCAAAGCTCGCTGGGCGCGAAGGTGCGGGCGGCAGCGCCCGCGGTATGGTTGTTCGCCATAATTCTCCTTCCCGGTCTCACAGGACCGGCTTAAAGGTGTGTAGTTAGGCCTCGCGGTATTGTAACCGCAAGCATGCCTCATGGCGTTAATTTCATCGAAATGTTTACGAAATGATAATTATGACTTTCTATGCATAATGATTTTTCTGGGACGGGGATTAAAAATCATCCCGCGGGGCTTGTGGCTCACGCGGGATGACGGCGTCTTACTTTTTCTTGTCCTGTTCCAGCAGATCGGACGGTGAGCGATCGGGCTTGCCGCCGCGGAAAATCTCGCGGCCATGCAGACGATGCTCCAGGTCACGTTCGGCCTTTTCCTCGTCAATCTTGGTCTGGCTCACCACCGGGTCCTCGATCAGCGACGAAACCGAGTTCACCTGTTTTTGAATGCGCTCGGCAATGGTGTCGTCCATGCTTACGATGCGCATCTTCCAGTCGATACTCGTGGCGTTGGATGAGCTCTTGGTCCACACGAACGTCAAAATGGCGCTCTGATGACCCCGCGCGGGAAACATGCCAAAAAAGGAATCGTGCTGAATGTTGCTATCCTCGTCGATATAGGCGTGAACGTTATACACCACGCGATCAATCTTGTCGTTGAGCAGCGCGTTGGTCGCAAGCGCCGCGGCCTGGATCTGCCCGTTGGACAGCAGCTCGAGCTCATTGGCAGACGACGTGTCCAACACCGTCACCTCAACCGTGCCCGTGCGCTCATCGGCCTCGTCGACAGAAAAATCGAGCGGAAACTGCGTAAAGCCGTTGCCCCACTCAAGGCCACCCTTGAGCGCGGTCGAGACGGTATCCACCGAAACGCTCTCGGACAGGTTGGCGGTATTCAGACGGCGCATCACGCCGTAGCCGATCTGCATGCCCACGATCAGCACCAGAATACCGATGACCACGGCCATCGCGGTCTTCGTAATGGTATGGCTCACCTGCGAGCCCGAAGGATCGTCCTCGGACAGCGGGTCGATATGTTTTGCCTGGCTCGCGCGGTCCTCGCTGCGCAGCTGCGCTAGCGCCGCTTTGTCACCGCGCTTGGCCGCAGCCTCCTTCTCACGCATGCGCTCGGTTCGCTTTTTGGCAAGCGTGGGATCCAAGACGCCGGATGCATCGATTTCGGAGAATAACTCCGTCACTTCTTCCGGAGTCAAAGGGTTCTTGTCAGCCATAAACTTCCTGTCATATCAATCAGTCGAGCTCGTGCGCACGCGCACCTTCGAACTGCATTCGATAGTAACGGGCATAGGTGCCGCCACGGGCGAGAAGCTCCTCGTGCGTGCCACGCTCCACAACGCGACCATGCTCAACGGTCGCAATCTCATCGGCATGCTTAATGGTCGAAAGACGGTGGGCGATGATAATCGTGGTGCGGCCGCGTGCCAGCTCTTCGAGCGACTCCTGCACCGCCTCCTCGCTCTCGTTATCCAAAGCACTCGTCGCCTCGTCCAAAATCAGGATCTTGGGGTTCTTGAGAAACACACGCGCGATGGCAACGCGCTGTTTCTGTCCGCCCGAAAGACGGCTGCCGCGCTCGCCCACGACCGTGTCATAGCCCTGTGGAAGCGACTCGATAAAGGCATCGATGTTGGCGCGACGGGCGGCCTCGGCGATCTCTTCAGCCGTAGCGCCCGGCTTGCCATAGGCGATGTTCTCGCCAATCGTACCGTCAAATAGATAGACATCCTGCTGCACCAGGCCGATGGCGCGGCGCAGGCTCTGCTGCGTCACATCGCGCACGTCCTGGCCGTCGATGCTAATGGATCCGGTAGCAACGTCATAAAAGCGCGGCAGCAGCGAACAGGTCGTGGACTTGCCGCCGCCCGAAGGGCCAACCAAAGCGATGGTCTGCCCGGGCTTGATGGACAGGTCCATATGGTCGATAACGGGACGCTCGTCGGCATCGCCCTCGCCCAGCTCAACATCCTCGTAGTTAAAGCACACGTCGTGATAATCCACGGCGCCGGCAGTCACCTGCAGATCCGTGGCGCCCGGCTTGTCCTGGATATCCGGCGCGGTCGAGAGTACCTCGTCCATGCGCTTAAAGCCGGCGATGGCCTTCTGATACGTTTCGGCCGAATTGACGAGTGTCTCGAGCGGCGTGCAGAACAGCGAAATATAGAGTGCAAAGGTCGCCATATCGACCGCCTGCAGCTGTCCCTGGGCGACCAGCCAGCCGCCCAGCAGTACCACGATCACATAGAGCACACCCGAGAGCAGGCCATACGTCGCAGTATAGACGCCCATGGCGTGATACATGTTCTCCTTGGACGAAAGATAGCGATTGTTGGAGGCGCGGAACTTGAAGCGTTCGGTCTCCTCATTGGCAAAGCTCTTGACCACGCGCATACCCGCCAGCGAATCCTGCAGCTGCGCATTGATGCCGCTGATCTTTTTGCGGTTGTCGCTAAAGACCTCGCGCATGCGCATGTTCTGCCAAAACATGATGACCGCAAACGCCGCCGTCACCACGGCCATAGCGAGCGCCAGCACCGGGGCGATGGTAAAGAGGATCACAAACGAGCCGATAATCTCGATGCCGCAGATGATGATCCACTCGGGCACGTGGTGTGCCGCCTCGCAGATATCGAACAGATCGTTGACCACGCGGCTCATCATATCGCCCGAGCTGTTGCGGTCAAAGTACGCAAAGCTAAAGCGCTCATACTGGTCAAACAGGTCCTCGCGCATTTTGGACTCCATACGCGCGCCCATCACGTGACCCCAATAGCTCACAAAATAGCGGCAGGCGCAGCGGACGGCATACATCAGCACCAAGCCCACCGCAATCATGCCGAGCGCCTGCATAATGACAGCCTGACCCTGAGTAAAGAGCCCACCGGTCAAATTGCGCAGGATAATGGGGAACGCCAGGTCAATGGCGGCAAGCACCAGAGCACAAACAGTATCGGCAACAAAAAGCCCCATCTGGGGCTCGTAATACGAGAGAAACCTTTTAAACATGCAATCCTCGAAGAGAAATAAATAGCGTGAGAAATCCGGTTGAACCGGTCAGGCTGAAAACAAAGCGTCCCAACAAGCATAACGCCGATGTTCTGGCAGCGTCAGCGAAAACGTCCCTAAGCGAGCAAGGTGCCTTGAAAGAGGAGCGACGCGTACTTCGGTACGCGAGCGACGATTGAAAGGCAGATTGCCGCTTAGGGGCGTTTGCAGCGTCGACTCGTTACGCGGTTTGGTAAAACCGCGTAACCTAGAGCTCCGCGCCCCCAAGGCGATGCGCGATGCTATCGCAGGCCAAGGCGCCCACGACGGTCTTGGCGTCTTCGATCTTGCCGTCGAGTACGGCGTCGATCAACTCGTGCAGCGGCACCAGGTCCACGTTGACGAATTCGTCATCGTCGGGGTTGGGCGCGTCGAACTCGAGCTTGGTCGCCAGGTAGATGTGAATGATCTCGTCACAGAAGCCGCAGGTCGTGACAATCGACGTCAAAAAGCGAATGCGACCGGCCCTAAAGCCCGTCTCCTCGTGCAGCTCACGCTTGGCGCAATCAAGCGGATCCTCGCCCGGGTCGAGCTTGCCGGCGGGAATCTCGACCGTCACGCGGTCGATAGCGGTGCGGTACTGACGCACCAGTACGATCTTGCCGCTCTCGGTCAGCGCTACAACGGCCGCCGCACCCGGATGGCGAACGATATCGCGGGCGCTGCGGCGACCGTTGGGCAGCTCAACCTCAAGACGGTGGACGTCGAGGATCTTGCCCTTCCAGGCGCACTCCTCCGAAAGAATCTTCTCGTGCAGCTCGGCATCGTGCGGGTCGTCGTCGCCCAGCACCAGCGCCGGCTCGTCAGCGACCTCGCCGCCAGGCTCGCCCTCGGCGTGCCCATACATGCGGCTGCCCTCTTCAACGATCTGCGCATCCACGAGCTCTTCGTTCTTCTCGTCCATCCGTCTCATTCCTCTCGGATTTTAGGCATCCCAGGCGTCGCGGCCGCGCAGCGCGCGCAGGCCGATGTCGTGGCGCAGGGTCTTGCCTTCAAAATCAATCTTCTCGCAGGCCTCGTAGGCAAGGTTGCGAGCGTTCTCGAACGTGTCGCCCAGAGCGGTCACGGCAAGCACGCGGCCACCATTGGTCACGAGCTGGCCGTCCACCACGGCGGTGCCCGCGTGGTACACGGTCACGTTCTCCATGGCCTCGGCGTCGGCGATACCGGTGATGACCTTGCCCTTCTCGTAGCTGCCGGGATAGCCCGCGCTCGTCAGGACAACGGCCACAGCCCACTCGTCACGCCAGTCGAGCTCAATCTGATCGAGCTCGCAGTTGGCGCAGGCGAGCATGACCTCAACCAGGTCGTTCTTAAGGCGCGGCAGCACGACCTGCGTCTCGGGGTCGCCAAAGCGGGCATTGAACTCCAGCACCTTGGGGCCGGCAGGCGTGAGCATAAAGCCGCCATACAGGCAGCCGCGGTAGTCGATGCCCTCGGCAGCAAGCTCGGCAACGGTCTGCTCCATGACCGCCACCATGGTGGCGTGTTCCTCGTCGGTCACGATGGGCACCGGGCTGTAGACGCCCATGCCGCCGGTGTTGGGGCCCTTGTCGCCCTCGAGGGCGCGCTTGTGGTCCTGCGAGGTGGCCATGGGGCGCACGGTCTTGCCGTCGGTAAAGGCGAGCAGCGAGCACTCGGGACCAACGAGCATCTCCTCGATAACCACGGTGTTGCCGGCATCGCCAAAGGTGCCGCCAAAGCACTCGCGCACGGCCTCCTCGGCCTGCTCAAGTTCGGTCGCCACGATAACTCCCTTGCCCGCGGCAAGGCCGTCGGCCTTCACGACCAGCGGAGCGCCCTGCTCGCGCACGTAGGCGAGAGCCGAAGCCTCGTCGGTAAACGAACCATAGGCTGCCGTCGGGATACCGGCGCGCTCCATGAGCTGCTTGGAGAACAGCTTGGAACCCTCCATCTGGGCACCCTCGGCACCCGGGCCAAAGCAGGGAATACCTGCCGCGCGCACGGCGTCGGCCACGCCCGCCACGAGCGGAGCCTCGGGGCCAATTACCACGAGTCCGCATCCGTGGCTCTGCGCAAACGCCGCCACGGCCGCAGGATCGCAGTCGTCGAGAACAACGTTCTCGCCGCAGCTCGCGGTGCCGCCGTTACCCGGCGCGATGTAGAGCTTGCCGGCGCGCGGTGATGCTGCGAGCTTAGCTGCCAAAGCATGCTCGCGGCCGCCGCTGCCCAACAACAGGATGTCGATGGTTTGAGTGTCCGCCTTCAAGGGTGCCTCCTCTATGGATGAATGGCTCGCTCCGCGCGAGCCCTTTGCAAGCAAATATACCCCTCGGCCGCCCGCTTGGGCTGCAAAGGGGTATATCGCAATAACCAAATAGTCCCGATTACTTCCAGAATCGGTTGATAATCTGCTCGCGACCGGCGCCAACGCCAATGAACGTCACGCGGGTGTGTGCCAGATCCTCGATAAACGCCACGTAGTCCTGAGCCTCCTGCGGCAACTCGTCAAAGCTGCGGCAACCGGTAATGTCGCACTTCCAGCCGGGAAGCTCCTCGTAGATGGGCTTGGCATGCTCAAAGCGCACCTGATGCTCGGGCACGCTGGTGTAGCGCTCGCCATCGACGTCGTAGGCCACGCACACCTTGATGGTGTCGAAAGCCGAAAGCACGTCGAGCTTGGTCAGGGCGATATCGGTGAGGCCGTTGACGCGCGAGGCGTAGTTGGCGATGGGGCCGTCGAACCAGCCGCAGCGACGACGGCGACCGGTGGTCACGCCGTACTCATAGCCCTCCTCGGTCAGCGTGTGGCCGGCCTCGGACTCGTAGGAAAGCTCGGTGGGCATGGGGCCCGAACCGACGCGGGTGATATAGGCCTTCATGACGCCCAGCACGCGGTCGACGTTCTTCATGCCCACGCCGGAGCCGGTGATGGCACCGCCGGCGGTGCAGTTGGAAGACGTCACGTACGGATAGGTGCCGTGGTCGATGTCGAGCAGCGTCGCCTGGGCGCCCTCAAACAGCAGGTCCTTACCCTCGTCGATCATGTTGTTGAGCAGCAGGCTCGTCTCGGTGATGTAGGGGCGCAGGCGCTCGGCCATGGGCAGGTACTCGTCGCAAATCTGGTCCACGGTGTAGGTGGGCAGGTTGTAGATGAGCTCGAGCTCGGGGTTCACACGGGCAAGAGCGGTCTCCAGCTTGTCGCGGAACAGCTCCTCGTCCAGCATGTCCTGCATGCGCAGGCCAATGCGGGCCATCTTGTCCTGGTAGCACGGGCCGATGCCGCGCTTGGTGGTGCCGATGTTCTTCTTACCGAGCTTCTGCTCAAAAGCACCATCCAGATCGATGTGGTACGGCATGATGACATGCGCGTTGCCACTGATCTTGAGGTTCTTGGTGGTGATGCCGTCGGCCTCGAACATGTCGATCTCCTCAAGGACAACCTTGGGGTTGACGACGCAGCCGTTACCGATCACCGACACATGGTCGGAATACATGATGCCGGAGGGCACCTGGTGCAGGCCGTACTTCTTGCCGTTGACGACGATGGTGTGGCCGGCGTTGTTGCCGCCCGAGTAGCGCACGACGGCATCGAAGTCGCCGGCGACCAGGTCGCAGATCTTACCCTTGCCCTCATCGCCCCACTGGGCACCGACCAAAACGGTTGACGGCATGTTTACTCCTTACATACATGGACTGTCTGCACGCCGCAAGCGCGCAGAAGCACAAAACATTCCCAGTATACCCGTGCAACGGGCGCCTGTCCTACTCCTCGGCATGCGCCCCATCAAGCTCATAGAACTTGGTGGATGCCGGCAGGAACATCAGGTCGACGTCGCCGATCGGGCCCGAACGGTTCTTGGCCACGACGATACGCGTAACGCCCTCGTCGGGTCGATCGTCGCGCGAGGCCTCGGCCTCATCGGCGGAGCGGTCCAAGAACATAACGATGTCGGCGTCCTGCTCGATGGAGCCCGATTCACGCAGGTCGGACAGCTGCGGGCGCTTGCCGGTGCGGGATTCGACCTGACGCGACAGCTGCGACAGCGCGATGAGCGGGATCTTGAGCTCCTTGGCCATGATCTTCAGTCCACGCGACATCTCCGAGACCTCGACGGTACGGCTCTCGGAACGGCGTCCCGGCGGAGGACTCACCAGCTGCAAGTAGTCCAGGATGATGATGGCCTTCTCCTTGTTATGGAGCATGCGGCGGCTCTTGGCTCGGATCTCGGTCACCGTGGTGCCGGGCGTGTCGTCGATCAAAATGTCGAGCTTGGACAAGGTCTGCGTGGCCTCATTGATGTTGGCCCACTGCTCGGGGCTAATGCGGCCCATGCGGAAGTCACTGATCG
>CABQHT010000015.1 GCA_902464035.1 uncultured Collinsella sp. | reverse complement strand
AGAACGTCCTCGGACATGCAAGAAACCCCCGCTGCGCACTTCGTGCGGCGGGGGTTTCTTGCGTCCTGCGGAATATTCTGAAAAGTAACACCAGGGCGGGCCCTGCGTTAACGCTGCAGAGGGGAGCGCGATTCCTTGATCGCTCACTTAATCTAATAGGAAAATGTGTGAGGCCGGAGCTTTAGCTCCGGCCTCCCCATATAAGGGCTCGGCTTTGCCGAGCCACCAAATTTGCATCAGCCCCCAGAACATGTTTGAGAACTGTGCATGAAGCATGTGCCCCTAGGGCCGGAATGAGGTCGCTTTCCAACGCATTCCGCAGGGGGCGGCATTATTTTGTAGCGCGAAGCGCGGATCAAAATAATGCCGCATGCCCGAGGACGCGTTGGAAAGCGACCTCATTCCTGCCCGAACAGGTCGGTCTACCTGCGCAATTACAAATTCGTAAACTTTTTTGAAAAAAGTGCTTGCACAGTTCTCGAATCATAGGTTATTATCTTCCTCGTTGAACGCGCGGGTCGAACAAAACGAACTGCGAATCAACAACATAGCATGTCGGAGTGGCGGAATTGGCAGACGCGCTAGCTTGAGGTGCTAGTGACCGCTTTTTGGTCATGCGGGTTCAAGTCCCGCCTCCGACACCATCGCATTTGAGAAGCCTCTTCGGAGGCTTTTTTGTTACCGATAGACGGTGGGGTCCACGATGGAAACGCTTGAACGCAACGAGTGGGCAGACGTTGCCCAACTAGTCGAGATCACGAGCGATGCTGTCATCATCTGCGAGCTCGACGGAACCATTCTGCATGTGAATAATCGCTTACTTGGTTTGATGTGCGAGGAACGCGCCGACGTCATCGGTGGAGATGTTAAAGACGTCCTGTACTCGTCCGCTTTTGAACGTGCGACGGAACATCGTCTGCCATTTGAAACCGATGGCTCCGAGAACGAACTGATGCTCAAGTTGAGCGACGGCTCTTTTATTCCCGTCTTGGTTCGTGCGGGCTCCGTAACGCCTCCACGCATCTTTGGGCGCCGCGCACCACGTGTCCTGGTGGCGCTTCACAGTATCGAGGAACAGTATTCTCACGACCGGCAACTCAAGCGTGCGTTATCGGAGCTTAGAGTGGCGAACAAGCGTCTCTCTGGCACGCTCTCGGTCATTATGAGCACTGTGGGCTCCGATGAGTTACCCAGCCTGCTTGATACCGTTTTGAACCAGCTTGTAGGAACGCTCGATGCTTCGGGTGCCGCTATCTATTTTTCTGAGAGCGGCGGTTTTAAGCTTCGCGGTGTCTCCAAGGAGCTACACGACAGCTACCTGCCCGAGTTTTTGCCGTATGGCGCTGGCATTCCGACGTATGTTCTTCGCGAGTCGCGTGCCTGTCGCTTGTCGATTCAACAGGACCTTGAGGGCGATAGGGCCGCATCCGGTATGTTCATGGACCTGGATAATCGTTCTAAGCACCTGTTGCGCATGCAGGATATGCCGCCGTACCGCAGCGAGATCTGTCTTCCCGTTTTTTACGGTACGCAGATCCTTGGCGTGCTGGAAGTTGGTTGGAAACGCCCCCAGGCACCGCTCGCCTATGACGTTAATGTACTTGAGGTCATTTGCGATTACCTGTCTATCCAGCTGGTCGGCATGGCATCGAGCCTTCGCTCCCGTCGCACGGCCGAGCTTGGCCGCTCGCTCAATGTCTTACGTGATGAGTTGTTTACCTTTCTAGACGATTCCGCCGCGGCTACCCAGGCGGTATCGTCCGAGATCTGCAATATGCTCAACTGCCATTTTTGCCCTGTTGAGTATGACGCCAGTCTGGATTCCTACGTCATAGATTTTGAAGGCGGCAGTCGCGTTGCTTTGCCGGACGATCCCGAGAAGCTTTTCTTTTCCACGACGGCGCCAGCGGCACGTTTGGGGGCTGCCCCCGATGGCTTTGAGGCATCTGTTTTGGGCGGCACGAGTGCCGAGGACCTTAAACACGTCCGTATAACTCGCGTTGACGAATCGATGCCTATGGGAGGCTGGCTTAGGGCACATGGTCTGCCTTGCCAGGGTCTCTACGTCGACGCCGGTATCGAGGCGGGGCGCCCGCGCTCTGAGGGCGATGGCAAGCACAGTAACGACGCGATCGTTCCTGCTTCTGTTGCGAAGGGCCCGACGACGCGCGCGCTGCTGCTTCGTGATGGTAGCCAAGAGCCGATTGATGACCTTGAATATGATTACTTGGTGCACTTGGCTCATGACTTTGAACTGATCTATGAAGGCGAATCTCAAAAGCGTGAGGAGCGCCATATCGCTCAGACCCTCCAGATTGGCATGAGAAATTCACTGGGGGATGTTCCGGGTATCGCAACCGATTCGGTGTACCTGTCGGCCACGAACTCGGCGTTGGTCGGCGGCGATTTCTATACGCTCATCCGTCTTCCCGACGATTGCGCCGTCATGATTCTGGGCGATGTGTCTGGCAAAGGCATTGAGGCTGCATCGATGTCCGCACTCGTCAAGACGGCCCTGACGGCATATGCCTGGGAGGGCGCTGGACCGGCCCGCATGGCACGCTCCCTTAACAGCATGCTTATGGGCTTTTCGAGGGTCGAGACGTTCGTGACGGCCTTTATCGCCAAGATTGACCTTAAAGCCGGACGCGCAACGTATTGTTCGGCGGGCCATCCTCCGACCATGGTCATCAGGCCAGAGTCGATGCCGCTGGGTGGCGGCGAGGCTCGTGGGGGAGAGGTCGAGCTGCTTGGATGCCAATCGGGGGTAATCGGTGCCTTTGAGAGCATGGTGTACGAGACAGGCGTGTTTACGTTCGCTCCTGGTGACATGCTATTTATGTACACCGACGGAACAATCGAAGCGCGTGACCGCTCGGGTGCTTTCTTTGGCGAGCAGCGCCTTCGCGACCTTCTGCTCTCTGTCTCGGGTGAGGGCGTGTCGGGCATTTGCGGCAAGGTCTTGGGCGAGCTTGACCGATTTACCGAATCGGCCCTGGACGATGACATTGCATTGGTGTCCCTTGAGTTTTTACGGGGTCGTTCATAGACGACGCTGGGCGGGCTGAATCCGTACGGTTGGGGAAACGAATGCATCGAGTGGGCTTTTTTGGGGAACCATGGTCGTATGAATGAGTGGAATGACATAGCGGTTTTGACGCCACCAGGCGATATCGACATCGCCACGGTGCCTGCGCTGCGTCGGCGGTTGGATGCTTTGATTGGCCGCGGCGTGCGTCGTGTCGTCATCAACTGTCAGGCTGTTAGCTTTATCGATTCGACGGGCTTGGCATTCCTGCTTACGCGCGCTCGTGAGCTCATGAGGCGAGAAGGCCTGCTTTCGCTCGTCAATGCATCGGGTGAAGTTGTTCGCTTTTTGGAGATTGCTCGTCTTGTCGATATCCTTCATGTCGCGGGGCCGGCACGGGAGTCTATTCCCGCCATTCCGGTGGGGGAGCTGCCTCGCTGGAGTAAGAGCGTCGAGGTCCGTCAGGGTATCGAGAATCTTCCATACTACCGACATCGCATCGCCGAACTCCTTGAATCGCTTCCGTTGCGCCGTGACGAGCGCTACGATGTCGCATTGGCGTCGGGGGAGGCGCTGGGTAATGCCTATGACCATGCGGGCGGTATCGGCTGCGTCCTGACGGTTCAGGCCTATAGCGATCGCGTTGTGGTTGAGGTGCTTGATCGAGGTGCCGGCTATTCTATCGATGAAACGAGCGAACCGGTCGCATCAGAGGAACGCGGCCGTGGTATCAAGCTTATGCGTATACTCGTCGATAACGTGGAGGTTGCTCGTCGTACGGACGGCGCCGGCACGCGCGTGCAGATGGTGAAGCTGTTTAGCGGAGCGCTGGAATCGTGTGCCTAGCCAATCGCTTTAGCGCGTTTAGCTACTAAGAACATGCGGCAGACAAGTTTTTTGAAAAAAGTACTTGCGTCTTTTGGACAACTCGCGTAAATTAATAACCCGCAAGCGGACATGGCTCAGTTGGTAGAGCACAACCTTGCCAAGGTTGGGGTCGCGGGTTCGAGCCCCGTTGTCCGCTCCATTGCATTTCCGGACCGTTTAGGCGGTCCTTTTTCGGCGAAGTGGCCAAGTGGTAAGGCAGAGGCCTGCAAAGCCTTTACCCCCGGTTCGAATCCGGGCTTCGCCTCCAGGCAACATCCGGGCGCTCCGGCGCCCGTTTTGTTTTACATATGCGGACATGGCTCAGTTGGTAGAGCACAACCTTGCCAAGGTTGGGGTCGCGGGTTCGAGCCCCGTTGTCCGCTCCAAACGCAGCAGCCCGACTACTACGGTAGCCGGGCTTTTTCGTACTCATCGCTTGGGCTCGAACCCGAGAGGGAGCGAGCGTTAAGCAAACGCGGAGCGTTTGTAGCGAGCTGGCGAGGACGCCGGCAGGCGGCCGAAGCCGGTGCGGATCCGTGAAGCGAATACGCAGACGCCCCGTTGTCCGCTCCAACTATCTTACGCGGTTCTAACGAACCGCGTTTTTTGTTGACGCTGCGCGGGCCCCGGGCACCCCATCTTGCCCCTCAATCGTCGGTCGCGTACATAAAGTACGCTTCCCTCCTCTTTCGCGGCAACCTGGGGCACCCGGAGCCCGCTCGCTGTCGTGGCCGGAGGAGTGGGCCTTCCGTTCTTTTCACTGATCGATCGATTCGTCCCAGGAGACTCGAACCCGAGAGGGAGCGAGCGTTTGGGGCGTGGCTGTGGCGTTGTTTGCCGCGAATGTCCGCTTTGGGCGTATCATCGTGGGCATCTCGCATAACCTCGTTGCAAGGGAGATACGCCCCATGGCTACAGAAAAGTCTTCTTCGCGCTCATGGATGTCCGACGCCGCGATCTATCAGATCTACCCGCGCTCGTTTAAGGATTCGACTGGTTCGGGTCTGGGCGATATCGCGGGCATTACCCAGCAGATGGACTATCTTGAGCGGCTGGGTATCGAGGCCATCTGGCTGAGCCCGTTTTACCCATCGCCTCTTGTCGATGGCGGCTATGATGTGGCGGACTACTGCGATGTCGACCCACGTCTCGGCTCGCTTGATGACTTCGATGACATGATCGCTGCGGCTCATACGCACGGCATCAAGGTCATCGTCGACATCGTGCCCAACCATTCATCCAACCAGCACCCTTGGTTCAAAGCCGCTCTTGCCGCCGGCCCCGGATCGCCCGAGCGCGCCCGTTATATCTTCCGCGATGGCCGCGGCGAGCATGGCGAGCTGCCTCCCACCAATTGGAATGCCAACTTTGGCGGCCCCGCCTGGACGCGTGTTGCGGACGGTCAGTGGTATCTGCACATGTTTACGCCCGAGCAACCGGACTTTGACTGGTCATGCCCCGAGGTTCACGCGTTCTTTTGCGACGTCCTGGCGTTTTGGAGCGATCGAGGCGTCGATGGCTTTCGCATTGATGTGGCGCACGGTCTCGCCAAGGATCTCGACCGCGATGACCTCGACCGGTGGCATCTCGCCGAGGGCGATGACATGGTTGACGACGGCACCCATCCGCTGTGGGACCGCAACGAGGTCCATGAGATCTATCGCGAGTGGCGCCGCGTGTTCGACCGCTATAATCCGCCGCGCAGCGCCGTTGCCGAGGCATGGGTGCTGCCCGAGCGCCAGTATCTCTACGCGCGTCCCAGCGAGCTTGGCCAGACATTCAACTTTGAGTTTGCCAAGGCCACTTGGACCTATGATGACATGCACGCTGCAATCGAGGAGGGCTTGAAGGCGGCTATCGAATCCAATTCTGCCTCGACCTGGGTACTCTCCAACCACGACGTGCCGCGCGTGGCGACGCGCTATGCCCTGCCGCAAATCAAGGCGACGCGCTACCACCAGATTGCGCTCGACTGGCTCTTACGCGACGGGTCGTCTTATGACGAGGACCGTGAACTCGGTGAGCGCCGCGCGCGGGCGGCCCTTTTGCTTGAGCTGGCGCTTCCGGGCTCGGCATACGTGTATCAGGGTGAGGAGCTCGGCCTTTTTGAGGTGGCCGATATCCCGTGGGCCGCACTCGAAGATCCTACTGCGACCAATACGCACGGACCGAAGCGCGAGAAGGGGCGCGACGGCTGCCGTGTGCCCCTGCCGTGGGTGGCGGCGGACGATCCCGCGCAGGGCGGATCGTTTGGGTTTTCACCGGCGGACGCCGATGCGGCGCCCCATCTGCCGCAGCCTGCATGGTTTTCCGATTACGCTGCCGATAGGGAAGAAGCGGACCCGACATCGATGCTTGCGCTCTATCGTGACGCCCTCTGGCTGCGGCGCAAGCTGCGCGGGCGCGCCAACGATCTTAAGTGGCTCGATCTTGACGGGCGCACCGGCCTTGCGGATGGTGCCGAGGGCGCTGAGGGCGGCGTCATCGCCTATCGCCGCGACAACGGCTGGGCGTGTGTGACGAACTTCGGTGCAGCACCCGTGGAGCTGCCGGCGGGTAGGGTCCTGCTCACCTCATCACCGCTTGCAGATGGCAGGCTCGCGCAGGACAGCTCTGCCTGGATCATGCTCGCTGAGTTGTAGGGGGCCTCTTGCGGCGAGCTTGCGTTTGCCTACACCTTCCGTGGTGGCTGATGTCTTCGCGAGGTTCGCGAGGGCGTCGCAAAACTTTTCAAAAAAAGTTCTTGCATAGGATGCGGGTATCACGTAAGATTAATCCTCGTAAGCGGACATGGCTCAGTTGGTAGAGCACAACCTTGCCAAGGTTGGGGTCGCGGGTTCGAGCCCCGTTGTCCGCTCCATTTGGGCGTTTAGCTCAGGGGGAGAGCGCTTCCCTGACACGGAAGAGGTCAGAAGTTCAAATCTTCTAACGCCCACCAAATGTTCGCAGCCCAGAGGCATCGCCTCTGGGCTGTTTTGTTTTACGTCGCCAAATGGGTCGCCAAATACGTCACCAAATATCGAGTTTTTGATCTTCCGGAATGCTTCTCAGTAGTCATCCGAGAAAACTCCCATCTTCTCCGTTTGCATGCACATATCTTTCAAGGATTCGTGCCGCGGTTGCATGGAGCTCGGCAAGGCACGACCGCAACATGTTGGTCAAGCATAATCTTTTGGATTCTTTTGGCGTGAGCGGCTTGGTTTTGGTAGGATTTGTCAGCGGCTTGACTAAGGGGGTTTTATAACTGCCATGCAGGTAGCCGTGTTGGTAACGTTTTACCGACTTGCCAAGAACCCCTCATAATTAATGCGTCTGCAAAATGACCAATTGCTTTGACCTGCTGAAACACTATATGTTGTGTTTGACCTAAAAAAAGAATACAGGATATAGATGCCTCTTTGTCGTATGATAGATGGCGGACAGAGAACGAAGACCTTAACTGCCTCTTTTGAACGTATCCTTGAGCCGCTTGATCGGCTCCTGGGAATGTCCGCATGGAGGCTTATGGTTTATCGAGAACACAGATTGCGCGACGGCGCCGCAAGACAGGGGCAAGCCCTGCCGGGCATCGTTTGGCTCTGAAGCGCAATGAGGCTACGATGCGAAAGAGGCAAGAGGATGAAGATCATCAAGCGCAGCGGCACCGAGGTTGTCTTTGACATCGATAAGATCGTCAATGCGATTCGCGCCGCCAACTTGGAGGTCGAGGAGAGCTCTCGTCTAACCGACCGCCAGGTGGTTTACGCGGCACAAAACGTCGCCGAGGCATGCGAGAACGCGGGCCACACCGTTTCGGTCGAGGAGATCCAGGATTTGGTCGAGGACGAGATTATGCGTCTCGACTGCTACGAGGTTGCCCGCCACTACATCATCTATCGCTATGTTCAGAGCCTGAAGCGCCAGAAGAACACGACCGATGACAAGATTCTGTCGCTGATCGAGTGCAATAACGAAGAGGTCAAGCAGGAGAACTCTAACAAGAACCCGACCGTCAATTCCGTCCAGCGCGACTATATGGCCGGCGAGATTTCCAAGGACCTGACTCAGCGCGTGCTGCTGCCCCAGGAGATCGTGGATGCCCATAATGAGGGCCTGATCCATTTCCACGATTCGGATTACTTTGCCCAGCACATGCACAACTGCGATCTGGTGAACCTGGAGGACATGCTCCAGAACGGCACCGTTATCTCGGGCACGCTGATCGAGAAGCCGCACAGCTTCTCGACCGCCTGCAACATCGCGACGCAGATTATCGCCCAGGTTGCTTCCTCCCAGTACGGCGGCCAGTCTATTTCGCTGACCCATCTCGCCCCCTTTGTTGAGGTGAGCCGTCAAAAGATTCGCGGCGAGGTTGCCCGCGAGCTCGAGGAGCTCGGTGTTTCGGCATCTCCCGAAAAGGTCCGCGAGGTTGTTGAGGACCGCCTGCGTGACGAGATCCGTCGCGGCGTCCAGACGATCCAGTATCAGGTCGTGACCCTTATGACCACCAACGGCCAGGCGCCGTTCGTGACGGTCTTCATGTATCTCAACGAGGCTCGCTCAGCGCAGGAGAAGCACGACCTTGCCATGATCGTGGAGGAGACGCTCCGTCAGCGCTATGAGGGCGTTAAGAACGAGGCCGGCGTGTGGATCACTCCGGCGTTCCCCAAGCTTATTTATGTGCTCGAGGACGATAACGTTTACGAGGATTCCCCGTACTTCTACCTGACTCAGCTGGCTGCGAAGTGCACCGCCAAGCGCATGGTGCCCGACTACATCTCTGAGAAGAAGATGCGCGAGCTCAAGCTGTCGAAGGGCGAGACCGCGGGCAACGGCGACTGCTATACCTGCATGGGTTGTCGCAGCTTCCTGACGCCCGACCGCTCCGGTAACGGATTTAACAACGTGGCCAACGCGCTGAACTATGACCCAAACAAGCCCAAGTACTACGGTCGCTTTAACCAGGGCGTTGTGACCATCAACCTGCCCGATGTCGCGCTGAGCTCGCATCAGGACATGGACAAGTTCTGGAAAATCTTCGACGAGCGCCTCGAGCTGTGCCACCGCGCCCTGCTGTGCCGTCATGAGCGTCTGATGGGTACGCTTTCGGATGCCGCACCGATTCTTTGGCAGTACGGTGCCCTCGCCCGCCTGAAGAAGGGCGAGACGATCGACAAGCTGCTCGTGGGCGGCTATTCCACCATCAGCCTGGGGTATGCCGGCCTGTATGAGTGCGTCAAGTACATGACGGGCCACAGCCACACCGAGAAGGAGGGCACGCCCTTTGCCATGGCCGTCATGCAGCGCATGAACGACAAGTGCGCCGAGTGGAAGGCCGAAAGCGATATTGACTTCTCGCTGTACGGTACCCCGCTTGAGTCGACGACCTACAAGTTCGCCAAGTGCCTGCAGCGTCGTTTTGGCATCATCCCGGGCGTGACGGACAAGGGCTACATCACCAACAGCTACCACGTCCACGTGTCCGAGGAGATCGACGCATTCGACAAGCTCAAGTTCGAGGGCATGTTCCAGCAGCTTTCGCCGGGCGGCGCCATTTCCTACGTCGAGGTTCCCAACATGCAGGACAACCTCAAGGCTGTCATCCGCGTGATGCAGTACATCTACGACAACATCATGTACGCCGAGCTCAACACCAAGAGCGACTACTGCCAGGTGTGCGGCTACGATGGCGAGATCAAGATTGTCGAGGATGACGGCAAGCTGGTGTGGGAGTGCCCCAGCTGCGGCAACCGCGACCAGGAGAAGATGAATGTCGCCCGTCGCACGTGCGGCTACATCGGTACCCAGTTCTGGAACCAGGGCCGAACCGAGGAGATCCGCGACCGCGTGCTGCATCTCTAATAGTCATCCCAGGCCGCCCCGTAGCGAGGCCCCGGACCTTTACTCGCTATTTCGGACAGTCCTGGCTCACGACGGAGGCGCCACTGGCGCCTCCTGTTCGTGCGGAACTCATATCGAGCAAAGGTCCGGGGCCTCGCTACGGGGCGGCCAAGTTGATGTAGCTGAGATGCAGTATGCGGTCTGCTCACTCCTCGAAGTTCTTAGCGGAAATAATTCGAGCTGCAGCTGCGATTTACTTGCGATAGCGGTTGAGCCGCAACCCAGTTTTTATTGGACCTCGAACCCTATGCTCGATGTTCGCTTCGTTCATTGAGTTACCCTTTGCATGAGGCCGGGACATATCGTCCCGCCCGCAGTTTCGCAGGCCGAAGGCCGAGAATGTTTGAGGACGGGATGATATGCCCCGGCCTCCCGGGAGAGTTACCTATGAACTACGCGAACATTAAGTATTTCGACATTGCTGATGGGGAAGGCGTTCGTACTTCTCTGTTTGTGAGCGGGTGCCGTCGTGGGTGCAAGAACTGCTTTAACTCTGTCGCGTGGGATTTTGCTGCGGGCGAGCCCTTTGATCGTGCCGTCGAGGACAAGATTATCGAGAGCCTCGATCATCCCTTTATTGACGGCCTGACGATTCTGGGCGGCGAGCCTATGGAGCCCGAGAATCAGGCCGGTCTCGTTGACTTTGTTGAGCGCGTGCGTGAGGCTTATCCCGTGGAGTCGGGGAAGACTATTTGGTGCTTCACCGGCGATGTGCTCGAGGAGCTTATGCCGGGCGGTCGCCACCATACTGAGGTCACGGACCGTATCCTTACCTGTCTTGATATGTTGGTGGACGGCCCGTTTGTTCAAGATCTGTACGATATCACGCTGCGCTTTAGGGGCTCGAGTAACCAGCGCGTGATCGATATGAACGCCACGCGCGCCCGTGCTGAGCGCGAGGGCGTTGCGCTTTGTGATGCGGTTGAACTTTGGCGTGATGATCCGGTCTATTCGACCCATACTATGTAGCTTGTGGTCGATGCCGGAGGGCGTGGTACCATAGCGCGAACGTGAAATCGGAAAAGTGAGGCCCAGATGGTCGATCAGGAAAAAGTCGAGGCCGCCATTAAGCTGTTGCTTGAGGGCATAGGCGAGGACCCAACTCGTGAGGGCCTGCTGGAGACCCCGGCGCGCGTTGCCCGTATGTATGGTGAGATCGCCGGCGGCATGGACCAGAGTGCCGAGGAGCACCTGTCCAAAACCTTTGCCGTCGCTTCGAACGATTTGGTTATCGAGCGCGACATTACGTTCTACTCGCTGTGCGAACATCATCTGCTGCCGTTTTATGGCAAGGCCGCCATTGGTTATATCCCTAACGGTCGGGTGGCTGGGCTTTCCAAGCTCGCCCGCACGGTTGAGGTTTATGCCCGCCGTCTTCAGCTGCAGGAGCAACTGTGCACACAGGTTGCCGATGCCCTCATGGATTATCTCGCTCCCCAGGGAGCGATTGTGTTGATGGAGGCCGAGCATATGTGCATGACGATGCGTGGCGTGCAAAAGCCCGGCACCAAGACCGTGACGCTTGCTCGCCGCGGCGTCTTTGAGACCGATCCCGCGCTCGAGGAGCGTTTCTTTAGGATGCTGGGCCGCTAACCATGAGAGTCGTCAACGACTTTACATCGAAGACCGATGAGGGGACGTCGCGTCGCGGCTTTATGGCTTCGGGCCTGGCCCCCTTTGGTGCCATGCCTCGCATTGATTACATTTGTGCCAACGGGCTGTTCCGGCGGCACCTGGGCAACATCGTACAGTTGGAATCGGGGCGCATCTTCTGCCGCCACGGTATTGACCATCTGCTCGATGTCGCTCGCATTATGTGGATCAAGAATCTCGAGGAGCAGCTCGAATTTGACCGCGAGGTCATCTACGCCACGGCACTTCTTCACGATATCGGCAAAGATGAACAGTATGAATCGGGTATATCCCATGATGTTGCAAGCGAACGCGTCGCTGATGCGATTCTCGGCGGCATGCCCGATGACGTGGCGTTTGAGCCGGCCGATGCCGCAGCCATTAAGACGGCCATTCTGGGCCATCGAAAGCTGCGCGTGAACAGCCAACCGCTTGAGCGTCTGCTCTATGCGGCCGACAAAGCGTCGCGCGCCTGCTTTGCATGCCCCGCGCGCAATGCTTGCAACTGGAGCGATGATAAAAAGAACCTGTCGATTCGCGTGTAGTTAGTTTGCGCGGTCGGGGTTCTAAACGAAGGAGACGATCGCGATGAGTAACAAGAAACTGCCCGAGAATGCAACCAAGACTGAAGGCGCCGAGCTCGCCCGCCGTGGAAGGGGCGAAATATCCACCGCAACGGCGGTGCCCCATGTGAGCTATGACGATTTGCGCCATGCCGATCGTATTGTCATTGACGGCCTTGAGGTTTTTGCCAACCATGGCGTGTATCCCGAGGAGAACGCGCTGGGTCAGAAGTTCATCGTTTCTCTGGTGCTCTATGCCGACCTGCGCGCGGCGGGGGAGCACGATAACCTGGATGCCTCGATTGACTACGGCTCGGTGTGCCACGATGTTGATGGCTATCTGCGCGAGCATACGTTTAAACTCATCGAGGCGGCAGCCGAGGGTGTGGCCCAGATGCTGCTGCGTCGTTACCCCCTGCTGCTTGGTGTGCGCATAAAGCTCGATAAGCCGTGGGCTCCTGTTGGCCTGCCCCTGGCAAGCTGCGGTGTCGAGATCGAGCGCGTGCGGTAACCGGTTCTAATACGTCTCTATGGGTGGCTGCTTGAGCCGCTGCGACAGAGCTCTATTGTTGGGACAGTACGTGTCGAGCAGGGCGTGAAAACGCTGATTGTGGCTCGGCTCGAGCAAGTGGACGAACTCGTGGGCGACAACCATGTCGAGGCATTCGACGGGGTAGGCGGCGAGCTCGCGCGCGATGCGAATGGCGCCGGATTTGGGCGTGCATGATCCCCAGCGCGTTTTCATGCTGCGCACGGAGATGCGGGCCACGGTGACGCCCATTGCGACTTCGTACGCGTGCACGATGTCGCGCAGCGCCGATGTGACCTCGGACGCATAGAGCTGGTCGATGTGGGCTTGGAGCTCATCGGACGTTAGGCCGTCGAGGATTGCGTGCCGCTTGGCCTGTGGGCCTTCGTCCGATTCATCGGTACCCATAAAACTTGCGAAGGTGGCCTGTTTGGGTCGCGGTGCGGGCGATGCGAAGTTGTGGTCGAGGGCGTCCTGAACGGTGACGGGCTCACCCCAAAGGGGAATGATGGACGCAGGGCTCAGCGGTTCATGCGCGGCGGCTTGGCGTTGTTCGCGCTGCGCGAGTCGACTGATGATCCATGCGCTGTTGCGTGTCACAAAGGATTCGATACGCTCGCGGCTGGCGCCAAGCGGTGCGCTGGCGTGGACCTCACCGCTCGAAGTGACGCGTAGGTTGAAGTTCTTGACGCACTTTTTGGTAACGACGACGGGGATGGGCGTCCCATCCGGTCGGGATGCGGAAATCGTAAACTGCTGCGTCAAAAGCGGTCCTTTGGATTGGGGACGGGCCGGCATGTCGACCGTTCGGCATGCCGGCCCGCTCAAGGGATGTGAAATTAATAACGCTCAAAGAAGGCAAGCGCGTTGTCGCTGCAGAGCTTTTGCATCACGGTCTTGCCAAAGTGCTTGGAGAGCATGTTTTGGAACTCGGGCATCTTGCTGGCGTCGGAGAGGAAGTCGGGCACCGCGGCTCCGTCCCAGTCACCGCCAAGGGCGATGGCGTCCTCGCCGCCCAGCTCGAGCCAGTGCTCGATATGTGCCGCCAGCTGATCGAAGGTGACATCTGCGGAGGTCTCATCGGTTGCGTCGTTGGAGAGGAACTCGCTGCAGTAGTTGAGGCCGACGATGCCGCCCATGTCGCGAATGGTGCGGAACTGGTCATCGGTGAGGTTGCGCTTGACGCCGCAGACCGCGCGGGAGTTGGAATGGCTGGCGACAAAGGGGCGCGTGGCGCGGGCGGCAACCTCGTCAAAGCACTCGTCGTTCAGATGGGAAACATCGAGCACCATGCCGGCATGCTCCATCTGCGTGAGCGCCTCGATGCCGGCGGCGGTGAGCCCGGCGTGCGTGTCGTGTCCGCTCGCCAGCGGACCCTGCGCGTTCCAGCTGAGCGACGACATGAGCACGCCCAAGCTTTTAAGTACCTCGATGAGCGCGGGGTCCTCGGCAAAGAAGGTGGCGTTTTCGATGGTGTGGATGCAGGCGACCTTGCCGTCCTTGAGCGCAGGACGAATGTCTGCCGCGCTCCGCACGTTGACCATGCGGTCGTGGTTGAGCATGGCCTGACCGCTCATATGCGCCATGATCTGCGCCTGGAAGCGCGCAGCGTGGGCGGCGGGAATCTCGTCGGGGACAAACGTGGCAAAGCACTGCGCCCACGGGGTCTTGCCGATCTTTGCGAGCGAGATGGCGCAGGCGTTGCCCTCGATAAGGTCAAAATCCTGCGGATGCGTCTCGTCGCCGGGGAAATAGCCGTCGGTGCCGGCGGTGAAGCGCAAGTCGAGATCGAGCGTGGCCCAGCCAATGCGGTCGGCGGTGTCGCAGTGTAGGTCAAATACGGGATATGCCATAGTTCCTCCGGTTGCAGCGTTTCTTTGCAAACTGTCTTCAAATTGTATGACTAGGGTATAGTTAGCGCCATATGTTCACGGCGGCTCGTATTGTACGCCGCCCCTATCACGGAGGTTTCCATGTCCAACCAGGGCAAGAAGGTCAAGACCCATTATCGCGGCACGCTCGATGACGGCACGCAGTTCGATAGCTCCTACGATCGCGGCGAGCCGCTGGAGTTCACCTGTGGCGCCGGCCAGATGATCAAGGGCTTTGACGCCGCCGTGGTCGATATGCAGGTCGGCGAGAAGAAGACCGTGCACATCCCGGCTGCCGACGCCTACGGCGAGCACAACCCCGAGATGGTCCTGACCTTCCCGGCCGAGCAGGTTCCCAATATCGAGCAGATCGAGAAGGGCATGAAGCTCTTCCTGTCCACGCCGAGCGGCATGCCCGTCCCCGCCGTGGTCATCGACGTGACGCCCGAGGCCGTGACGCTCGACGCCAACCACGAGCTCGCCGGCAAGGATCTCAACTTTGATATCGAGCTCGTCGAGGTCGAGGGCTAGAACATGCCCGATCGTCTGGTTTCAACCGTGGTCTTGGGAAATCTCAACGATCCGTCCTACGAGCTCTTGCTTCGCCGGGAGCTGGGCGGCGTGTTTGAGACCGATGAGTTGTTGCTCGATTGGGACCAGGCGGACGCTCCCTCGTTTGTGGGGGTGACGGAGCTGGGGCGTGCGGTTGAGATTCGACGGGATGCTTCTGTAGCAGGCGAGCGCTTGGCCGATGGCGATGTGCTCGCGACGGACCGGTCGGGCATCGTGCCCGTGGCGGTTGTTGTACGCCTGCGCAGCGCGGAGGTCTATCTGATCGAAGTCGATCGTATGGACTCTATTGCCCTGGCGTATGCCTGCTGGGAAATCGGCAACATGCACGCGCCGCTGTTTCGCGGCGATTCGGATGATCATACCGTGCGCATGCTCACACCGGTGCAGCCGGTGCTGGGTCGCATGCTCGGTGGCATCGAGGGTGTGCGGCTTTCGACGGTCACGCGCGAGCTCGATGCGGGCAGGCGGTTTTCTTCCGGCGCCGCCGACGTCGTGGTAAGCATGGCTTCGGACTTTAAAATCGTCAAAAAGGCGCGCGCTTAAGCGTGCTGCATGGATGAGACGGGCTTTGATTTGCTAGCATTTCAAAGCCCGTCTTGTTGTTGTTTTTTCGTTGCTTTGGGGGAAGCAGATGGGTCTTGAGGGAATTAAGCTGATCGCATGTGACTTGGATGGCACGTTGTTGCATCCGGGGGAGCGTGAACCCCGTCCCGAGGCGTTTGAGCTGATTGAGGAGCTGCATCGCCGCGGCATTGTGTTTATGCCGGCGAGTGGGCGCCAGTACGCGAGCCTTCGTTACCTGTTTGCCCCGGTGGCAGACGAGTTGGCGTACGTCTGTGAGAATGGTGCCCTGGTTATGGATAAGGGGCGCGCCGTGGTCAAGCGGTCTATGGGGCGTGACCTGGCGATGGATATCGCGAATGCCGTGGTTGCGTACCCCCATGCCGATGTGACCCTGTCGTGCGAGGGGCACCTCTACACCATGAGCGGCAACGATGCGTTTGTCGACCACCTGCGCTATGAGGTCCACTGTGATGTGGCGGTGGTTGACCGCCCCGAAGACATTGACGAGGATGTCATTAAGATTGCATTTCAGACGCCCGAGGCCGAGCAGCCGGCGGCGCTGGAGTATTTCGAGCGCCACTTTAGCGATCGGGTCGATGTCATGACATCGGGAACCGAATGGACAGACTTTATCGGTTTTGACTCGGGCAAGGGTTCCGCGCTTGCCGACTACGGTCGCGCCCTGGGTATTTCGCCCGATGAGATGATGGCGTTTGGCGACAATGAGAACGATCGCGACATGCTCAACGTCGTTGGCCATCCCTATCTAATGGAAAACTGCAACCCCACCATGCGCGGCATCAACGACCGCGTCCGCTACGTGCGAACGGTGGAAGAGGAACTGCGTCGCCTGCTTTCCGAGTAGGCTTTTGGGACATACCTACCGGCAGTTGGGGCAGAGGCCTTCGAAGATGGTGTAGTGCGAGGTGATATGCCAGCCGGTTTCCTCGCTTGCACGGGCGTCGAGTTGGGCATCGAACGGCAAGGGCACATCGATGACGCGGCTGCATGAGGTGCAGATAACGTGAGCGTGCGGTTCGGTCGTGCGGTCGAAGCGGCTGCCGCCCGGCGTCTTGATGGAGAGGATTTCTCCCGCGTCTGCTAAAAGGTTGAGGTTGCGGTAGACCGTGCCGCGACTGATCTTGTCGTCCTGCTCGCGTACAGCGTTGTAGATCTCGTCGGCGGTGGGGTGGCTATAGCTTTGGCGCACGGCGTCCAAGACCAGCTTTCGCTGTTTGGTATTTCGTCTTTGTACTGCCATGCGCCTCGCCTCTTTTCTGGTAATGGTATACAAGCAAATGATACCGTATTTAGAACACAATACTAATAACGAGGGCTAAAACCGTCTTCGTCAGCAAGGGGAGTGCGGAGCTGTGCCTTCTTGAGGCAAAAGCGGATTCCCATGCGCTCGTACGAGGCGTGAAGCGCCTCGAGATGCGACAGGATGTTTGCAGGCGTGCCCTGCACCTCCATTTCGACCGAGCCGTCTTCCATGTTGCGTACCCAACCGGTGAGGGAGCGCGCCTGTGCCAGATTGGTGTTGTTAAAGCGGAAACCCACGCCTTGGACCTGTCCCTCCCAGCGCAAGAAATACCGTTGAGGCACGCTGCTGGTTGCGTTATCACTAGCTAGGACGGTAAGGCGTTGGCGTAGCTCCATCTCCAGAGAAGAAGGCTTTTGAGGCTCGCGCTTGGCGCCGGAAAAGAGCTGATCGAAAAACCCCATGGCACGACCTAGTTCTGCGAATCGGCGGGAAAGGCGATGCCCGCCTGCTGGCGCACGGCATCCATGATGCGCAGCGAGACGAGCGTGACATCGCGGTAGTGGCCAAGCTCGTGGCGCCCCGCCTGGGTCTCCCAAATCTCTTCCTTAACGTTATCAATACCGTCGATGGCGGTGATAAAGTCCGCGAGCTCGTATTCCATGGTGTTGTTCGATGCGGGCAGGTCGAGCACACGGCCGTTGTCGCCCTGCTCGCGCGGTGCCTCGGTGGCCGAGCCGCGAACGACATCGCCGCGATAGTCGATGCGGACGTTACGAGGCGTAGAGAGATGGTCGATCTGGATGGTGCCACGCTCGCCTTCGATCTGCGAGGGCAGCAGGTCATTCGTGATCTTGGAATGTGCCAACTCGACGGAGATGCGGCCGCCGCCGTAGCTGGCGAGGATGGAGCCGCAGCCATCGATGGGGCCGTGCGTGAGCTGTTGCGTGGCGGGATCGAGTAGCGTGGTCATGCTGGTGAGACCAGAGGGCAAGCCGAAGATTTCGACCATGGGCTCGACGGTGTAGACGCCGATGTCCATGAGGGAACCCGAGGCCATGTTGCAGTCAAAGATATTGGTGGCGTGACCCGCGAGGATCTCGTTGTAGCGCGAGGAATATTTGCCAAAGCGCAATGAGGCGCGGCGGATGGGGGCGATCTCGCCCAGGGCGTCCTCGATGGCGTGGAAGGCGGGGTCGTGGAGGGGACGCATGGCCTCGAGGGCCACGACACCTGCTGCCTCGGCAGCGCGGAAGACTTCCAGCGCCTGCGCTTCGGTGGCGCAGAAGGGCTTCTCGACGATGACGTGCTTGCCACCGGCGATGCAGGCAAGGGCCTGCTCGTAGTGAAGTGCGTTAGGGCTGCCGATATAGACGGCGTCGACGTCGGCAGCTGCCGCGAGCTCATCGAGTGAAGTAAAGTTTCGCTCGCCACCGCGCTCGGCGGTAAAGGCGGCACCGCGATTGGCATCGCGTGAAAGCGTGCCCACAAACGCGGCTTGGTCGTTGGCGTTGACGACTTGGATAAAGTCGTCGGTGATCATGGATGTGCCGATGGTCGCGATGCGCAGCATACGTCCCCCTTGCGTTGTTTGGTCTACAGGATGAGTGTAGCGCGTGGGGATATAAAGCTGCGCGAAAACGCTATTACAGGTCGCTCTCGTTAAAGCCGGCGTCGATATCGAGGTTGCTGCCGTCGGCCGCCGTGGTGGCGAGCTCATCGCAGCGCTCGTTGAGCTCGTGACCGGCGTGACCCTTAACCCAGATGAACTCAACCTTGTGCTTGCTTTTGGCGGTGAGTAGGCGCTCCCACAGGTCGCGGTTCTTGACGGGTTGCTTGTTGGCGGTTTTCCATCCGCGCTTTTTCCAGCCGTCGATCCAGTGCTTGTTAAAGGCGTTGACGACATACTGCGAATCGGAATGGACTTCGACCTCGCAAGGGCGGTTGAGCGCCTCGAGCGCCACGATGACCGCCATGAGTTCCATGCGGTTGTTGGTGGTCTTGGCGTAGCCGCGCGAAAGCTCGGAGGTGAAGGTCTTGCCGGCGGGGTTGGTGTATTTGAGCACGGCGCCGTAGCCGCCGCGTCCCGGATTTGATCGGGCCGAGCCGTCGGTGTAGATGATGACCTTCACGGGCTTCCTTTCGTTGAGTGCATTTCATGTGAGTGACCATTGTAGCGCCATGCCCGCCGGGGGCCAGCAATCTACGATTTCTACCCCGTCTTCCGACTGTTAGTTGGCATGGATGATGCGGTTGAGCTCGTCGAGGTATTGCTGCAAGAGGAGAGAGGGCTTGCGCTCGTCGTGCATGATGTAGCCAACGTGCATCGTTGGGGCGTCTGCTAGCGGGATCGATGCCATGCCCCATTGCATTTCATTGGAGAGGACACCGGTCGACAGGGTGTAACCGTTCGACGTGATAAGTAAGTTAGTAAGTGTTCCGCGGTCCGAGATTCGTATGTTGCGGTCGCAAGGGATATAGCTAAAGGGTTCCTCGGCGTAATAGAAGGAGTTTGAGGTTCCCTGCTCAAAGCTGTAGCGCGTATAGGGCGTGAGGTCGGCAAGGGACAGCTGCGGGCGGCGTGCGAGCGGGTGGCGCTCGCTAACGAAGACGTGGACCGTTGCGTCGAAGAGGGGATGGAAGCTTGCTCGGGCATCGGCGAAGGCCTTCTGCAGAACGCGGGCGTTAAAGTCATCCAGATACAGGATGCCGATGTCGCTGCGAAACGCGCGCACGTCGTCGATGATCTGCGCTGTGGTGGTCTCGCGCATGATGAACTCGAACTTGCTGTCGCGGCAGCGCTCGACCACGTTGACGAAGGCCTCGACCGAAAAGGCGTAGTGTTGGGCGGAGATGGCAAGGCGGGCTTGCGGGGTGCCGCCGTCCTCGTAGCGGGCCTCGAGCATGTCGGCCTGCTCTACGACCTGGCGCGCATAGCCCAAAAGCTCGGTGCCGTCGTTGGTGAGCGTGACGCCGCGGCTGGAGCGCGTAAAGATCTCCAGATGGAGTTCCTGTTCCAGGCTTTTGACGGCGTTTGAGATGTTGGACTGAGCGGTATAGAGGCGCTGAGCTGCGGCGTTGATTGAGCCGGACTCTGCCACGGCGATCAGAAAACGAAGCTGCTGAAGGGTCATCGATGCCATCCTTTCGATAGCTATCTATAAAACAGATAACAAGTTAGCGCTTTTAAGTGATTGACCGAGGGAGACAATGCTCGTACTATTCAAAACACACAAAGGCGGTAGGTAATTAAGCCAACTACGGAACCGGGACGCGAAAGGAGGCCCGCATATGAATTGCTTACCAAGACGAATGCCGGGCTCCTGTTTGCGCCCGTCGGCGTGATCAGGAGACAGCGACTTACTTCTCTCTTTTTATTTACTTTCGTTCGATCAAGGAGATCATCATGAGCCAGTTCATCAACAACCCCGAGCACACCTTTGGTTTCGATACCCTGCAGCTGCACGTTGGCCAGGAGAGCGCCGATCCCGCATCCGACTCCCGTGCCGTGCCTATCTACCAGACCACGAGCTATGTGTTCCGCAACTCCCAGCACGCCGCCGACCGCTTTGGTCTTGCCGACGCCGGTAACATCTACGGTCGTCTGACCAACTCCACCCAGGGCGTCTTCGAGGACCGTATCGCCGCACTCGAGGGCGGCGTGGCCGGTCTTGCCGTCGCCTCCGGTGCCGCTGCCATCACCTATACCCTGCAGGCTCTTGCCCAGGCTGGTGACCACGTGGTGGCTCAGAAGACCATCTACGGTGGCTCCTACAACCTGCTGGAGCATACGCTCTCCCAGTTTGGCGTCGAGACCACGTTTGTCGATGCTCATAACCTGGAAGAGGTTGAGGGTGCCATCAAGGACAACACCACGGTCATCTATCTCGAGACGCTCGGCAACCCCAACTCTGACATCCCCAACATCGACGCTATCTCCGAGATCGCCAAGAAGCACGGTCTGCCGGTTGTCGTCGATAACACCTTCGGCACCCCGTATCTGTTCCGTCCGCTGGAGCATGGCGCCAACATCGTTGTCCACTCCGCAACCAAGTTCATCGGCGGCCACGGCACCTCGCTGGGCGGCGTGATCGTCGACGGCGGTAACTTCGATTGGAAGGCGAGCGGAAAGTACGCCCAGATCGCTGAGCCCAACCCCTCCTACCATGGCGTCTCGTTTGCCGAGGCTGCCGGTCCCGCCGCCTTCGCAACCTATGTCCGCGCCATCCTGCTGCGTGACGAGGGTGCCTGCATCAGCCCGTTCAACGCCTGGGTCCTGCTCCAGGGCACCGAGACCCTGTCGCTGCGCGTTGACCGTCATGTCGAGAACACCAAGAAGGTCGTTGAGTTCCTTGCCGGCGACAGCCACGTTGCCAAGGTGAACCACCCGAGCCTGCCTGAGCACCCCGATCACGAGCTCTATCAGAAGTACTTCCCCAACGGCGGCGCTTCGATCTTCACCTTTGAGATTAAGGGTGGCCAGGAGGCTGCCTGGAAGTTCATCGATCATCTGCAGGTGTTCTCGCTGCTCGCCAACGTGGCCGACGTCAAGTCGCTCGTCGTGCACCCGGCTACCACCACGCACTCCCAGCTCTCTGCCGAGGAGCTCGCCGAGCAGAACATCACGCCCTCCACGATCCGTCTTTCCATCGGTACCGAGAACGCCGAGGACATCATTTGGGATCTGAAGCAGGCCTTCGCCGTGCTGGACGAGTAAGGCGACTTGTGCAAGGACCCCTTGCGACTCGATAGGTATAACTGCATAAATGCCTGCTCAAGGCGCCTGCGCAAGCAATGGTTGCGCAGGCGTCTTTTTTGCATAGGAAGGGCGCTATTACAGGGTTTTTGGCATGCTTTATGCATTTGAGTTGTGGAAAACTCCTGTTGAGAGGATGTGAGTTTTACGCAATTGACGTGCGCCTTTTGAGTAAAACTGCAGGTCGCGATTTGCTCGAGGTACTATGCAGCGCGATCGAATCACACGCAGCTCAAACGCAGCAAAAACGCACTACGGAGGTTTCCAGCTACATGAGGATCGATTCACGAAAACCGAAAGCCGCTGCCCTTTCTGCCGCTCTGACCGTGGCACTTTTGGCAGGCGCCGGCGCAACTGATGCCCACGCGGCAACACTGTCCGATACGGTTGGATCTACGCCGTCCGAGGCGACGCTGGTACAGCCCGTTGATTATCGCGGCGATGGTTATGGTTCCATGCAGGAGTGGAACGCCTCGATGGAGGCCAAGCGCGATTCCCTTGAGATGCGCGCTCAGATCATTATGAATATGTATGGCGACTATGCTACCGATGACGAGCGCGCTGTGCTGCAGGGTTGTATCGACGGTGCGGGTAGTCTGTTGACGATGGGGGAGGTCGACACGAAGTCGACCGAGCTCGATGAGCTGCGCACTGCGCTTGAGAATGCCAAGCGCGAAGCGCTCGAGGCCGCCGCAGCCGAGGCCGAGGCCGCCGAGGCCGTTCAGGCTTCGTATTACAACGCCGGCTCCGGCTTGTCTTACACGTCTGCTGCGTATTACGCGAACGGCTCGGGTCTGACGCGCTCGAGCGGCGTCAATAACTATAACGGCCGCCGCGAGACTTATTACAGCAGCAACGTGTTGTATCACCACCGCACGGGCGAATGGACGCAGGATTCCGAGGGCTTTTGGCGCGATTCCGATGGCTACTACGTCGTTGCCGCGGGCGATAAGGCCCAAGGCTCCACGTTTACCGGTTCCAAGGGCGAGTGCAAGGTCTATGACTCCGGCTGTGCTGCCGGAACCACCGACTACTACACCGGTTGGTAATCTTTTCGGCATCACAGATATTTGGCGGACGGGCGTCTTTACCGAGCTTTTGGGCAACGTAAAGACGCCCGTTCTATGTATGCGCTTGAGTTAACAGAGCCCTTACCGTGGCGGTACGCCGCGCATATGGGCGCGGGGCACACTGGTTCATGAGAAATAAGGTCTTTCTCGTGGAGGAAGTGGTCTTGTGAACGCTCGAGATATCGCCGTCGCCGCCGTCGCATTGATGCTTGGCTGTCTTGGCCCTACCGCCGCGCTCGTCGCGGGCATGCAGGGGTCATGCGGGGCTGCTCCTATCGTGGTCGGTGCGCTGATCGCGGCCGCGCTGCTGGGAAGCGCGGGCGTGGTCCTTTGTCGCGATGACGAGGACGAGGCTCCGGAGTCGCAGCTCTAACCGTCGGAACACCGACTACTGGTTATAGATGAAGATGAAAGCCGCCGCAAGGGGAGTGCTCCTTGCGGCGGCTTTACTGTTGAGTCTGTTGACATGGCAAATCGGGCGCTACCAGCTTGCCTCGATTTCGCGAATACGCTGATAGAGCCATTCGTTCTGAGGCGTCTGGATATCGTGCTTGGCTGCCAGGCGGCAGATGGTGCCCGCAAACTCATCGACTTCGGTCTTGCGTCGCGCGACGCGGTCTTGCGCCATCGACGGCATGCCGGCGGGATTGAGTCCCTCGATGAGGTGCACCATCTGCGTCAGGTCTGCTTCGGTCAGCTCGATGCCTTCGGCGTTGGCGACTGCAAGCGTTTCGCGCATGGCGGAAACAAAGCAGCGACGCTGCTCGGAGTCCCGTTCCGTGGCGCTTCCGTACGTGCCGCCGTAGGCCATGCAGGTTTGGTTGATGCCGTCGTTGAGCATGAGCTTGGCCCACATGCGGTGCGCGATGTCTGCCTCGACGGTGTGGGCGATGCCGCAGCGCGTGTAGAGCTCGTCGATGCCGGCGACGGTCGCGGGGTCGGTGCCGGCTGTCGCACCAAAGCGAATCTCGCCGGTATTGGTAAAGGTGAGCGCGCCGTTGAGGAATACGGCATCCATGCCCTGGCAGATTCCGAGGACAGTATGCTCCCAGCCAAAGCGCTCGGCGATTTTTTGCTCGCTGGTAATGCCGTTGCACAGCGAGGCGATGAACGTATTGGGGCCCACGATGTGCTCCATGGTCTGGATCGCCTGGTCGAGTCCGGTCGTCTTGACCGTGAGGATGACCAGATCGGCGGGCATAGCCTCGCTGGCGCGGACGGACTTGAGCGCGCAAGGTTTGCCGTTGACGGTGACCGCATCGTTCGCGTGGCGCTCGAAGCGCGCGTCGTCCATAACGTATTCGACGGCGTCGTTGCCGAGCGCCTGGGCGATCATGCTGCCGTAGAGCAGGCCGACACCGCCTTTGCCGATAAAGGCGACCTTGTTGATCTGCATGTGAATCATCTCCCCATAAAAAGGCGCCCGCGTATGGGGCGCCTGATGGATTGTAAGCTGCCGGAGCGGCTTGTATGTGCGGGACGGTGGATATATAGAAGAACGGATGCGCTGGACTTATGCCGCGGGGCAGACCGCAAAGACGCGCGCGGGGTACCCGACGCCATCGCGAACCTTGGGGAAGGTGCAGAAGATGACGGCGCCCGTGGCGGGGAGCTCATCCAGATGGTCCATGACCTCGATCTGATAACGGTCAACCGAGAGGATGTACTGCTCGCCGGGGTAGGGGTAGGCATCCTCGCACGTGGTGATGGTCGCCGGGTCGGTATCTGCCGGTTCGTGGCCGATGGCGCCGATGTTGCGCTCTTCGACAAGCCACTTGATGGCGTCGAGGTCCCAGCCGGGGTAGTGGGGCTGGCCGTCCTCGTCCTTGTTCTCGAGGTCTGCCAGCTTGGACCAGTCGGAGCGGAAGGCGACAAAGGCGTCCTCGGGAATGCGTCCGTGCTCATCCTCCCAGGCTTTGAGGTCCTCGACGGTCAGAACATAATCGGGGTTCGCGGCGCACTCCTCGTGCTTGTCAACCACGCAGAGCGGATGCATAAACTCGATGGGCTCGATCTCGCCGAGGGAGCGCCCGTCGACATGAAAGTGGCACGGCGCGTCGACGTGGGTACCGTACTGCGAAGCGACCGAATACTGAAAGCAGCGCATGGGCGCGAGCGTGTCCTCGGGCGTGTCGGGCAGGTAGTCGAAAAGCTTGGTGGACTCGAACGGCTTAAAGCCAAACCAGTGCGGGGTGTCGCATGAGAGCGTGTGGGTGAGGTCGACCCAGCGATAATCGGTGCTTTTGAGTTGGGATGCGAGATTCCAAAGGTCGAGCGCGGGCATGGGTGACTCCTTTCATCGGGCTTTTTGCTGATGTTAAAGCGGTGCCGTGACAGCTCGATTTCCGCTGCGTTACGATACGTTCTCGATTGCGATTCCACGATGTTTCGGCCGCGTGACCATTGTGTTTCACCTTGCCGGGGCGCTGATGGCGAAAGGAGGGGCCGTGCAATACCGCGTTGACCCCAAAAGTGGTAACCGAATATCCGCTCTGGGTCTGGGCTGCATGAGGTTTCCCGGTGCGCCGGGACGCCCCGATGCGAAGACAGCCGATGCCATCATTTCCCATGCGGTGGAGCAGGGGATTAATTATCTGGACACCGCGTATCTCTATCCCGGTAACGAGGCGTGCGTGGGTGCCTCGCTTGAGCGCTTGGGGCTGCGTGACCGGGTGTTGCTGGCGACTAAGTTGCCGCACGCTTCGTGCAAGTGCACGGAGGATTTCGACCGGTTTTTCGACGAACAGCTGCGCCGTCTGCGGACTGACCATATCGACTACTATCTCATGCACAACATCACCTCGCCCGCGCAATGGGAGCGTGTGGTTGCGTTGGGTATCGAGGACTGGATTGCGCGCCACAAGGCTACGGGGCGTATTCGCCAGATAGGCTTTTCGTACCACGGCAGTGCGGCGGACTTCCTTACGATGCTCGATGCGTATGACTGGGACTTCTGCCAGATCCAGTACAACTACGCCGGAGAGCGCTACCAGGCGGGAACGGCGGGGCTCATGGCTGCCGCCGAGCGCGGGCTTGCGGTGTTTGTGATGGAGCCGCTTTTGGGCGGACGTCTGGCGGGCAAGCTGCCGCCGCGGGCCCGCGCCGTGCTCGATAGCGCGAACGATCCGCATCTGAACACGCCAGCTGCTTGGGGCCTCTCGTGGGTGTGGAATCATCCTCAAGTCACGATGCTGCTTTCGGGTATGACCGATACCGCGCAGGTGGACGAGAACGCGGCGCTGGCAAGTCGTGCGCTACCGGATTCGATGACGATGGAACAGCTCGATACCATCGCACGCGTGCTGACGGAGTTTGAGAAATCGAACCGTGTGCCCTGCACGGGGTGCGGCTACTGCATGCCGTGCCCCAAGGGTATCAACATTCCTGGCTGCTTTGCCGCCTACAACGCGAGCTATGCGCACAGCTGGTTTACGGGACTGTCGCAGTACTTTACGGCGAGTGCGGTGCGCACGAGCGAGCCCAAGCTGGTGAGCAATTGCATCAAGTGCGGTAAATGCGCGCGTCACTGCCCGCAGCATATCGATATCCCCGCGCGTCTCGATGACGTGCGCCGCCGCTTTCAGCCTGGCCCCGTGACGGCTGCGCTCAAAGCCTTCGGCAAAACGCGCTCCTGATGCCCCTTTTATAACTTGCGGTGGAATAGTTCCTGTTTGCGGCAGAATAAGGCTTAAACAGGAACTATTCCACCGCAACTGATGAAGGGGAGCTGGAGATGCTGACGATTGGGTGCCACCTGTCCACGACGAAGGGCTATCGGGCGATGGGGGAGACGGCGCTATCCATTGGCGCCAACACCTTTGCGTTCTTTACGCGCAACCCGCGCGGCGGCAAGGCGAAAGACCTTGACGCGGATGACGTGGCAGCCCTGCGTGAGCTTATGGCGCAAAATGATTTTGGCCCGCTCGTGGCACATGCCCCGTATACCTATAACCCCTGCTCTGCCAAGGAGCGGGCGCGTGAGTTTGCCCTTGAGGCCATGGCCGAGGACCTGCAGCGCATGGAAGCGCTGCCCGGCAACTACTACAACTTCCATCCCGGCGCACATGTAGGACAGGGGTCCGACGCCGGCATCCAGATGATTGTCGACACGCTTTGCCAGGTGATGTTCGAGGGACAGCAGACCACAGTGCTGCTCGAAACTATGGCGGGCAAGGGCACCGAGGTGGGCCGTAGCTTTGAGGAGCTGGCACGAATTATCGAGGGCGTCGCTGCCAAGCGCCCCGAGTTGTCGGATAAGCTAGGCGTGTGTCTGGACACCTGCCATGTGAGCGATGCCGGCTACGACATCATTCACGACCTGGACGGCGTACTCGACGAGTTTGACCGTGTGGTGGGCATTGAGCGCTTACATGCCGTGCATATTAACGATTCCAAGAACCCCTGCGGTGCGCATAAGGATCGCCATGAGTGCATCGGCAAGGGCTACCTTGGCAGCGAGGAACTTGGTGGTGGTTTGCAGATTATGCACAATATTGTATCGAATGACCGTTTACGTGCGCTGCCATTCATTTTGGAGACGCCGAACGAACTTGCAGGTTATGCAGCGGAAATTACTCTGCTACGTTCGTTGCAGCAGTAATGACTGTCGCAAAGTGGAGTGCTTCATTCACGTTATGGGTTTGTTTCAATCAGTTTTCTGATTGCAGATTTGCAATTACGGGTGCATAATAGCCAACAGTTTTTGCAGACCTCTGAATCAAGTGGGGTCACCGGAAGGAGACTGATTATGAAGCTCAAGAAGCTTGGCGCATTTGCCGCCACGGGCGCCATGGCGCTCGCCCTTGCACTGACGGGTTGTGGCTCGTCTAACGCCACCTCTGGTTCTGATGCCGGTTCCAGCAGCTCTGACGACGTGAAGGTCGAGAAGGTCGACGGCTCCAAGGAGTACGCGCTCGTCAAGGACGGTGCGCTGACCGTCGGCACCTCTGCCGAGTATGCGCCGTTTGAGTACAAGGACGACAACGGCGACTACCAGGGCTTTGACCTTGAGCTTATCAAGGCTATCGCCGACAAGCTGGGCCTGGACGTCGAGTATGTCAACAACGACTTCGACACGCTGGTTCCGGGTGTTGCTTCGGGCGCCAAGTACGACGTCTCCATCGCTGCTATCACCGATACGCCCGAGCGTGAGAAGGAAGTCGCTTTCTCCGACTCCTACTACATGGACGATCAGGCTATCGTGACCAAGGTCGACAACACCGACATTACGGCCGATAACTACAGCGAGAAGCTCAACAACGCCGACGCTACGATCATCGTCCAGTCCGGCTCGACCGCCGAGGCCTTTGCCCAGGAGAACTTCCCCAAGGCCAAGATCGTCCCCTACAAGGACGCCACCGAGTGCTTCAGCGCCCTGCAGTCCGACAAGGGTGACGCCGTCGTGACCAACCGTTCCGTTGCCAGCCAGCTGACCGCCGAGCAGTTCAACACCTGCCAGACCATCAAGCAGATCAGCACGGGCGAGGAGTATGCCATCGCCATCAACCAGGGCAACACTAAGCTCAAGGACGACATCAACCAGGCTATCAAGGACCTGACCGATGACGGTACCGTTGACGCCCTTATGGCTAAGTACAACATCAAGTAAAATAGCTACTTGATTGCGCGCGGGCCCTTTCCGTTTTGGCGGAGAGGGCCTTTGCGTTTCTTGAATGGGCGGCGTCCCGCCCCGTTATGTCGGCAACTTACATGTTAGGAGCCACCTTGTCTCGATTGAACCAAGGAGCCATGGGCAAAAGCCATCCGCTGCCCTCGATGCTCCAAAAGCTAGCCTGCGCCCTGGCTGTGGCGCTTGCCCTAGTGTGCGCGGGGGCCTGCGTGCCCTCGACTGCCCAGGCGCTTGAGACCGCTAAGATCACCGCCCGGCCCAACACCGGCTCGGGTAGCGATGTGGTCGGTGGCACCGAGACTCGCATCACCTGGGAGGTCCAGGCCGATGCCGACGAGGAGCTGAGCGGCCTTTCGTTGACGTTTGCCGATGGCACGACCTTTGGCGCCGATGACACGCGCCTGACGATGCTTTCGGGCGATGACCTTATGGACCGTACGCCCATGAAGCCCACGTGCAAGGTCGACGGCCAGACGCTCAAGATTGATTTTGGCGAGACGGCGCCTGCCGGCGGTTATTTCCGCGTCGAGGTCTACGGCGTGACCTTCCCCGTCGAAGGCGGCGATGAGGCCTTTAACGGCACTTATACCTTGGCCGATGGATCGACCAAGAAGATCTCCAAGATTCCCTCGGTGGAGATCAAGGGCGTGACGGCGTTCGATAACTTCCTGGCGGACCTTAAAGAGCAGCCGTGGGTCGAGGCATGGAACTCCAATATGTTCCTGCGCCTCTTCCTGAACCCGGTCATTTTGGTTCAGAGCCTGCCGATCGTTTTCAAGGGCTTCCTCATGTCGCTCTCGATCGTGCTCGTGGCGTTTCCGCTGGCAATTCCCTTCGGTTTCGCCCTGTCGCTCATGCGCATCTCCAAGTCGCGCATCTTGCGCTGCCTTGCCGGCATCTACGTGAACATCATCCGCGGTACGCCGGCATTCCTGCAGATCTACATCGCGTTCTTCGGTCTGCCGCTGGCTGGCGTCAAGGTTGACGACTACGTGCTCGGCGTCATCGTCATGGCTATGAATTCGTCTGCCTACCTGTGCGAGATCTTCCGCGCCGGTATCCAGTCGATTCCCAAGGGCCAGAACGAGGCCGCGCGCTCGCTGGGTATGAACGCCTTCCAGACGCTGCTCTATGTGATGATTCCGCAGACCTTCCGCAACGTTCTGCCTACGCTGACCAGTGAGTTCATCCTGCTTTACAAGGATACGTCGCTGCTCGCGGCCGTGGGCGTGGTCGAGATCGTCATGAACGCCCGCACCATCGTGGCCACGACGGGCTCCATTACGCCGTATGTGGTTGCCGCCCTGTTCTACCTGGTCATCACCCTGCCGCTTGCCCGCCTGGTGAGCGGTCTTGAGGCGAGGCTTTTGGGCACGGCCGAAACCAAGAAGAAGCGTCCCGCCAAGAGCGCCGGACAGGTTGTCGCGACGCCCGCCGATCACATCGCCGGTCTGTAAGGAGGTCCTATCATGAGCGAAACCAATAACTCGAACGAGGTCGTCGTCAGCATCAAGAACCTCCAGAAGGCCTTTGGCGATAACGTGGTCCTGCGCGATATCGATCTGGACGTGCACAAGGGCGAGGTCGTCGTAGTCCTGGGCCCCTCGGGCTCGGGCAAATCGACGATGCTTCGCTGCATCAACCGCCTGGAGCACCCTACGAGTGGATCGATTGTCGTTGAGGGCGTGGATGTGTGTGCCAAGGGCGTCGACCTTAACAAGGTACGCACGCATCTGGGTATGGTGTTTCAGCAGTTCAATCTGTTCCCACACCTGTCGGTCAAAAAGAACGTCATGCTTGCGCAGCAAAAGGTGCTTAAGCGCAGCAAGGAGGAGGCCGAGAGGATTGCCGTCGAGGAGCTGACCAAGGTCGGTCTTGCCGAGCGTATCGACTATATGCCGAGCCAGCTCTCGGGCGGCCAGCAGCAGCGCGTGGCCATCGCCCGCGCCCTGTCGATGAACCCGCACGTCATGCTCTTTGACGAGGCCACGTCGGCACTCGATCCCGAGCTCGTGCGCGACGTTCTGGGTGTCATGCGTGACCTGGCGCGCGACGGTATGACCATGATCGTCGTGACACACGAGATGGGCTTTGCCCGCGACGTCGCCGACCGCGTCGTCTTTATGGACGGCGGCGTTATCGTGGAAGAGGGTACGCCGAGCGAGGTCTTCGACCATCCCAAGAGTGAGCGCACCAAGGCGTTCTTGGGCAATATTTCGTAGTCGGTTGATGTAACTGCCGTTACAAAAGAGCGGGGGCTGGACTTCAAATCCAGCCCCCACTTTTTTGTAGGGATGGGGATGCGCTGTGATACAGGCTCTTTTGGAGGCCTGGTTTCGTTACGCGAGCTCGGCTCCGAGGGCCTTGCAGGCGGCCTCGCCCTCGTCGTCGGGCGCGTCGTAGCAGATGGCGGAGTCCACGACGTTGACGCCGGCCTCGTCGGCGTCGGCCTTCCAGTTGTCCATCCACTCGCCCTCGGCCCACGAATAGGATCCAAAGAGGACGACCTTCTTGTCGCCGAGGACTTCCTTGACCTCGTCCCACATCGGCTGGAACTCGTCATACTCGAGCTCCTCGGAGCCCATAGCAGGACAGCCGAAAGCGAAGGCATCGTAGCCGGCTGCCTTATCTGCAGAGAAGTCGGCGCAGGGGATGACCTCAGCCTCGGCACCCGCGGACGCGGCACCCTCGGCAACGAGATTTGCCATGGCCTCGGTGTTGCCCGTGCCGCTCCAATAGACGACGGCGATCTTGCTCATGTTGAGTCCTTTCGGTTGTGCGGCGCGTGGCCGCGGCTTGTATGTTCTATCGGGTTGCCTGGGCAAGTTGCGCCAGGCTGCAGCCCTGCTGATAGACAAAGGTGAGGTATTGGGTGCAGGCGCGGTAGGCATCAAACGTCGCAAGCGCCTGTTCGACGTTGGTGTAGACCTTCCAGGCCCCAAAGACCTTGTAGTTCTCGCCGCGCTGGGCGATAAACTCGTGCACGTCGTCATAGGGGTATCCCAAGAAGTAGCCTATTTCGTGCGGAAACTCGCAGGTGCAGTCGTTACTACAGCTGGCTTGCTGGGCCAGCGCGCATCGAGTCTGACTACAGGCACATTCCGCGGCGTTATTGCTCGCGAGTGTGATGCGTGACGCCAGGTGCACGAGGCATGTTAAGAGGTCACCCGTGTCGTAGCCTTCCTTGGTGAGCGCCGTCTGGGCGCGCGGGTCCGCGAAGTAAGTGGCGAGGCTTTTGGGCCGGTATACGTACACGAGCGCTCCGCAGGGCCGCCAGACCAAAACGCTCAGGTGGATGCCGAGTGGGTCAAGTTCGCGATTGCACTGGGCGATAACGTTGAGCAGGCGAGCTCGGCGTTCTGCGATGGTTTCGGTTGCAGTCGAGCCGTCCCCGTGGGCGTAGGTGCCTGGATAGGTAAAGAGCGATGCCGGCTTGATGCCCGCGAGCGTAGGGGAGCAGTTGCGCACGACTGCTGCCTGAAACGTTGGGAGGTCTATGGTTCGAGTCATGACGTCGCTGTCCGTCCTTTCGTGTTAGTCTAGGAAAACTTATACACGAAAGTAAGCCATGGTCAACAAAAAAGTTTGATGAGGGAAACTAATTGACCGAACAGACATGATTTTGAGGTAAGATGAGGACACCCCATGGGGGTATCTGGATAAGACTACTTGGAAAGGGGAGCGCATGAGTGACTTGCTCAACCCTGCGAATCTCATCGTGCTGATCGTCATTGCCATCGGCATGTTTTTTGGGCTGCGTCGCATTGCCGCTTCGACGCACGGAAAGAGTTGCTGCAGCGATGGCGCGTGCGGCAAGAAGGCCAAAAGGGTCGTTGTGGCGGATACCGATGCGTCGCACTATCCCTATAGTGATGAGCTGCTCATTGGTGGCATGAGCTGTGACGGTTGCGCTCAGAACGTGGCCAATGCCCTCAATGCGCTGGACGGCGTGTGGGCAACGGTGACGTATGCGGACCACACGGCACGCGTGCGCTCTAAGCAGCCGGTTGATCGCTGTGCCCTCGAAGCGGCCGTGAAGAACGCGGGCTACTACGTCATGACGCTGTAGGGCGCGTGCTTGGCGCAGGAAACGTCGCTAGGCTCGACCGCGCAGCTCAACGTCTTGGATATCGTCGAAGTCGATAGCGATGTCTTTGAGCTTGAGCAGCTTGAAGACGGGGAGCACCTCGTCGAGGATGCCGGTGCGGGCACGATAACCGTACGTATCGTAATAGGTGACTCGAACCAAATCGCCGCGTTTGAGACCCTCGAGCTTATGTGAAAGCTCGAGGGCTTTTTCTTCTGTCAATTCGCACTTGGGCTCAACGGTGATCTCCTGTTTGCGTACGAGTTCGTAGTATCCCGTCAACGCGGCAAAGGGCATAAACTGTGCGGCGCGGTTGGCGCGCACGGCGCCGTTGGCAGTGAGGTTGGGGTCGGCGGCACGGCGCCTTCCCTCGGGGTCCGCCAAGCGCTCGAAGGCGGTCGGTGGCCTCATGGGCTGCTGTTTGGGTTTAGGCACGATGCCCTCCAACCTGATCGTTGCGTTCGCGCGCGGTGGCGCCGGCAGTAAAGCTCAATCCCTTGACCAGGGCGTTCTTGCCGTATTTGCCTTTTACGGCCAATACGGCGCGCGCCAGGTCGCGCTCGCGCTTATCGGCCTCGACATCGCTAAACAGATCGATGGTGGCAAATTCCTCGGGCATGAGGTTGCCAAAGCCCAGATTGATACGCTTGACCGGTCGCATGGGGTCGACTGTTTGTGCCCACAGCTCATCGAAATACCCCATGATCTTCTTAAACGAATTGGTGCGCTCGGGCAGCTTGCGCGAGGCATTGGAGTGCGCGAAGAGCGCAGCGTAGCCACCACGCGGCTTGCCGCCGTGCTCGCCCACAAAGACGCCGTCGATCGCTTGTGCTTCTCGCACCAAACGACGTCGTTCGTCATCCTGCTGAACGGGTTTGGGGGCACGGGGCGCGAGCTCGGGGTCGTCAGTCGCTGCGGGTTCGATGCCCGACGTGCTCGAGCGCAGATGCCCACACCCGTCGACGTATTGCGCCGTGCCGCTGGCATCGAGTCGGCGGATGTCGGCGCGCTCGCTCGCATAGCCCACAAAGAGCGAAATGCTGTCGCACACCACGTGTTTATCGACCAAGTCCAGCACGGCGGCATCGACCATTTCGCGCAAAACGGTATAGGCTTGCTCGTAGGCATAGCCCTTCGAGAGCACCTGTCCCGTGGTGGTCGAGGTTGCCTGCGGGCGGTAAGCCTGAATATCGGCGATGGTCGTTGGTTCGCGTCCAAAGGCGTGGTCGATAAGGTACTCGGCATTGACGCCGAGCTCGTCGTAGAGCAGGTTCTCGTCGAGAGCGGCAACACCCATCAGGTCGTAGACACCGTACTTTTCGAGCCGCGCTGCCACGCCGGGGCCGATGCCCCAGATATCGGTAATGGGGCGGTGGGGCCAGATCTCCTTGCGAAAGGTTTCGTCATCGAGCTTGCCGATGCGGCTGGGCACGTGTTTGGCGGTGATATCGAGCGCCACTTTTGCCTGGAATAGATTGGGGCCGATGCCGACCGTTGCCGTGATGCCGGTGCGTCCCAAGACCTCGTCGCGCAGCATGCAGGCGAATCCTTCGGCATCGGTGTGATAGAGGTCCAGATAGGGCGTCACATCGATAAAGCACTCATCGATGGAATAGACATGCACGTCCTGCGGGCTGACGTATTCCAGATAGATGCCGTAGATTTGCGCAGACACTTCCATGTAGTGCTGCATGCGCGGCACGGCCTTGATGTAGTCGATGCCATCGGGGATCTCGAACAATCGGCAGCGGTTATGTACCCCGAGGTCCTTCATGGCCTGCGTGATGGCGAGACAGATGGTCGTGCGTCCGCGCGATTCGTCGGCAACGACCAGGTTGGTGGTGAGCGGATCGAGCCCACGGTCGACGCACTCGACGCTGGCATAAAACGTCTTGAGGTCGATGCAGATATAGGTGTGCTGACCGTGCGCCATCCGTATCCTTCCATCAAACACATGTTCCTATCGAATACCTGTTCGATAATACCCGCTCGACCGGACACCGTCAAAACCGACCAAAAGGGGGCAGGTTTATTTTGGTCGGTAAAACGCTTGACCTGCCAAAACAAACCTGTCCCTTTTTGGTCGGTTTACCTTGTGCTTACGGCGGTTCGGTAGCCTTGATGTGTTGAATACGCTGAAGGGATATGGATGACCGTCGATATGGGCGACCTTGCGCTTCTAATGTTGTCCGTGCTGTGCCTTGCGATCTTTGTCTGCTTGCTGATTAAGGTGCTCAAAGGACGGGCTATAAGAATCGACGAGTTGGGTTACTTGCTGTTTGTCGAGAGACTTCGATCGCCGGTGCTGACGATTGCGATGAGAGGCATATCGAATCTGGCGTCGGTGCCGTTTATTGTCGGCGTGCTGGTCGCGTCAATGCTGTGGGTGCCTTGTCGGGTCCATGTTATCTTGGCCGCCGTCAACGTCGGCGCCATCAGTGCGATCGACCAGTTGCTTAAAGTCCTCGTGCGTCGACCTCGTCCCCAGGGATTTCGGCTTGCCGAGGCGCCAGGGTTCAGTTTTCCCTCGGGCCACTCGATGGCGGCCATGGCGTTTTATGGCTATGGCATATGGTTAGTGCGATGCAGTGCGTTTGGCCTTCCGTTCAGCGCTGCCATCGAGATCGTACTTGCGTGTGCCATCCTTGCGGTGGGCGTTAGCCGCATCTATCTGGGCGTGCACTATGCCTCGGATGTACTGGGCGGCTTCTGCCTTTCGTTTGCCTGGCTCATCCTGTTTGTGCATCTTGTCGCCGGGGTTTTGGCGCTTTGACTGCTTGGTTGCTCTCCGTAAAGTTGCATCGGTTTTTAACGCAGCCCTAAAGAGTGCGAAACAGCTCGGAAAAGCTCGCTTCGTAGCATGAGCCTAACGATCGATACCACCATAAAGCACGGAAGGGTTGTGGGGATAATGGTCAACTATGGATTTGGAATGCCGACGCGTCTTGTTGCGGATGGGGACATAGCACGCTGGTGCGGGCGACTGGTTGCCCACTATGGTGGCACGAAGGCGCTGGTGGTACTGGGCGGAGACAAGCACACGAGCGATAAGCTTGTCTCGGCGGCAATCGGCTCGCTCGATCGCGCCCTGCTCGAACGCGTGCTCTTTCGTTGCGGCTCAGTTGGGGGCGACGGGGGAGACGAATTGGTCGATGAAGCCGTAGCCCTGGCGACCGATGAGGGCGTGGACTTTGTTCTGGCGATTGGCGATGCCGATACGGCAGGCTTTGCGCGCGAGCTTGCCCGTCGCATGGCCGTGCTCGATGCCGGCGAGGACGGCTTTGTTCCCTACGGGTGCATTGTCTCGGAGGGAAAGGTGCCCGCTGTGGTGGGCGCCGGTGAGGTCCCCGTTTTTGCCATCATCGCGCCCGAGCTGCTGGAGGGCATCGGTTCTCCCTTGCGCGAACTGCTCGGCAGCGTATGCGCCGCGGCATAGAACCTGCCCCTTTTTGGTCAGTCGCCGTTAGGGGGCGGATTGGCAACGCTCGCTGATTACAGTCTTGACATGCGTTAGAATAGGAGCATCTGATTATCCGGGCGCGTGGAGGAGTGCGCCCGTATGCTGAGGAGGACTTTATGGCAACTGTTGCCGCACCTATCGACGCTACGTCGACCGCCGCTTGGAAGGCGCTCGAGGCCCATCAGGAGAAACTCGAGGCCGAGGGCATCGATCTTAAGGCCTGGTTCGCTGCTGACGCCGACCGCGTGAACAAGCTGAGCTTTGACGCCGGCGACCTTCACTTCGATCTATCCAAGAACCTGGTGACCGATGAGACCGTCAAGCTGCTGTGCGATCTTGCCCGCGAGGTAAAGCTCGAGGAGCGCCGCGACGCCATGTTCTCCGGCGAGCACATCAACACCACCGAGGACCGTGCTGTCCTGCACACCGCGCTTCGCCGTCCGGCAAGCGAGAAGGGCCAGCTCATCGTTGACGGCCAGGATGTCGTCGCCGACGTGCATGAGGTCCTCGACCGCATGTATGCCTTCGCCGAGCGCGTGCGCTCCGGTGAGTGGAAGGGCGTTACCGGCAAGAAGATCGAGCACCTGGTGTCCATCGGCATCGGTGGCTCCGACCTGGGCCCGGTCATGGCCTACGAGGCCCTGCGTCCCTATGCCGACGCCGGTATCGACTGCCGCTACATCTCCAACATCGACCCCAACGATCAGGCCGAGAAGCTCAAGGGCCTGGACCCCGAGACCACGCTCGTGATCATCGTCTCCAAGACCTTCACCACGCTCGAGACCCTCACCAATGCCCGCGAGGTCAAGACCTGGATGCTCGAGCAGCTCAAGGCGCAGGGCGCCATCGACGGCTCCGATGAGCAGAACGCCGAGGCTGTGGCCAAGCACTTCGTCGCCGTCTCCACCGCGCTCGACAAGGTCGAGGCCTTCGGCATCGACCCGGCCAACGCCTTCGGTTTCTGGAACTGGGTCGGCGGCCGTTACTCTGTTGACTCCGCCGTGGGCCTGTCGCTGATCGTCGTACTCGGCCCCGAGCGCTTCCAGCAGTTCCTCGAGGGCTTCCACGCCATCGACGAGTACTTCTGCAACACGCCGCTCGAGAACAACGCCGTCGCGCTGATGGGCCTGCTCAACGTCTGGTACGTCAACTTCTTCGGTTCCAAGAGCCATGCCGTTCTGCCGTACAGCCAGTACCTGCACCGTTTCCCGGCTTACCTGCAGCAGCTCACCATGGAGTCCAACGGCAAGCACGTCCGCTGGGATGGCAGCGCTGTGACCTCCGATACCGGTGAGATCTTCTGGGGCGAGCCCGGCACCAACGGCCAGCATGCCTTCTACCAGCTGCTGCACCAGGGCACCGTGGTGGTTCCGGCCGATTTCATCGCTTTCGCCAATACCGCCAACCCTGCGACCGACAGCGGCCAGGACGTCCACGAGCTGTTCCTGGGCAACTTCCTGGCCCAGACCAAGGCGCTCGCCTTTGGTAAGACGGCCGATGAGGTGCGCGCCGAGGGCACGCCCGAGCAGATCGTCCCGGCCCGTTGCTTTGAGGGCAACCGCCCGACGACCTCGATCTTCGGCGACACGCTGACCCCGTTCGCGCTCGGCGAGCTCATCGCCCTGTACGAGCACATCACGTTTGTCGAGGGCACGGTCTGGGGCATCGACTCCTACGACCAGTGGGGCGTCGAACTGGGCAAGCAGCTTGCCAAGCAGATCACCCCGGCCTTCCACGACGACGCCGCCAAGGCCGAGCAGGACGCTTCGACCCAGGCGCTCATCGAGTTCTACCGCGCTCACCGCAAGTAGTGCTCAACCATTTTCGTCAGACTAGACTGTCTCATTTGCATACGGCCTCCGCATCGTAGTGGTGCGGAGGCCGTATTTTAGGCTGGTTAATTGTGCGACTTTGAAAACATCAGTGTTTCGAAGACATATCTTTTATCGTTTTGTTTAATTTATGCTGCTGGATAGTTGAGGCAACTGCGGCAATGTTGGCATCGCGGCGAGCTTTTTGCGCGATTTCATTCTGGTTTTCAAGAAGTGCATTTTGCTGTGATGCGAGCTCATTCGCTTGCTGCTGTGCGCGAAGTTTGGCCGCTTCGAGATTTCGATTGATGTTCTCGTCGTATTTTTCGATAGCGCGCTTTACGTCAAAATCTGAGGTCGAAATCATTGAGTAGATGAAATCCAAAGCTTCGATATTTCGATACTGGACTGGCACGATTCGGGTCTCATCGTAATGCTGGGTGAGCTCTTTTGATAGCTTTTCCAGCTCGGCTTCTGCCTCGCTGAGTTCTGCCGCGTTCTTTTCTTTCCAGGCCTTAAGTTCTTTTTTATAGTTTGGCAATGTAACGTTTTCGTATTCGGTTTTTGCCAAAGCAAATTCCGCGTCATACTTCTGCTGCGTTTTGCGAGTCTCCTCTTGCGCTTGTGCACAAAGTTGTTTGTATTCGGCGGACTCCTTTATCTGCTCATAGCTGGCTTTTTTCTGAGCTTTATAAACTTTGAAGTAGTAATAGAAAACCCATACAAGCCCAAAGGCGGCAACAATCTGACCGATGACCATCAAGAAGGTTATCCCCGTAAAAAGTGTCAAGAGCACAAGCAGTATTCCAGCCAGCCATGGACCGACCATTCTCGGAATATCGAGCTTGACTGTTGTCTGAATTGGAGGTTCGTTGTAAACGGCTTTTTGCAATACAGGCGATTTAGGCTCGGCTTTGCTGAAGGTTTTAAATCTGATTGAGGTTACAGTTCTTTTTGCTTGTTGGACCTGAATCTCTAAATCAAGAGCTCTTTTGACGGCTGCAACTTGATCTTCATATCCCATCGTGTTCCCCTTTCTATTTGATGGGCTAAACATTTACGTCTTTATTTCGATGCAGAGCGCTGCCCTATTCTTTCTAAGAACGATTTCCAGTTAGCCTTCCTGACGGCTTTACGTATCTTAGAAATGTCATCTGGGCAGATATTGGTTTGATTTTGATAATGTTGAGCAAACGAAATATAAAAGCCGTCTCCTGGCATAAGGTCAGAATTTTTATATCCGACCATTGCCGATAAACAGGGGTACCGTTCTCTTGCGCACGCCTTTTGTACTGAATCCAGCGGAGCGCCGAGTGAGCGTGGGGACGCCCCTAACTCGACTGCTAAATCTGAGTATGTCACAGGATGTTCGCCGTTATTGGTGAGTTTTAAAATGGCCTTTATGGTGTGTATCGTGTCCTGGTTTGCACGGGAGTGGCTTTCTGTCTCCATAACTGAGGCTCCTTACGCTAACTACTTGTTTGCATAATATCTACCCCATTCTTCTAATGCAAACTCTCTGTTTGTTGTGCAATAAAAGCTGCGACTGTACGTTTTCTTGCATGCAAGCTAGAGATTTTCAGGACTTCAATTACTTATTAGGGCGGCGCCTGCAGTTGCTGCGTAAAAACTGCGGCTTTTCGCAGGAAGACGTGGGAGAGGCTCTGGGAATGGATCGCGTTTCGATTGGTTATATTGAACAGGGAAAGCGCGCACCTCGGTTGCAAACACTATTTGCGCTTGCCAACCTTTATGGGGTCGAGATGAAGGCATTATTTGATTTTGAATAGTTCCGGTGCTTTTGTCAGTCTTGTGGGGGCGTGGTACTTTGGCGCCTTGTGTGGTGAGGGCGGCGTTGAAACCCTGCTTGTCGAAATCCTAACGGGAGAAATCGCGCTCATCGCAAGTAGGATTTGCTGCGAAAGCTAACGAATAGCTGAAAGGGGCCCGTATCCGTTGGGATGCGGGCCCCTTTTCTGTTAAAGGCTTTAGCCTGTGCGGGGCGCGCAGCGCGCCGCATCAGAAACCACCCGC
>CABQHT010000014.1 GCA_902464035.1 uncultured Collinsella sp. | reverse complement strand
GACCAAGAGTAGTCATTGGGGACAGACTTAAACGACTAGTCATTGGGGACAGTCTTTGCCGATCGGCCGTTTTGCCAGTAGGGTTGGCAAGGACTGTCCCCAACTGCCGGCAGGAAAGGAACGTCCCTAACTGCTGGGTGACTAGTTTGAAATTAATGCCATATGTCGAGCAAAAATAGTTCGCCTAGATTTACTATTACCCTAGAAAAGTAGCAGAAGGCTAACAATGGGGGATGGTATGGCGACGAAACAGGCCTATGTCCAGGTCAAAGGGCTCAAGAAACACTATGGCGACGGTGATGCGCGCCTGACGGTGCTCGACGGCATCGACACGTCCATCAACCGCGGCGAGATCTGCGTCATGCTGGGACCCTCGGGCTCGGGCAAGTCGACCTTTCTCAACCTCATTGGCGGCCTGGAGGATGCCGACGGCGGCTCCATCATGGTGGACGGCTGCGACCTCACCGCGCTCAAGCCTGCCGATCTGGGCGAGTACCGCCGCCGCGAGCTGGGCTTTGTCTTCCAGTTCTACAACCTGGTGCCCGACCTTACCATCAAGGAAAACATCGAGGTCACGGCGCACCTGTCCAAAAACCCGCTCAATGTCGACGACCTGCTGCGTTCGCTGGGCCTCTACGAGCACCGCAACAAGTTCCCACGCCAGGTCTCGGGCGGCCAGCAGCAGCGCTGCGCCATCGGCCGTGCACTCGTCAAAAACCCAGGCCTGCTGCTGTGCGACGAGCCCACGGGCGCGCTTGACTACAAGACGTCCAAGGAAATCTTGCAGCTCATGGAGGATGTCAACCGCACCTACGACTGCACCATCATCATTGTCACCCACAATGCCGCCATCGCGCGCATGGCAAATCGCGTGCTGCGCCTGCGCGACGGGCGCATCGTCGAGGATGAGCTCAACGAGTCACCCGTCGCGGCCGCCGAGCTCGATTGGTAGGCGGCGCCATGACACCTCTCGCAAAACGTCTCCCGCGCGAGCTGCGCCGCAATATCGGCAAGTACCTGGGCATCTTTTTGCTTATGTGCGGAAGCATCGCTCTTACCTCGGGCTTTTTGCTCGCGGCGCATTCCATCGGCTGCCTCATCGACGACATGCGCGACGAGTACACGATCGAGGACGGCCGCGTGACCACCTCCTTCGAGGCTACCAAAGACCAGCTCAAGGCCGCCGAGGATGCAGCCGGCGACGTCGGCGGCGTTACGTTCTACAAGAACTTCTCTATCGACGCCATCATCAAAAAGGCGGCTGGCGACGACGGCACCAAGCGCACCCTGCGCACCTACGCGCATCGCACCAAGGTTGACATTGCGTCCTACTGCGAAGGCAGGCAGCCCAAGACGGACGATGAGGTGGCAATCGACCGTGTCTTCGCCACCAACAACGACCTCGCCGTGGGCGATAAGGTCGAGCTTGAGGGCCGCACCTACACCATCTGCGGCATCATGACCCAGCCCGATAGCCAGGCGTTGTTCCTCGACAATTCGGACTTTACGGTGAACACCATCACGTACGGCGTGGCCGAGGTCACCGACGCCGGCTTTGCCGCGCTTGAGGACGCCGGCGGCGCGCCTGCCTACACCTACTCCTTTACCTTTACCGATCGCGACCTCCCCACCGCGGATCGCATCGATACGGAGCAGGATATGGTCGAGGCGCTGGCCGATGCCGATGCGCGCGTGGACGATCTGATCGATGCCGATTCCAATCAGGGCATTGGCTATGCGCGCGACGACGTCGACGGCGACTCCATGATGTGGATGACGCTGCTCGACATTATCATCGTGATCATGGCGTTTGTCTTTGTGGTCCTTACCGACGCCACCATCGAGGAGGAGAGCGCCATTATCGGCACGCTGCTCGCCAGCGGCTATCGCCGTCGCGAGATCGTGCTGCATTACCTGGCACTTCCCGCCATCGTGGGCGTGCTCGCGGCACTTTTGGGAACCGCGCTCGGCGTTGCGTTCTTTACCGAGCCCATGCGCGGTCTCTACTACGGCTCGTACAGCCTGCCGCCCTTCCAGGTGTACTGGAGCTGGGAGATCTTCGTGAAGTGTGCCGTGGTTCCCGCCGCCGCGCTCATCCTCATCACGCTGGTGGGCCTGCTTCACAAGATGGGCAAGACGCCGTTGCAGTTCCTTCGTCACGAGGCGAGCGGCAAATCGGGCACCAAGCGCGGCCTGCAGCTGCCGGAGCGCATGGGCTTTGTCTCGCGCTTCCGCCTGCGCGTCTTCCTGCGCAACCTGGGCAACTTCGCCACGCTCTTCGTGGGCATTGCATTCGCCTCGCTGCTGCTGCTCTTTGGCCTGGCGATTCTGCCTACGATGACGCACTACGCCGACAACCTCGAGACGAGCCTGGTCGCCGAGCACCAGTACACGCTCAAGGCTCCGCTCGAGCTTGAGGGCACCGCCGAGGAGCGCGGGCAGTGGGAGGCGCTCGAGCGCTTGCGGTCGGTGGACGGCGCGCTGCTTTCTGCCGCCCAGGACGCCAGTGACGAGCTCGATGACGCGGCCGATGCTGCGCAGGAGGCCGCCGATGCCGCAACCAGCGCTCCGTCTGCCGAGAGCCTGTCTGCGGCGCAGCGCGCGCTCGCAAGCGTCCAGGACAAGAAGGACGTGCTCTACGCGCGCCTCGATGACGTGGCCGATGCCCTTGGCTGCGACCGCGACGAGGCCATCGACCTGATTGAGTCGGCCTCGAAGATCGACACCGATAACGACGATATCCACCCGGTCAACACGACCGACAACGGCGCAGGCGCAATCGCGCAGGCCGAGAAATATGCCGTTCACCAGCTGCAGTACGACCGTGGCGACGGCAATGGCGAGGAGACGATTTCTGTCTACGGCATCTCGTCCGATTCGCGCTACTGGAAGGGCCTCAACATCGGCGATGGCCGCGTCGTCTTTGGCGGCGGTCTGCTCGATAAGTTTGGCTGGAGCGAGGGCCAGAAGGTCACGCTCAGCGACAAGTACGAGGGTGAGCATTATTCCTTTGAGTACGCGGGCAAGGACTGTGCCTGGGGCTCCAAGTCGGACATGAACATCTATATGAGTATCGACGACTTTAACGAGCTGTTCGACAACGACGCCGCCTACTTTAACGGCTATGTGAGCGACGAGAAGCTCGACCTCGACGCGCGCTACTTTGCCGGCGACACCACGCCCGACGACATGCGCGCCGTGGGTGACCAGTTCATCGGCATGATGAGCAAAATGATCGGCATGATGGTCGGGCTCGCGGTGTTTATTTTCCTGCTGTTTATGTACCTGCTGACCAAAGCGGTGATCGACCACAGCGCCCGTTCGATCAGCTACATGAAAGTCTTTGGCTATCGCGATAGTGAGATCTCGCATCTGTACATCCGCTCGATCACGCTGTGCGTGGCGGCGTCGCTCGTGCTGAGCCTGCCGGTCATTATTGGCTCGCTCACGGCCATCTTCCGCTCGATGCTGCTCGCCTACAACGGCAATATCGAGATCTACGTGCCCGCTTGGTCCATGGCTGCATGCGTCGGCATTGGCTTTGCGACCTACCTGGTCGTGGCGCTGCTGCACACGCGCTCTATCAAGCGCGTCAGCCTAGCCGAGGCCCTCAAGGTGCAAGAGTAGTCATCGGGGACGTTCTTAAATGACTGGTCATCGGGGACAGTCTTTGCCGATTCGCCGGTTCGCCGGTCGGGCTGGCAAGGACTGTCCCCAAGCACTCATTTAAGTCTGTCCCCAATGAGTGGTTTCAGTCATTTAAGTCTGTCCCCAATGAGTGCCTAACGACTCGGTGTTGTGCTTGACTTCGACCCCGCTTTAACGGGTACCATCCTCTATGTCTGTAACGCCATATAGACCGAGGGGATAGATCTATGACCGCAACCGCACCCGCAGCACCGGCAAAGGTGTACTTCACCAACCTGCGCACGCATGCTCGCGAGAGCCAACTCGACAAGCTCAAGCGCCTCATCCGTCGCGCCGGTATTGAGCAGATCGACTTTGAGAACAAGTTCGTCGCCATCAAGATTCACTTTGGCGAGCTGGGCAATCTGAGCTTTTTGCGCCCCAACTACGCCCGCGCCGTCGCGGATGTCGTCAAGGAGCTGGGCGGCAAACCCTTTCTCACCGACTGCAACACGCTCTATGTCGGCAGCCGCAAAAACGCGCTCGAGCACATTGACACCGCTTATCAGAACGGCTTTACCCCGTATGCTACGGGTTGCCAGATCATCATCGCCGACGGCCTCAAGGGCACCGACGAGGCGCTCGTTCCGGTCGAGGGCGGCGAGTACGTGCGCGAGGCAAAGATCGGCCAGGCACTCATGGACGCCGACATCGTGATCAGCCTCACGCACTTTAAGGGCCATGAGCAGGCCGGCTTTGGCGGCGCCATGAAGAACCTGGGCATGGGAGGCGGCAGCCGTGCCGGCAAGATGGAGCAGCATGCCGCCGGCAAGCCGAGCGTCGATACCACCAACTGCGTAGGTTGCCGTGCCTGCGAGAAGATTTGCGCGCACGGTGCCATCACGTTTGACGGTACGCGTGAGCGCGAGCTTGCCAACGGCAGCACCCGCACGGTTCACGTGGCTGCCATCGACCACGATCGCTGCGTGGGCTGCGGACGCTGCATTGCGGCGTGCAACCAGGACTGCATCAAGCCCGACTATGATGCCGCGGCCGACGTACTCAACTACAAGATTGCTGAGTACACGAAGGCCATTGTTCAGGACCGCCCGAGCTTCCATATTTCGCTCGCCATGGATATCAGCCCCAACTGCGATTGCCATCCCGAAAACGACACGCCCATCGTCAACGACATCGGCATGTTCGCGAGCTTCGACCCGGTCGCCATCGACCAGGCCTGCGCCGACGCCGTCCTGGCGTCCGAGCCGCTGCCTAACACCGAGCTTACCGACAGCGCGGCCAAGATGGAGCATAATCACGAGCATCTGGAGGGCGAGCAGGCCAAGGATCCCTTCTGCATCACGCATCCCGACACCGACTGGCGCGCGTGCATCGCTCATGCCGAGAAGATCGGCCTGGGCACGAGCAAGTACGAGCTCATCGAGGTCAAATAGCGCCTGGCTATTGGACAAAACAAGCGCCTCTGTGGCGTAAGTTGAGCAAAAGCCGCCCGCGAGCACAACGCTCACGGGCGGCTTTTCGGAAGTGCTAGGGGTCAGATAGACCAGTAAACCGTACTATTTGCCTAAAAATTCTCGTCGAGGAAGTCGTCGACCGTATTCCAGTAGAGCTCGGGGTCGACTTGCGCGCTCTTGGCATGGGTGGCGCCGTGGATAGTGAGCTTTTGCTTGACCTTGCTGGCGCACGCCTCGTAGTTTTGGTCGAGCATACTGTACGGCACAAAGGTGTCTTGGTCACCGTGGATAAAAAGCATGGGAACCGTCGCGCGCTTGAGCTGTTCCACGCTGCTCGCCTTATGAAAGTCGTAGCCCGCGCGCACGTTGCATACCAGGTTGGCCACATCGAGCAAGGGAAAACTGGGCAGGCCAAATACATCCTTGAGCTGCAGGGAAAACTCGTCCCAAACGCTTGTATAGCCGCAGTCCTCGATAATGCATTTCACATTTGCGGGCAGAGACTCCCCCGCGACGTTCATGGCAGTCGCCGCGCCCATCGACTCGCCAAAGACCAGGATGCGCGCCTCGGGGTCAGCCTGAACGATTTGCTCGATCCATGCGACGATGTCGAGGCGCTCGGGCCAGCCCATGCCGATATAGTCGCCGCCGGAGCGCTCGTGGGCGCGGGCGGCAGGCGCGAGCACGTTCATGCCGCGGTCGTGGAATCGCTTGACGTATCGGGCCATACCGATGGGCTCGTTGGTATATCCATGCAGGCAGACGGCGTAGTCGTGCGTGCTCTCCGACGCAGCAAAATACCAGGCGGCAAGCTCGGTCCCGTCGTCCGCGGTGAGGTTGCTGCTCTCGCGATTCTCTTTAAACCACGCCCGCGCCTCGGTTTCCTCGGCATCCGGCTGCTCACCTTTTTTGTCGTCTTTGCCATCCTGCATCATCTTCATGGTGTACGGCGCTTGGGGGTTCAGGGCAAAGTCAAACAAAAAATTGCCGGCAAACCCCAGCAGCGCGACAACGACTACCAACGTAACAATGCCGGCTATCTTGAGCTTTCGATGGGGGTGTGCGCTTTGAGGCATTTACGGTTCTCCTTATAGATGTTAATACATCAACATTTAAAACAAGCGCATTATGGATGTTCGCCGTTGATGCGTCAACAAGCAAAGAATGGGTAAACAAAGGGTCACGTATGGTGCAAATTTCGCACGTACCCAGACGCTTTGATATAGTGTTGAGAACTCTTTACGTTGGAGGATGTAACCGGCATGTCCGATTCGAGCGACAGTTCTAAGCCGCGACCCAAGACCGCGGCCGTTCCACACTACACGGTGGGCGAGGAGATCATGAACTCCGTCACCCATGGTGTCGGCTGCCTGCTGGGTATCGCGGGCCTGGTGCTCCTGATCGTATTCGCTGCCCTGCGCGGCGGAGGCCCGGCCCACATGGCCGCGGCGATTGTCTATGGTGTCAGCATTATTCTCGAATACTTGGCCTCCACGCTCTATCACGCGATTCAGCCCGCTCGCGCCAAACGCGTGTTTCGCATCATCGACCACAGCTGCATCTACCTGCTCATAGCCGGCAGCTATACCCCGTTTTGCCTCATCACGCTCGCAAACGACGGCGGCCCTGCGCTGTTCTTTGCCGTGTGGGCCATCGCCATCATCGGCATCGCACTCGAGTGCTTTTTGCGCGAGCGCCAGCCGCATTGGGTAAGCGGCCTGGTCTATCTGCTGATGGGCTGGCTCGTCGTCTTTAAGCTGCCCGAGCTCGTGTTGCTGCTCAACCCCGTGGCACTTGCCCTGCTCGCCGTCGGCGGCGTGTGCTATACCGTGGGCGTGCCGTTCTATATCGCCAAAAACGTGCGCTATCTGCACAGTGTTTTCCACTTGTGGGTGCTCGCCGGCAGCATCTTCCAGTTCATGGCGGTGATCCTCTTCGTAATCTAGCGACCGCGCCCACGGCCCCGCTCGCACGGGCGACCGGCGCAATTGCCCTATCCGTCACCTACGCTTACTACCCAACGTCCCGAATCTTGGAGGTTCGAGAAACTCCCGATGGACATAACCATCTCCCTTATTACCACGCTTGTCCTGACGCTTATCAACGGCTACTTCTCCATGTCCGAGATGGCTCTCACCACGGCTAAGCGCGCCGTGTTGGAGCACGATGCCGAGGAGGGCGATAAGCGCGCCGAGCGCGCCGTCCAACTCGCCGCCGACTCCGATCAGCTGTTGGCTACCATCCAGGTCGCTATCACGCTCGTGGGCTTTGCCTCGTCCGCCGTCGCCTCGACGAGCCTGTCCGACCCGCTCGCCACGTGGCTCATGAGCTTTGGCATCGCGCCGCTTTCCGCCATCGCGCGCGGCCTGGCGCCGGTCATCATCACCGTCGCGGTCGCCTTTGTGTCCATCGTGATCGGCGAGCTTGTGCCCAAGCGCATCGGCCTCGCTAACGCCGAGGGCGTATCCAAGCAGGTCGTGGGACCGCTTTCCGTGTTCCAAAAGATTGCCCGCCCGCTCGTGTGGCTGACCGGTGCCTGCTCCGACGGCCTGGCCCGCATCCTGCGCATCAAGAGCGCCGATGACCGCCAGAACGTCTCGGAGGAAGAGATCAAGTACATGGTCTCAGAGCAGGACGACCTGCTCGACGAGGAAAAGCGCATGATCCACGAGATCTTCGACCTGGGCGACACCGTGGCTCGCGAGGTTATGGTGCCGCGCGTGGACACCACCATGTGCGAGGACGACGAGACGGTCGCCGACGTGCTGTCCACCATGCGCCAGACCGGCTTCAGCCGCATCCCTGTCTATCACGAGGACCCCGACAACGTCGCGGGCATCGCGCACATCAAGGACCTGATCCAGCCCGCGCTCGACGGCAAGGGCGACCAGCCCATTGCCGACTTTTTGCGCGACGCCACCTTTGTGCCCGATACCAAGGACATCCTGCCGCTGCTGTCCGAGATGCAGACCTCGCACGACCAGATCGTGGTCGTCGTGGACGAGTACGGCGGCACGGCCGGCATCATCACCATCGAAGATATCGTCGAGGAGATCGTCGGCGAGATCGAGGACGAGTTTGACCCCGACAACAAGTACCTCACGCGCCTTTCGCGCCGCGAGTGGCTTGTCGATGGGCGTTTTTCGTGCGATGACGCGATTGAGCTTGGTTGGCCGCTCGAGGAAAGCGATGATTATGAGACCATCGCCGGCTGGATCTTGGAGCTTTGCGACTCGGTGCCCGACATCGGAGAGGTGTTTGAGGTCGCGGGGTACAAGTTTAAAGTGCAGTCGATGCGTGGCCAGCGCATCTCGCTCATTCGCGTGATCGCTCCGGCCGAAACCGATAAGAAGGATTCCGAGTCCTCGGCAGAGAAGCCGGCGGCGTCGGGTGCGGGCTCTGCGGACCCGCACGACGGCGACGAGTAGGGCAAGGACGAGTAGGGGAGAGTTATGGCAGGCCTGTTCAACATCCTTAAGGTCACCGTCAGCGAGGACAAGATTTGCGCGCACGTGCTGGTGAACCCCGGCATGCCGCTCATGACCTCGGAGGATATCGAGGCCACGGCGCGCGTGTACTACCTGGTGCCGGCGATTGCCAAGCACCTGTGCCTGGGCGATTCGGGTCGCGAGTTCCAGGACTGCATGGGCCAGACCGAGCTTTGCCACCTGCTGGAGCACGTGACGGTCGAGCTCATGAACGAGACCGGTCTCGCTGGCAGCATTTCGTGCGGTCGCACGCGCGTGAGCGAGCATGACGAGCGTGTCTTTGAGGTTGAGCTTTCGTGTCCCGATGACGCGTTGGCCATTGGCGCGCTGTCATCGGCGACCTTTATGATGGACTGGGCGTACCTGCACGCCGATCAGCCGGCCCCCGACGTAGAGGGCACGGTCGCGGGCCTGCGCAACCTGGTGCTGGGCATGCGTGCCGAGGCCGAGGGCAAGGACCCGCACGAGGCCGTTGCCGCTGCGAACGGCGAGGACGTGGCCGAGGATGCGCCCGAGGGCGACGCTCCCGCCGAGGCCGACGCTGAACCCGTTGCCGAGGCGCCTGCTGAGCCCGAGATTGCGGAGCCCCAAGGCGTCCCGAGCTTTGACGACGAGCCGCAGATGCCAATCGATACCGAGGGCGCGGTCGCCGAGAACCACGAGGCCCCCGCGGCCGTCTTTGGCGGTGCGGCAACGGCTCCGTCCGGCTCGGCGCACGAGGGCAACCTGCCGCTCGTTGATGGCGCCGGCGAGGACCCGGCTGCCACGGTGGCCATGCCTGCCATGCCGCAGGAGTAGGCTCATTCGCTTATCACCATCATGTACCTGCGCTTTTACCGTACACAGATGAGCGCGACGGCAAGTGTTGCGCTGCGGGTATAATGGACAGCATTCAAACGGTGGGCATCGAGGTGCCCGCAGGAGAGGAATGATCATGGGAAAGACTTTCAGCTTTGTCTCCGGTGCGCTCTTTGGTGCTGCCGCCGGCGCTATCATCGGCGTTGCCCTGGCCCCGCGCTCGGGTGCCGAGACCCGCGCCATGGCTGCCGATATCGCCAACGACGCTTGGGACAACATGCGTGACACCTACGAGCACAGCGCCGAGGAGGCCCGTGCCGCGGTCAACGACTTTGGTCCGATGGTCGACGCCAAGACCGATGACCTGCGCGCCAAGGTCGACTTGGCCCGCGAGCGCATGGACCAGCTTCGCGAGCAGCTCAACGATGCCATCTCGGGCGGCAACGTGACGCCCGCTGCCGACGTCGTGGTCGAGAACGTCGCTGAGGCCGACACCGAGGCCACGGAGCCCTCGACCGAGGCATAATGCGCGCAGGGGATTTTGTCGGCGTCAAGGTTTATCGTAAGCCTGCCGAAGACAAGCGCACCAAAAAGGACGGCACGCCGCGCAGCCCTAAAAAGCTCGGCAAGATTCACTTTCCCGTCTTTACCCCGGGCGGCACGCGCGTAGTGGGCTTTATGGTCCGCCAGTCCGATATCGCGGGTATGATCGAGCGTCCCGACCGCTTTGTGGCGCTCGATGCCATCGGCGTCTATGAGGGTGCCGTCGCGGTCGACGACGTCAAGGGCACCTACGATGCCGCCGCGGCCAAGCGCCTCGATATCAACCTGGACGATTGCATCATCTGGGTTGGCATGGACGTGCGCACGGAATCGGGCGATGTCGTGGGCTACTGCTCGGACGTTGAGTTCAAGCCGCGCTCGGGTATCGTGCAGATGTTCTACGTGACCGCCGGTGCCGCTTCGAGCGTGCTGGTGGGCGACACGCAGGTGCCGCCGAAGATGCTGCGCGGCTACGAGAACGGCGCGATGATCGTCTCGGACGAGGTCAAGGCGCTCGGGTATTCGGGCGGCGCGGCCGCCAAGGCTGCCGAGGCCAGTGTCGTGGTGGGCGATAAGGTCAAGAAGGGCGCCAAGGTGCTCGATGACAAGGGATCGGTCGCCGTGGACAAGGGCAGCCGCGCACTGGGCAAGCAGCTCGGCAAGACGCGCGGTATGTTCAAGGCCTTTAAGGACGAATATCAAAAGGCGAGCGGGGGCTCGTCAAAAGCTAGCAAATAGCGACGTACCAAATGATGGGAGGCGAGCCGGAGACATGTTGCTCCGGCTCGCTGTGTTTATGGGGGAGGGCACATGCGCCAAAACGGATCTAACTTAAACGGGCGCTCGGGTGCGCGTCCGACGGCACGTCGCGACCTGGGGCAGCTGCCCAGCGGTCAGCGTCGACGTCGCCGTAAGCCCGGCGCGATGTACCTCAACCATAGCCGTGGGTTTAGCGATCGCAGCGCGCGCATCGGCAACGGGCGCTCGCCGCGCCGACCGTCCCGTCTGCCCTATGCGCTTATCGCCGTGGGTTGCGCGCTCGTGCTGTTTATCGCTGCCGTCGTGGGCTACGTCAACCGTAGCGTGGACGTGGAACTCAACGGGCAAAAGACCGCGGTGCGCGTGGGCTCTACGTTGCAGAATCTTATCGACGATCAAAGCCTGACCGAAACGTACGACGCCGGCGATCTGCTGGCCGTCGACGACAGCGTGCTCAAGCGCCATGGCGGCGAAAAGCTGTCGGTGAAGGTCGACGGCAAGCGCGTGAAGCAAGGCAAATGGGATAGCCGCGAACTTGAGGGCGGCGAGAAGGTGACGGTCAAGGATGGCCGTAACACCTACGAAAAGCACGAGGTCCAGGCCACGACTATCGAGCCAAAGCTCAAGGTCGAGGGCACGGGTGCCATTGAGTATGTCAAAACCTGGGGCGTTCAGGGCCGCTCCGAGGTATGGGTCGGCGAGCAGTCGGGCAAGACGCAGGACCGCGACGAGGTCGTGCCCGCCACCGACTGCGTAGTCGAGTGCGCAAGCGTAGCGCCCAAGGGCAACGAAAAGTACGTGGCCCTGACATTTGACGAGGGTCCGAGCGGCACGACCAGGCAGATTTTGCAGGTGCTCAAGGAAAAGGGCGTCACGGCGACGTTCTTCCTTTCGGGCGATGCCGCGGAAGCCTCGCCCGCTACTGCCAAAGCGATTGTCGATGCCGGGTGCGAGATCGGCTCCAACAGCTACAGCGATGATTCGCTCAAGGGCGAGGATCGCGAGACGGTGCGCAAGCAGATCACGAAGGGCACCGAGGCGATTAAGTCGGCGACCGGCGTCGAGACGATGTTGCTGCGTGCCCCCTACGCCGCGTTTGACGAGCAAAACTGGATCGACTCGATGGACCTGGTGTCCGCCGTGGTTTCGTGGAATATCGATTCGGGCGACTGGCTGCTCAACGGCGCTGACGAGCAAGTATCGACCGTGCTCGATTCGGTGACGCCAGGCAATATTGTGCTGCTCACCGATAGCGATGAGTGCGCCGAGCAGACGCTCGAGGCGCTGCCGCAGATTATCGATGGCCTTGTCGCCGACGGCTACAAGATCGTGACGCTCAGCGACCTGGTCAAGACGGACACGGCATTGAGCAAAAAGCTCACCTCGCTCACCAAGGTTTCCATGCCCAAAAACGCCGTGTTCCCCCAACTCCCCGAGGACGACGACACCGCAGAGTAGTCATGTAAGAACGTCCCCAATGACTATGTCACGGATACGTCAGTGTTTGGTATGCCTGCAATGTGCAGCGCATAAATTCGGTGCCGCAGCGCGATGCTGATGCTATAGTTACTGCGGTTAATGAGGGTCAAGAGAAAGGTTACAGGTGAAATCCAAACCTCGACCATACAGTCGATGACCCCATGCAGGTGCTTTCTGCGCGTGCACGGGGTGTGAGCGTCGAGCGGCGTGCCGCCCGCGCATGCGTATACATGTCTAAAAGTCCACGGATTGCGTGCCGGCATGGTCACGCGGTCCGCAGGAATAATGATGGGGAGCACCATTGAATTATCTGAGTGAGATGCTCAAACTGCCGGTCTTGGACGTCGACGGCGAAAAGCTCGGCGTGGTCAACGATTTTGGTATTGCTACCGGCGAAGTTTTTCCGCACGTGACGTCGCTCGCGTTCCGCGGTCCCGGCAAGACGCCGTTTATGATCAGCTGGCGCAAGTGGGTTGACCGTATCGACGAGACGGGCGTGTACCTCAAGACGTCGGCCACCGAAATCCGCTTTTCCTACCTGCAGCCGACCGAGCTGCTGCTCGCGCGTGACGTGCTCAACAAACAGATCGTCGACACGCAGGGCATGAAGGTTGTGCGCGTAAACGACATCAAATTCTCCATGTCGGGCGAAAACCAGCTGCGCCTGCTAGGTGCCGAGGTCGGCGCTCGCGGCCTGCTACGCGCGATCAGCCCCGCGCTCGAGCATGTCGTCGAGGGCTTTATGAAGCACCTGGGCAAGCCGCTCAGCGAGGACATCATCGCTTGGTCCTACATGGACCTGCTCGACCGCTCGACCAAGAACATTCAACTCTCGGTGTCGCACAAGACGCTCGGCGAGCTGCACCCTGCCGATATCGCCGACATTATCGAGCAGCTCGACCCGCGCCTACGTGCGCAGGTGTTTGCGCAGCTCGATACTGCCCAGGCCGCCGAGGCCATCTCGGAGTTCGATGACGACGAGCTTATGACCGAGATGCTCGAGGGCCTGTCCGACACGGACGCATCGTCGATGCTGGCCATGATGGACCCGGACGATGCAGCCGACCTGATCGACGAGCTCGATTATGAGAAGGCCGAGAAGCTCCTGCGCCTGATGGGCGTCAAGGAGGAGAAGGCGATTCGTAATCTGCTGGGGTATGAGGACAACACCGCCGGCCGCATCATGACCTCGGAGTTTGTCTCCCTGCCCGCCACGGCAACGGTCGGTGACGCCATCGAGGCGATTCGCGAGCTCGACGAGGACTTCGAGAGCGTCTACTACGTCTATACCGAGGATCCGAGCGGCATGCTGACCGGTGTGCTTTCGCTGCGCACGCTGATCGTAGCCGATCGCGACGCCACGCTGGGTCAGCTGGCCTATCGCGACCTGGTCTACGTGTCGCCCGACGAGGACCAGGAAGACGTAACGGACGAGATGACCAAGTATGACCTGGTCGCTATCCCCGTCTGCGACGAGAACCGCCACATCCTGGGTATCGTAACCTTCGACGACGCCATGGACGTTATCGCCGAGGAGCATCAGGAGGACCTGCAGATCGCCGGTGTCGGCTCGGGCGACAGCGCGTCGGACGACTCGACGAACGTGCTCAGCTGGTTCGTGCATCGCCAGTACTGGGTTGTTGTATGGGGCATCGCGTCGTGCATCATGGCGACCGTACTGGGAACGGCGCTCGGCTCCGCGCATCTGGTGGTGTTCCCCATGTGCGCCATGCCGCTCGTGCTGCTGGCGGCCTCGCGCATGGTGTCGTTCGTCAAGAACTACTTTCTCGAGTATGACGGTCACGACGACGAGCCCAAGCCGTATCTGGGGTTCTTCTTCCAGAGCACGGGCATGGGCCTGATTCTGTCACTCGTGACCTACCTGTGCGCCCAGCTGGTGCGCACCGCTGCATTCCCCGATGCGCCCATGTTTGAGGAGCAACTCTTTACCGGGTGCTTTAATATCGCTGCCATCATTTGCCTGGTTGGCAACATGAGCGCCGTGATTTACCTGATGGTGCTGTTCTGGCGTGACGAGCATGACCTCAACACGTCGGGCACCGCCATGAACGTCATTGCCGTCATGATCTCGTGTGTGGCGTATTGCATCGCCGCGGTGCTGCTCGCCATGTCAGTCATGGGTTAGGTGGTCGCGTGCAAAATACCAAGCAAAAGTCGGGCACCAAGCAAAAGCTGACCATCGCGGCCATCTTTGGCGCTATGGGTCCCGGTCTGCTGGCGGCGCTTTCGGGCAATGACGCCGGCGGCATTGCAACGTATTCCAGTGCGGGCGCCAGCTATGGCTACAAGATGCTCTGGATGCTTCCCGTCATGACTGTGCTGCTCATCGTGACGCAGGAGACCGCGGCGCGCTGCGGCTGCGTCACGGGTAAGGGCCTGGCATCGCTCATTCGCGAGCGCTTTGGCGTGCGCAAGAGTGTACTTGCTATGGCGGCGCTGTTGATCGCCAACACGGCTGTGACCATTTCGGAGTTTGCGGGCATCGCCAGCGGTCTTGCTCTCTTTGGCGTGCCGGCGAGCATCTCGGTGCCGTTGGTGGCGCTGCTGGTATGGATGCTTACCATGTCGGGTAGTTTCCAGCGCATCGAGAAGATTCTGCTGCTGGTGAGCTGCGTGTTCGTGACCTATATCGTCGCCGCGTTTATGGCTGGCCCCAACTGGGGTGAGGTCGCGGTCGACCTGGTCGTGCCCAACATTCAAAATGACCCCAGCTACGTGTCGCTCGTGGTCGCAACGATCGGTACCACCATCGCGCCGTGGATGATTTTCTTGGCGCAGAACAACGTGGTCGATAAGAATGCGGGCGAGGACGACATCGTGCTGCAGCGTATTGATACCGTGAGCGGCTCGATCGCTGCCGATATCATTGCCGGCTTTATTATCATCACGACCGGCACGGTGTTGTTCCCGGCGGGTATTCAGATTAGCGATGCTGCCGATGCTGCCCGCGCGCTGGAGCCTATTGCGGGTCAGTGGTCTACGGTACTGTTTGCCTCGGGCCTGGTCGCGGCGAGCTTCTTGGCTGCCTGCGTGCTGCCGGGCGTTACGTCGAGCGCTATCTGCGAGGCATTTGGCTGGGAGCGCGGTGCCGACCGCAGCTGGGACGAGGCCCCGGTCTATCGCGGCATCATTACGGCCATCATCGGTATCTCTGCCGTGCTGGTGCTTATGCCCGGCGTCGATTTGTTCCAGATTATGATGACCTCGCAGGTCATCAATGGCGTGCTACTGCCCGTGGTTCTGGTGTTCCAGGTGGTTATCGCCGCCGACCGTCACATTATGGGTGCCAACCGCAACGGCCGCGTATGGAACGTGCTCACGTGGGCGACCATCGGCGTGATCACGGTGCTGACGGTTGTTATGTTTGTGCTTCAGGCGCTGGGCTACAGCGCTTAACGCCCCTTTCGGGGCTTCGGGCAGGCCGCAGCAATGGGCTGCGGCCTGCTTTTTGCTTGCTATAGGGGCTAGTTATATAACAGTGGGCAAAAAATGCCAAATATGAGTACTGTTGCTAAGTGAATAGCATTTACATCCAAGAAGATAATGGACATAGCCGATAGTATGTTCATTAAAATCGGCTCCAATATGTCTTAAACCAGTCAGGTTGGCTGCTTTAGGGGGTTGTAGGGGTCGCTCGGACGTCAATTTGGGTGGTCTTGCCTGCTACTAAAATGGTAACAGTACTCATATTTGCCGCTTTTTGTCCATGACCTCTTGGAGTCGGCTCGAAAAGAGTGATTTTGGGTTGTTTGCTGCGGGTGTGGGCTTGGAAACAACGCTCGGGGTGGCAAGGCGCCCAGAATTCGGTCGCAAGGAAGGCGTTCCTCGGCTGTGTCAGGAGTGTCCCTAGGTGCCGGCACATAAGGAACGTCCCTAACTGCCGGAGGGGGTGCCTGCCGTGGCAGGCACCCCCTCCGGATGTGGGAAGCTTGCGCTGCGGATTACTTGTCGGTGCCCAGCTTGTGCGGCTTGAGAGCGAGCGCATTGACGAGCGCGTCGGTGGCAGACTTGACGGCCGCCGGCTGAGGATCGTTGACGTGATCCTCGGGGTGCACGGGCAGGTCCTTCTTAACGGCATCGTGAATCAAGTTGAGGTATTCGGTCACACCGGTGGTCGACAGGTGCGTGCCGTCGCCATCGAACAGGTCGTTGCGGTTGGCACTGTATCCGTACCAGTCGATAACGCGTACGTTCTTGTAGCGCGTAGCGGCGTTGGCGATAGCCTGGTTGGTAGAGCCAACCCACGGCTGCGGGCTGCGCGTGTTCACAAACACCACAATACGCTTATCTCCTGCATCGGCCATGATGGCGTCGATCTGGTTGTCGGTTACCAAGCCGTTGGTGCCCAGTGCAAAGACCACGATCTTGCCGGCAAGGTTCTGTTGGAGATAGCCCTCAAATGTCGCGCGGCCCGCATCGAACTGGCGGCCCTTTTCGGCATCGATGTGACTGTGGGGGAACACGCCGTCAAAGGAATCGACGGCGCGCAGCGACACGGAGTCACCGATCATCAGCAGGTCGTAGGATCCGTCGGGGAAGCCGTCGTTGTCCTTGTCGGTGTCGTCGGCTGCCTGTTGGTCCGTTGGCGCGGTGTTTTTGGCTTCCTTGTTGAGGACTTCGGCGCCCTCACCGCTCAGTGCGGAAGTTTCCGGCACAAAGATCAGGCCGCCCAGCGCGATAACAAGCACGATGCCGCAAGTGGCGCACGCGGGAATATGCGCGCGCACCCAGTTGGTGGGCGTGGTGGTGCCGTTGCGGAACTCGGATACGGTGCGCCCAAAGGCGCCCTTTCTAAACGGCGTCTCGATAAAGCGATATGAGCATTCGGCTACGGCGACCACCAACAACACCTGCAAAATGTAATGCCACCAGGGCGTATCGTTGATGTTGGCGACCGGGTTCATGAGCAACAGCAGCGGATAGTGCCACAGGTAGATGCTGTACGAGCGCTTGCCGACCCACACGAGCGGCTCGGCGGACAGTGCGCGGGCAAGCATTCCCTGGGGCTGCACGCAGGCCGCGATGACCATGAGCGTGAGGATGGAGCATAACAGCGTGCCGCCGCGATACTGGAACGCGGTGTAGCCGTTGGTGAGCGCGACCATGGCGGCAAGGCCAACCAGACCCACGACGCCCAATACATCGATGGATGCGGGCGAGGACCAAAAACGCACGAGCGTACTCGGCTGAGTCGGGACGGTCTCGGCTGCGCCGTCGGTCGTAGCGTCATGCTTGCTCTCGGCGTTCTTGCCGTGCTTGGCGGCGTCAGCCAGGCGATTGAGCCCCAAACGATGAGCGAGACGTACCGGCGCCAGGTCGCGATCGGGGATAAAGGCCATCCAGGCGCCCAGCAGCAGCGAGAACACGCGGGTGTCGGTGCCGTAGTACACGCGGCTGGGGTCGGCGGCGGGGTTATAGAGCACCATCATGGCGATGGCGGAGAAAGCAGCCAGGCCCAGAACCACGCGGCGCGTGTTGGGCTTGCTCATGTGCATGGATACCATAGCGAGCAGCAGCGGGGGCCAAACCAGGTAGAACTGTTCCTCGATGGCGAGCGACCAAAAGTGCGTAAGCGGCGAGGGGTCGCCCAGAGCATTGAAGTACGAGACGTTTTGGGCAATCTGCCACCAGTTGTTGAAGAACAACAGCGACGGCAGAATGTCGGGGCGCATCTTGGTGAGCATCACGTGGTTGAAGACGGTGCACAGCGCACAGGTCACCACCACGACGGTCACCACGGCGGGGACCAGGCGACGGATGCGGCGGACCCAGAAGCTCTTGAGGTCGATGCGGCCGGTCTTAGCGACTTCGTTGAGCAGCAAGCGCGTGATCAGATAGCCCGAAAGCACAAAGAAGATCGTGACGCCAAGCAGGCCGCCCTGCGCCCACGTGAGGTTGAGGTGATAGAGCACCACCGCGACGACGGCAAGCGTACGCAGACCGTCGAGTGCAGGGATGTAGCGGGACTTGGGGCGAGCAGGCGTCTGCTCCGCGGCGGGAGTGTTGGCGCGGCCCGCGTTGTTGGCAGAAGCGCGATGGGGGCTCGCGGTGCGTCGCGGTTCGTTGGCACGGCGTCCGCCCTTCACGCGTTCGTGCGGTGCCGGCTCGTTGCCCGTGCGGCGTCGACCGCGCGAGCCCGATTGCGAGAGTTGTTCCATAAAACATCATCCAATGACGAGAATAATCAGCACGTATTCATTGTAGCTGCCTGCCCCTGTGAATGCTTGCTGCTGGCGCAAGCTCAAGCGCGCGTCCACATCAAAGTGGACTAAAGTTATAGGGGGTGCGAGAGTGCACAATCGTTGGTCGACGGTGGGCGCAAAGCCTGAAGACGAGGAGGTTTCCATGGCGGATCACAGCATCGTTGCGGTGTTCGGCAGTATGAACATGGACCTTTCGGTGGCGTGCGAGCGCATACCGCGTGCGGGCGAGACCGTCGGCGGCAGCGGGTTTATCACCAACGCCGGTGGCAAGGGCGCTAACCAGGCCGTCGCCGCCGCGCGCATGGGCGCGCACACGTGCATGATCGGCGCGGTCGGTCGCGACGCGTTCGGCGCGTCGCTCGTGACGGGGCTCCAAGACGCCGGCGTGGACTGTGACTTTGTAGTGCATCGCGATGACGTGGAGACGGGAGCGGCGACCATCATTCGCTGCGAGGGCGACAACCGCATCATACTGTCACCGGGCGCCAACCATGCGCTTGCGGGCGCGGACGTTGCCTGCGCGCTGAGGCGTCTGGTGGCCCATGAGCTCGACGGCGACGCCAGCGAGATTGCCCCGGCTGCCGGAAGCGTCTTTATCGCCCAGGGCGAATGTGACCTTGCGGCGACGGCCGAGGCGCTTGTTTGCGCTCACGAGCTGGGGTTCTATACGGTCTTTAATCCAGCGCCCGCCTGCGAGCTGCCTGCGGAGGTCTGGCCTGCGGTCGACCTGGTCTGTCCCAACGAGACCGAGTGCCAGGTGCTGACGGGAATCTTGCCAGCGGACGATGCAAGCTGCGTCGCGGCGCTCAACGTCCTGCTCGCTAGGGGTGCCGGAGCTGCGGTCATCACGTTGGGCGGTGCCGGCTCGGTTACGCTCGGCGATGACGGTGAGCTGCTGCGCATGCCGGCACTTTCGAGCACGGTAGTCGATACCACGGCCGCCGGCGATACGTTTATCGGCGCGTTGGCGGCGGCTCGCCTAGAGGGCTTGCCGCTCTTTGAGTGCATGGCCGCGGGTGCTCGCGCCTCGGCGGTGACGGTGTCGCGCCTGGGCGCTCAGCAATCGATTCCCACGCGCGCCGAAGTTGAACATTGGTTTGGTTAAACGATAAAGACGGAGAAGCGGAGTAGAACAATGGCAATCAAGAAGCTGATCCTTGATCTGGATATGGGTGTGGATGATGCTATGGCGCTTGCCTATGCCATCGCGAGCCCCGAGGTGGAGCTCGTCGGCATCACCACGTGCTTTGGCAACGTGCGCGTCGAGCAGTCGGCGCACAACTGCTTGGCGGTGCTCGACCTGTTGGGTCGTCCCGAGGTGCCGGTGTACCTGGGCGCCGATCGTCCCATGAAGGCGACCGAACCCTACACGCCGCCGGCGTCCACCACGCTTATCCACGGCAAGAACGGCATCGGCGGCGCAAGCGTGCCCGCCTCGCCGTACGAGCCGGTGGGCGCGACGTCGGCCGACGGCAATGCGGCGGTCGATTACCTGATTGATGCCGCGCGTACCTATGGTCCCGATCTGGTCTACGTTGCGACCGGCCCGCTCACCAATCTGGCGCTTGCCCTGGAGCGCGATGCGGCGGCGATGATGTCTATCGGCCGCGTGGTCGTGATGGGCGGCGCCCTTACCGTGCCCGGCAACGTGAGCGCGGGCGCCGAGGCCAACATGGCGGGCGACCCCGAGGCTGCCGACGCTGTGTTGCGCTCGGGCCGCAAGCTCACCATGGTGGGCTTGGATGTGACGCACCGCGTGGTGCTCACGCGCCGCGACGTTGCCGGCTGGACGGGCTCGGGCACTATGGCTGGCTGCGCGTTTGCGAGCATGGTCGAGCACTATATCGGTTCGTACGAAATGAACGCGCCCTACCTGGGCGGCTGCGCGCTGCACGATCCGCTGGCGGTTGCCGTGGCGATTGATCCCACGCTCGTGGGTGCGCTCGGCTGTAACCTGCGTGTCGACCTGCTGGGCGAGTATCGCGGCCGCACCATCTGCGACGAGCACCGTCTGTCCGATCCGGACAAGAGCGCGCTTGTGGCACTGACCGTGGATGCTCCGCGCTTCCTGTCCGAGTTCAAGACGCGTATGGCCCGTGTCCTTGGCTAAGTTGTCTTTTTGGGACGGGGCTTTTTTGACTGGTATGATTAGTGCGACCATTCGAACCAGCTAAAAGAGCCCCGTCCCAATTTGACTATCGAGAGGATCTGCCATGGAGCGCATCGCCAGCTTTTCCGTTGATCATCTGCTGCTTGAGCCCGGCGTGTATGTGAGCCGCATCGACCGCGATCCGGCGACCGGTGCCGCCGTCACTACGTTTGACCTGCGCCTGACCACGCCCAACAAGGAGCCGGTCATGAACACGGCCGAGTGCCACACCATCGAGCACCTGGGCGCGACGTTCCTTCGCAATCATGCCGAGTGGTCGAGCCGCATTGTCTACTTTGGTCCCATGGGCTGCCGCACGGGCTTTTACCTGGTTGTTTTTGGTGAGCTGACGAGCGAGGAGATTCTGCCGCTCGTGCGTGAGCTGTTCGAGTTTGTCGCCAGCTTTGAGGGCGATGTCCCCGGTGCTGCTCCTGAGGAGTGCGGTAACTATCTGGACCAGAACCTCCCCATGGCAAACTGGCTCGCGCGCCGTTATCTCGACCGCGACCTGGCCAATATCGACGAGAAGCACCTGCACTACCAGCAGGCGTAAGGGCTTTATCGCCCAAAGCGCGCGCATTGGGCGCCTTCGCTTATGCGGGGGCGCCTTTTTGTTGAGTGGTCGGGACGAGCGTTCAAAATCGCTCATGTTTGTTCTAGAATGTTCGTATAGTCACATTTACGAACAGGAGCGAACATGCACATCTATTCTGTCAACGATCCCGAGTTCAAACCCTATGGCAACGTTTGGGATGACGTTCCGTCCGAGCTCACGTCGCTCGTGCTCGAGGCGCTCTCTGCCACGCCCATCCCCGAAGGCAGCAAGTACGTAGCAAGCGCGCCGGAGCTCGAGAGCGTCAAGGGTGCCGATAAACTGGGCTTTCTCATGTTTGGCGGCCGCCCCTTCCAGCTCGGCTGGTGCAACGGCCACAACACGCAGCTCAACTGCCTGGAGTATCACCGCGCCAGCGAGTTTAACCTGGGCGCTCGCGACTTTATCCTGCTCGTGGCGCATCGCTGGGAGATCGAGGACGGCAAGCTCGACACCGCGTGCGTTAAGGCGTTCCGCGTGCCGGCGGGTACGGTCGTCGAAGTCTTCAACACCACGCTCCACTACACGCCCTGCATGGTCGACGACGGCGGCTTCCAGGTGATGGTGGCGCTGCCGGCGGGCACCAATGGCCCGCGCCCCGAGGCCGCAGCCGACATGCCTGCCGCCGGTGACAGCTACTGCTACTGGAAGGCCGACAAGTGGGTTCTCTGCCACGCCGACAGCCCCAAGGCTGCCGAGGGCGGCTACGTGGGCCTCGTCGGCAAGAACCTCGACATCGCCTGTGACTAGCATCTTCCGTCTCGATTTGTAACATCTAGCGGGCTAAATCGTCTCTACCTGTTACAGATTTAGACAAACTGCGGGGGGCTGCCCGAAAATCTCGATCTGTAACACCAAGCCCGGTTTTGGCTGCCTACCTGTTACAGATCGAGACAAACCGCCCCAAACCACCACAAAGGTGCCTGTCCCCTTTGTGGTGGTTTGGGGCGGCGGTATCAGAAAGTGTCAGGCAGGGGCGGCTGCCGGGCCGCCGTGTGCGAAAAGAAGTGTCGGCCTGCGTCGTTGCCGTTGAGTAGCGCGCTGCTTACGGGGATACTGAAGCCACGACAAACTTCGACTGCCCGATTCACCTCATCAAGGAGTACGGCGGCTGGCGCAACCGCAAGCTCATCGACTTCTACAAGAACCTCGCGACCACGATCTTCACCCGCTACAAGGGCCTGGTAAAGTACTGGCTTACCTTCAACGAGATCAATATGATCTTGCACCTGCCGTTTATGGGTGCCGGTCTGGTCTTTGAGGAGGGCGAGAACAAGGAGGCCGTCGAGTACCTGGCCGCCCACAACGAGCTCGTCGCCAGCGCTTGGGCAACCAAGATCGCTCACGAGATCGACCCTGAGGTCAAGATCGGTTGCATGCTTGCCGCAGGTAGCTACTACCCCTACAGCTGCCGTCCGGGCGATGTGCGCCAGGCGCAGATTGACAACCAGAGTAACTATTTCTTCGTCGACGTTCAGAGCCGCGGCTACTACCCGGCCTATGCCGTCAAGAAGCTCGAGCGTTTGGGCATCGATGTGGGCATGACGGATGAAGACCGCGAGATCCTGGCCGCCAACACCGTCGACTTCATCAGCTTTAGCTATTACAGCACCCGTTGCTCCGCCGGTGCCGATAACCCCGATGTCGAGCGCACCCAGGGCAACGCCTTCGCCGGCGCCAAGAACCCCTACCTGCAGGAGAGCCAGTGGGGCTGGGCCATCGATCCGCTGGGCTTCCGCATCACCCTCAACGACCTGTACGACCGTTATCAGAAGCCGCTGTTTGTGGTCGAGAACGGTCTGGGCGCCAAGGATGTTGTCGAGGAGGATGGCTCCATCAACGACGACTACCGTATCGACTACCTGCGCCAGCATATCGCCGCGATGCGCGATGCGGTGACCGAGGACGGCGTTGACCTGCTGGGCTACACCACCTGGGGCCCGATCGACTTGGTGTCTGCCGGCACGGGCGAGATGTCCAAGCGCTACGGCTTTATCTACGTCGACCGCGATGATGCGGGCAACGGCACCCTCAAGCGTTCCAAAAAGAAGAGCTTTGACTGGTACAAGCATGTCATTGAAACGAATGGTGAGGATCTGTCCTAAGGAAGCCGAGACACTCAACTTCATAGTCTCCCAACCAAGGCGCCCGGCGAGTATGTGCTCGCCGGGCGCCTTGCCGTCTGCGGATTTTGGGACATGTGGCCCGCTTTTTGGGCCCGCCTGTCGGTACACTAAAAGCACTATGGGTACCCGCGAGCGACATATCGGCCACGCGACCGCCCGATCCGCGCCCGTGGCGGATCTTAGGGGCGGCAGGCTCTTCGCCATGCCGCGATTCCTTGTTGGCATATCGCATGGCGTGTATCGCCACCGCGTCTTTGTTATCGCCGGCGCCATTACCGCGCTGTTCCTTATGCTTTTGGCAGTCTTGCCGGCACTGTTCGCCTCCGACCCCAAGCTTTCCAACACCGTGCCCGCCTATAGCGAGGTGTCCGAAGAGGTCGTGGATGCGCTCGTCCACTCGAGCTCTCTCCCGCTGCTTGTCGCCGCAATTGCATTTTCAATCTGGGGTGTGTTGGCGTACCTACGCTGCTTGGACTACGTCTTGCGCCGCCGCCTTGTTGCCATCGCCGCCATTTGTGCCCTGTGGATGATCGAGGTCATCCTCAAATATAAGTCGTTCACGCCGTTCTATGCCACCGTGCTGTGGTACCTGTACTACGTGCCCATGACGCTCATTCCGCTGATCTACCAGCTGTGCGGTCTGCGCCTCGCGGGTTTGGAACAGCATCGTATGGGGCGTCGGTACCGCACCGTTTTGTGGGTCGTGGCCATCCTACTTATCGGTTTTGTGCTCACCAACGATTTCCACCGGCAGGTATTCCACTTTGACCGTGCAAGCGACACCTGGAGCAACGATTATACGTACGGCTGGGGCTATTTCGCCGTCTTAGTGTGGACGGCCTTTAACTTCGTGGCCTTTTTTATCCTGGTGGGCCGGTCCTCGTCCTTTCGCATCCAGCGTTTCTCGGGCACGGCGGCGCTCGTTTTGTTGGGTGCCGCGTTCTTTGCCATCTCGTATGCTCTGCGCGTGCCCTGGGCATGGAGGCTCAACTTCTCGCTCGTCTATTGCGTCCTGTGCGTGGTGGCGATGGAAATCTGTCTCGATTGCGGTGTCATTCCGTCATATCACGACATCGCCGGCATCTTCGACACCTTGCCGCTTGACCTCAAAGTTCTAACGCGTGACCTGCAGGAAGTCTATGTCACGCCGGTGTCAAAGCCAATGCCGGTAGGCGTGCGTGAGGAGTTGCGGGTCCAAGAGCACGGGCACGCTCACGCCTTTGCCGTGGCGTCCGATCCCGATGTAATGTATCGCGCCTTTCCGCTGCTGGGTGGATCGGCTCTCCTTGCTCAGGACGTCTCGGAGCTCAACGAACTCAATCGCGAACTGGCACATCGTCGCATGGAGCTGCAACGCCAAAATGAGCTGCTTGCCGCCGACTACGACCTTAAGACACATTTGGCAGACCAAGAGGCCGAGACCTTACTGGTCCAAGACGTGGACCAAGCGCTTGCCCGTGCGCTCGAAGGGATGTACGACCTGTTGAGCTCGCTGCCGCCGTTGACCGATGAGGCATCTTCGCACGAGCGTTACCGCATGCTGCAGCGCGCCAAGATGCTCGTCGCCTATTGCAAACGCAAGGGGTCGCTCACGTTGGCACAGCACGGGGAGAGCGGTTTTGACCGCGACCGCATTCAGCTCATCGCCAACGAGCTCGCAAGTGACCTGCGCACCATCGATGTCGATTGCGCTTCGATTATCGCCATACGGCGCCCGATGCACGCCAGTACGGTAAGCGCCCTGTACGACTGCGTGTATGATTTTGCGTTTTTTGCCTACACCACCGACCATCCGGCGCTTATGTATCACTTGGGCGACCATGACCGGTGCAGTGTCGAGCTGCGCGCCACGCTATTTTCCAACGATGATGAAGATCTTTCGCAGACGCCCGCTGCGCAAGAGCTCGAAAGCGCTCTGCAAGGGCGCAACGTGGCATACCGCCTTGAGGGCGAGCCCGGCCAGCTGCGCATGATCGTCTTGATGCCGAGGGCGGGTGAGTGACGATGCAGATTTCGTTCATCCTTCCCCAAATCGTTGCGCTCGATGTTGTCTTTGCCCTGGCTGCGTGTCTGCAGATGATCCACGTCCCGCTCATCGCATCGCGCCGCTCGTCCTATAACCGTAAGGTGATTTGCGCCTACGAGACGAGCCTTGTGCTTCACCTGATGATTTCGGCGCTCATCTTATTCGCGTCGTCTGGCTCGTATCTGGTGGCGCCGCTTGACGTTTGCGCCAGGGCAATGGGCGGAGTGCTGTGGCTCAATGCCGCGATCTTTGCCTATGGCGTGGTCTTTATGGTGCGCTATCGTCGCCCTGTCATGCTGGCCGAGCTGCTGCTTGTTGGCGCCGTGACACCGCCGGTGGTTTTTGCCATGGGCTCGGTGTGGGCCGTTGTCCTTATCGCAGAGGGAGCGTTCTTCCTGTTCCGTTCCGTCGCGGCGCTCTTGATGGACGTCCGTAACCGCCAAGAGGATATCACCGCGTTCTCGACGATTGAAACCATCAACGTGATTCCCGTGGGCATCCTGTATCTGGACTCGAGGGGCCGTCCACTGCTCATGAACCGCTGCATGCGCAAAAACCTGGTGGAGCTTCATATGCCCACCGACCTAGGCGATATGAGCGGTACATGGAACGACCTGCGCAAGCTCAGCATGCAAATGCCCGAAGGCGGTAAGAACCGCGTGCGGATCAACCTGGACCGCTTTGGTGAGGCGCGTGCGGTGGTCGAGGTTTCTCCCGCCGAGATTCGCCTGTTTGTGTGCGATGACGTTATGGTCTCGGGCTGTTCGTTCGAGCGCATAATCGGTCTGGACGTGACAGAGTATGCGCATGCGCATGACCGCCTGGCGCAGGCCAACCACCTGCTTGAGCTTGCGGGCCAAGAGCTCCAGGCCCAGATCGAAGAAGTCAAAAAAGTTGCCGACAATGCGGCCTATCTGCGCATGCGCGCCCGCGTTCACGATGTGATCGGCCAGCGCCTGTCCATCCTTCATCGCTATTTGGAGGAGGGGCGCTTGGACGACGAGTCGCTCGAGCAGATCGACCCGCTGCTGCGCTCAATCGCTGCCGATCTGCGCAGTGGCGGCGCCAGTGAGCCGGCGGAGCAGTTGGGTGATATCGTCCATGCTTTTGGCCTGGTGAGTGTGCAGATCGATGTTGAGGGTGCGCTGCCTGAGGACGCGCGTGTCGCCGCTGCCTTTTTGCAGATTATCCGCGAGGCCTCGACCAACGCCACCAAGCATGCGCAGGCGCATCGGGTCCGTGTGCGCTTGTGGCAGGAGAGGACGGATGCTGACGCCGTCGCGCACATGACGATTTCTAACGACGGGTCCCCGGCCCCCGTATCGTATCGCGAGGGAACGGGTATCCCAGGTATGAGGCATGTCGCGCAAGATCTGGGTGGCAGCCTAGAGGTCCACGCCACCCCGCCCTTTACGCTTACGGTATCCATTCCGCTTAACGCCAACGACACGTCCCAAAGGAGAAACTCATGATCCGCGTGTTAATTGTCGAAGATCAGGCCATCCTGCGCGAGAGCCTGGCGCGCTCCGTTGGCGACCAGCCCGATATGACCGTCGTTGCCGCGATCGCCGATGCCTCCGAGGCCTTGGGTGTCGCGCTCAAGGAGCGCCCGGACATGATGCTGATGGACGTGTGCACCGAACACGATTCAAACGGCATCGTGGCGGCGGCACGCATCAAGGAGCAGCTGCCCGAGTGTCGCATCATTATCATGACAGGCATGCCCGAGATCACCTTTGTCGATCAGGCCCGCGAGGCGGGCGTCGACAGCTTTGTGTACAAGAACGTCGGTATCGACGAGCTATTCGCCGTGATGCGCTCCACGCTGGCGGGTTACTGCACGTTTCCCAAGCCGCCCGAGAGCATCTTCTCGGGCACGGCGGCCCTCGACGATGTCGAGCTGTCGATCTTGCGCCTTGCCTGCGAGGGTAAAAGCCGCCGCGAGATTGCGGCCGAGCTGTTTATGAGCGAGGGCACCATCAAGCGCCGCATCTCGGAGATCCTGAGCAAGACCGGCTACGACAACATCATGCGCCTGGCCGTGCATGCGGTGACCGAGGGCAGCATCGTTCCCAACATGGAGCGCTAGCGCTCGTTACGCACCGGCATAAAGCGGCGGGGCCGCAGGATCATCTCCTGCGGCCCCGTCTGGTGTGCGCGGATGTGTCCGCCAATCCGCGGCTGTCGTGGTCTACCGCTACGCGATGGTTGCGCTGTAGGAGGCGACGTCCTCGTAGGAATCGGTCAGGTAGGCGTCGATGCCGATGGTCGTGTTGACCAGGTCGTCAAGGCTATCGAGCGTGCCGTTCGAGAACGTGAATTCCTCGGTGGCGTTGGTGCCGGGCATCAGGTGAGCCGAGAACCAGGGTTCCTTCATGGTGCCGTTGACGTTGGTCTTGCCGCTGGGGGCGTAGAAGGTCAGGTCCTTGTCGCTCTTGTTGGTGATGTTGACGACAAAACCGATGTCGCCCCACTCGTCCTTGAACTTCTCGGTGATGGTGATGGTGCACAGGTCGTCATCGGCAACGGTGACGGCGGGGGAGATTTCAATCTTCTGGACGTCGTCGTCTTCGACGGCCTCGTCGATCTCTTCTTCCTTCTCGGCCGCCTCGCGATCCTTCTTCACCGTGTCGGACAGGTCCTTGTCGGACTTGGTAAAGACAAGATTGCCGTCATCCTCTTCGAGGATGAGCTTGCCGTCCTTGAGCTTCATGTCATGCGACTCGTCTTCGGCGGTGATGGTTACGGTGGTGGCGTCCTTTGCCTCCCATTTAAGGTCGACGACTTCAAGGAACAGGTCGAGGGCACCTGTACCGTCCTCATCGAGAATCAGGACGCAGTGCACACCCCAATCCTCGAGCATCTTCATGTACTCATCGGTCAGTTCTTCGCCCTCCAGGGTTCCACCCGAGAGTTCCCAGCTGCCGACGAAGTTGGCCTTGGGGTCTTTGCCGCCGCCGCTGCAGCCCGTCAGGGCAAAGGCGAGCGCAAGGACGCATGTCAGAAATGCGAGTACGGACTTTTTGAACGTTGTCTTCATGGTGTCCTCCTTTATCGAACGAAACCCATAGAAGCAAATGCGGGGGTGGCGGATCCCCCGCCAATTACCAGATAGAGGGGCTAGGGCCTGGGCGTTCCGCAGTTGCTGCAGAACTTGCCGCCGTTTTCGCTGCCGCAGTTGGGGCAGAACCACTTGGCCGGTGCCGGGGCGGGTGCGGGACTGCCGCACTCGGAGCAGAACTTGCCGGTGTTGGTGGCGCCGCAGCTGCAGGTCCATGTGCCGGCCGCGGGGGCAGCGGCAGGAGCCGGTGCGGGAGCGGGTGCCGGAGCCGGCTGCGGGGCGGCCTGCTGCTGTGCCTGGCCGGCGGCGAACAGCTGGCTGGCGTTCATGCCGCCCATGCCACCTGCCATGCCCATGCCCATAAAGCCTGCCATCGCGCCGTTGGGATTGGCGGCTGCCGCGCGCATTGCGTCGCTCTGGGCGCTGGCAATGTTGGCTGCCGCCATGGTGGGATCGCGCATGACCGCGGCTTTCTGCAGATCCTTGATCATCTGCTCGTCCTCTTGCGAGGCGGCGATGGAGTTGACGCCAAAGCTCACAATCTCGACGCCGCGCAGGTCACGCCAATCGGCAGAGAGGACCTCGTTGAGCGCGCGGGCGAGCTCGGTGGTGTGGCCGGGGATGGCGCTGTAGCGGATGCCCATTTCCGAGATCTTGGCAAAGGCGGGCTGCAGGGCGGTGAGCAGCTCGGACTTAAGCTGGCTGTCGATCTTGTCGCGCGTGTAGCTATCGGTCACGTTGCCGCACACGTTGGTGTAGAACAGCAGCGGGTTGGTGATGCGGTACGAGTACTCGCCGTTGCAGCGCACGGAGATGTCAACGTCCAGGCCAATGTTGTTATCGACCACGCGGAAGGGCACGGGCGAGGCGGTGCCGTACTTGTTGCCGATGATCTCCTTGGTGTTGATGAAGTAGACGCGCTGGTCCTTGCCCGCGTCGCCGCCAAAGGTAAAGCGGCTGCCGATATTGGCGAAGGTCTCCTTGATGGAATCGCCTAGGTTGCCGCTAAAGACGCTCGGCTCGCTGCCGGTATCGAAGACGAACTCACCGGGCTCCAGTGCGACTTCGATGATCTTGCCGTTTTGCACCACGAGCATGCCCTGGCCGTCGTTGACGGCGATGACGGAGCCGTTGGAGATGACGTTGTCCTCGCCGCGCGTGTTGGAGCTGCGGCCACCGGTGCGTTTGCTGCCCTTGCAGGCCAAGACGTCAGCAGGCATCGATTCGCAGTAGATAAATTCCTTCCACTGGTCGGCCATGACGCCGCCGGCAGCTCCCAATCCAGCTTTCAAGAGTCCCATGGTGATCTTCCTTTCTCGTCAAAGGCCGGGTGGTATTGGTTGGATTGCTTAGTCGTCCTTGTCGTCTTTCATGACAACGGTGGTCTCGGTGTGGCTGAAGGTGTCGTGCTTCTCGGTCAGGTCGAGCTCGCCGCAGTACTCGTCGGCGTGGGTGGCCTCGTTGGCCGTCTTGAGCTGGCCTACCAGTAGCACGTCTCCGATAATCACGATGATCAGCGGCGCGATGATGTTGATGAGGATGCCCTCGATATCAAAGGCGAGGTAATCCGGATCGAAGGCGTTCTCGCCCATAAAGAGAATCTGGGAGAGGACAAATCCGATCACAAAGAACAGCACCGAGGCGATGGCGAGCTTGGGCTTGGAGCAGGGGAGCTCGCCGACCAAGCGGCCGGTCTGGCCGTTCATGGCAAACAGGTAGCTCTTGCCGTTCCACGAGGTGGAGAGCATCCAGACGGGGAACAGGGCGTAGTCGCTGTCTTCCCAGGTGTAGTCGAGCTGCTTGCTTTCGACCGTGGCATCGTCGTATTCGTCGACGACAGTCTCGCGCAGGGCCGAGATCGTGCTTTCTTCCATACGGCGCTCGGCGCGTGCCTTGCAGGTTTCGCAATCCTCGTCGTAACGGTTGGCGATGTAGCCGGGCATATATGCGACCGAGAACGGACGCAGTGCGTCGTAGTCAAACGGCTCGATGGCGTCCATGTGGCCGTCGGGCATCTTGGACGATCCATCGACGGGCACGCGCTTAAACGAGATATTGCCCTTGCGATAGGCATCGTAGTGGCCGGTGGTCGTGACGGTGCGGTCGGATTCCTCGGTCACGGTCTCGTTGGTCGCGTCAAAGTACACTTCGCCGTCAACGCGGGCACCGTAGAGCCAAAACGGCACGTAGACACCTTGGACCTCGTCGATGTGGTTGCCGGTGACAAAGCTCTTGGGCAGCAAGATCTTGCCCTTATAGTGTTCCTTGAGTGCGGCCGTGACATCGTCGCGCCCGAGCTTAAACGGAATCACCAGGTCGGGCGAGAAGTCGCCCGAGAGCTGGCCGGGCGCCACGGCGGAGTTGCCGCAGTACGGGCAGGTGGTGACGGCGACGGTGCCGTCGGACACGAGCTCGGCGCCGCACGACGAGCAGATGTAGCCGGCGTTTTGGGCGAGCTCCTGCACGGCATCGTCGGCAGCAGGTTTGGGAGCTGCGGCTGCGGCATCGGCTTTGGCATCTGCCTTGTCCTGGCGCTCGCGATAGAGTGCCTCGACTTCTTCGACTTTAAAACGCGAGTCACAGTAGTCGCAGACGAGCTTTTGCTCGGCACTGGCAAAGTGAAGGGGGCCGCCACACGCGGGGCACTGATAGTTAACGCTCTCGAAGGCCATGATCGGTCCTTTCCGTGCCGGAGGCTATGCGCCGATGGCGCCGCCGCAGTATTCGCAGCGCCCACTGGCATCGGGAATGGTGGTGGCTCCGCAGAAGGGGCAGGTCACCGCGGTCTTGGGGGCCTTGGCGGCCACGACGCTGTCGCGCGTCTCCTGGCGCAGCTGCACCAGCGCGTCGCGGACCTCGGTTGCCTGGCGCTTGGCCTCGCGGTATTCGATGGAGCCGCGCTGATCGATGGTGGAGTCGTTCACGCGCAGGTTGATCTCGGTAAAGTACGGCGTGTTGACGTGAATGGTCAGATTAAAGTCGTAATCCAGGTCGTAGCGCGGCGGATTGTAGCTCTCGCGCTCGCCGTCCTTGGTCTCGCGATAGATTTCGGTGCGATGCTCGTCGATATCCATATCGCAGCCGAGTACCTGCGAGAACTCGATGATGTCGGGATTGGCGTCGCGCCAGCGGCTCTGCGAGGTGATGATCAGCAGGCCCGCGTCCTCATCGAGCATGATGTTGGTGCGCCCGGCAGAAAGCGTGCGCGTGGGGTTGAACGACGCCAAGCGCTCGGCATTGGCCTCGCGGTAGGCGATCTGCTCGCGGATATCGTCCGCGGTGCTGGAGCGATAGCCGTGAAAGTAGGGGGAGAGCTTGCCGGCGCACTCTTTGCACAGGTAGCCTTCATTGATTTTTGTCTTACCTAGAAGTCCCAGCTCGGTACCGCAAATCGCGCACTCTTTCTTCTCGAACATCTTGTCAAAGAAGCCCATGGCTGCCTCCCATCAACTGGTAGCGTGTGTCACTTTTGATGATGGGGGAGTGCGCGATCCTTCGCGATACCCGGACGGCTCAAGGAGTCTCCGCAACTGGGACACATGGCCCATTTTTCCTACTCATTGGGGACGTACTTAAATGAGTGGCAGTTGGGGGACACTCCTTGCCGAGTTGGAGCTTGCGCGTGCCCCTTCTGGGTCATGCGGCTCAAAATCGCGGTGTCATGCGGACGGCTGTGGTCGAATTTGCAGCATTTCGAGCTCGGCTTCGATATTGAGATTGGTTCTTTATTAAAATAGGTCTCCAGACAATTGAGCGGCCGGGGGTTAACCATGAGGGGCATGGGAGACACAACCGCATATTTGCGTCGGGGCATTCGGGAGATTATATGCCTGGCGCTGTTCTTCTTCACGTTTTTGGCCTGCGAGTATCTCTTTGATGCGCGCATGGCCGAGTTCGTGCCATCGAGTGAGGTCGTCATCTACGAGAGCATCGTTGTCGGCGCGAGTGTGATTGGCTTTTTCGTGCGCCCATTTCTGTACTATCGCCGTCCCCAGACGATCGATGCGACGAGCGATATTACGGGCGTGCTGTTGGTATCGGCATTGCTGCTGATTATGGCAGTGCGGTTTGAGGTAGTAATTGCCGGCGGCCTGGTGGCGTGCTGCGCCCTGGGCTACTGCGGATCGACCGCCCATGCAAACTTTGCGCGTCGCTTTGCGCGGACGCCCTGCCTGGCGCGCGCCGCGGCGGTTTCCTATGCTGCGGGCATTTTGGTGCAGGTGCTCAACCATATGGTGATGCCCGTGGGCATTCCCCAGCAGTCTGTTCTCATTGCCTGTGCGATTGCGCTGGTGGGGCTGCTTCACGGTGCCCGCCACGCTAAATTGCGTGATGAGCCTGCGCCCGAGTTCGAGGTCGAGATTGCCGAGCTATCGGTCGATGCGTCGGAGCGTGGCGCCAGGTGGCACGATGACCCCGAGGCAAAGGCGGCCTTTCAGGGTGCCGTGGTGCGTCTGACGGTGGCGACCGCTTGCCTCACCGGCGTGTTCGCGGCCCTCAATGCCGGCCTTACGACCTCGCATGCCGCTGGCGCTATCGATCTGGGCGACTGGCCGCGCTTGCTGCTGGTTGTGAGCGCCCTTGCCGCCGGCGTCCTGTATGACCTGCGTGGGCGTTCGTATATGAATATCATCATGACGTGCGCCGCCATGCTGTCCACGCTCTCGTTCTTTGTGCTTATCACCGATGGCAACGGTGGCAACACGCTTGCCGCCACGATTATCTTTTACCTTGGCACGGGCTTTTTCGTGGTGTTCTTCACCGCGAAGTTCGCCTCGATTTCGATGTATGCGCGCTGGGCGTATCTGTGGCCGTGCATGGGCCGTGTTATCAACAACGTTTGCTCGATACTCGTGACGGCTCCGGCGGTGGCGATCATCTCGAGCCAAAACGTGCTGGCGGCAGTGAGCGTCGTGCTCGTGCTGTTTGTCGGCATCGCGATTTCGCTGTTGGGACAGTTTGGACAAGACGGTGAGGGCGAGGCGACGCACGGCGGGCTGGCGCTTGCCACCGACGATCTTGGCGTGAGCTGTGAGCCCGGCCAGGCCGACACGGTGCCCCTGGAGGCACCGGAGCTTTCGTTTGACGATCGGCTCGATGGCTTCGTTGCCGCCTTTGGGCTCACCAAGCGCGAGCGCGATGTTCTGGAGGCACTGGTCGTTTCGGACGACAGCGTGCAGGGCGTGGCGGCGGCACTCTTCCTTTCGCGCTCCACACTCTATCGACACATCGCTTCGATTAACAAAAAGACTGGTGTCTCCTCGCGCGTAGCCCTCATCAACTTCTTCTGGTCCTGGACACCCCAAGACTAGCTAACCACCACAAAGGGTACAGGCACCTTTACGGTGGTTTTTTACCTGCAAAAATATGAATATGAGACATTTGTCACCTGCCGTTTTAGTGCTCAAAGGCATATGAATGTGATGCTGAGCAGAGCAGAACGGAGGGGGTGCACCTATGGCGTCTCGGAGTTGCGCGTCTAATAAAATTGCGGGCGCGCTTATCGCCGTGGTGGTCTTTGCCGCGGCGGTGACACTCATGCGAGTTTACGTTGCCGGCGACCATGGCACTCAGGGAAAGACTGCCGCGCGAGTGTCGCTCAACGATTGCGCTGCCGTTCCGGTGGCGGTCAAGCTTATCGAGGACGGGGAGGCGCGGACGGTCTATGAGACCGACGATGTCGAACTGGTCGCATCGACTTTTGCCGTGCTCGATGGCTGCACCGTGGGGGATGCGGTGGATGAGCGAACGAGCGATGCCGGCCGAACGCTCGTCTTTGTCTATACGGATGGCTCGAAGCAATCGGTAGAACTTGAGGGCAAAAACATCGTGCTCGATAAGACGGCGTACCGACTTAACGGTGCCGATGAGTTATGGCGTCAGCTTGCCGCGATCAAAAACAGCTAACGAAATTAGGGGTGTATGGGATGAGTGACTTGAGATTCTGCCCAGCGTGTGGGGCGCAGCTGCCTCGGGTCGCCGGCGTGACGGTGCGATTTTGCCCGGGGTGCGGCGTCCGACTTGAGGGCGTTGTGGGCTGCTCGGGCGCCGTGGGGGCTACGGATGGGGCGACTGCCGATGACGATGCGGACGAAGGCGGCGACCCGAGTGTGGACGCGCCGGCCGATGCGTCGGTGGAGACTGCCGGCGTCGCGTCGTCGTCTCGTGACGCGGCCACGACGGATATGCCTCACATCGGTGACCTTGAGCTTCATGCCGCATGCGATACCTCCGGCGGCCAGGCACTCGCGCAGGTGGCGCTGCCGCGGGGCTGGCATATCGAAGAGGCGCATCTTGAGCGCAGCGGCAGTTTCGACTGCCCGATTTCGGTTGGCGTGACGGCGGCGGGTCCGATGGGTGAGCGGATTGTGTACCGCTCCGAGCTCTGCTACGTGGATGCGGGCGCCGTTGCCAAGCGTATCCCCACGCAAACCGAACGCAAGGTGTTTGTGCACGTGGAGGCGGTTTGCGACGAGCTGGCTCAGGCCTGTGCAGCACGGCTGGGCGCGCGGGCAGAGGTTGTTGCCGAGCAACCGTACCCATCGAGCGCGGCGGTCGATATCGAGCGCGAGTGTGCCCGTGTAAAGCGCGAGGCGGCAAACGACTTTGCGATCCAGGGCTTTTCGATGGAGCCGAGTGATGTGGTCTATGAGTGCCGCATGCGTCGATATCGGCTCACGGGCGCTCCGGTGCCCACCGAGCTCGCGGTGGCGGCCAAAGTCGAGGGCTATATGTTTTCAATCGGCGGCGTCGCGGGTTCTATGGGCAAGGGTGTTGCCGCTGGGGTCGAGGCGCTGCTGGGCGCGGGCCTTTCGAGTGGACTGATCGGCGGTGTTTTGGGCAAGCGCCTGCGCGAGCGCCAGGCGGCGGCAGCGGCGGGACAGGGCGTCGCGCAAGAACAGCCCACGGGTCGAGGCGGTTGCCCGGACGGAGCGTCGTTCGAGCTGGGCGCGGCCGACCTGCTGCAATGGCGTATAAGGGACAGCTTCTGTTTGGTTGCGCCAGAAGGTCGCCTGGACGAGGCGGCCTCCACGGCGCTTGCATCAATGGCGTCGACTCTGCGGCTCAATCCGGCGATTGCACGCGAAGCGTCAGCTCAAAAGCAACAGATGGTGCTTGAGCAGCGCCAACGCACGCAGATGAACATTGCCCAGCAGCAACAGCAGTTTGCAGCCTGGCAACAGATGCATGCCTCGCAACAGGCGGCGTTCGACAGCTACCAGCAGGCGTGGTTCGATCGCAGCGACCGTCAGCACGCCGCGAATATGGCTGCCAGCGCCGCCAATTTTTCCAGTGCTGGGGTGGGGGCGGGCGCCGCCTCGTATTCCGATGCCATTCGCGGGGTCAACCATTACACCAGACCCGACGGCACCGATGTCGAGGTCTCGGTGATGGCCGACCAGGCCTGGGTCAACGGTTCGGGCGATGTGATCGGTACACGCGATGGTTTTGAACCCGGTTTTGGCTGGACGGAACTGCCTCGTCAATAGCGTGGGGCGGCTTATGTGTGAATCGATGCCGGGTGTGTTTCTCGGCATTGTGCTAAAGAACGGGAAAGGAACAATGATGAGGGAGACGGTACTTTCGCGCACGGCATTTGTCGCGGCGGCGGGAACGGCGCTGCTGACGCTTGTGGGGTGCGGCGGACAGCGGACGCAGGATGCGACGGGTTTTAACGACGACCGCCCGGTAAAGGACAAGATGGACGCAGATGCGACGTCGGGCGATTCCGGCGACGCGGACAGCGGCTCGGGCGCGGACAGCGGCTCGGCGGATGCGTTCGATACGTGGTCGGATGATTGCTGGGATGCGCATCGCAACATCAGCATCGCGGCGCTCCTCGAGCTTAAGGGCTGGCAGTTGCAGGAGTTTGCCTCGCAGCAGGGCTATACCTGGCAAGACGCGCTCGAGATGTACGAGGACGAGGCGGGACACGTGCTCAGCGTCTGCAACATCAGCAAGGACGGCGCGACCGAATGGCTCGGCGAGGACGAAATCGGAAAGCTCGACAAGGGCGGCACCGGAAGCACCGTGATGTTCACACTGCAACTTTCGGGCTATTCGAGCTGCGAGGATGTTATCGCGGGCTTTTCTGTGCCGGTCGAGGACCGGGCGCAGATTACTTCGGGCTCATGGATCGCGTGCGTATACGGTTCCAACATGGCGCGGCACGTTGCCATGGCGAGCCCGATGGAAAACGGTGACTACCGCTTGGATCTCATTACCGAGGAGGCTATCAAGACCGGTAGGTTTACCCAGGGCGGCGGTGCTCCGACGATAGACGAATTTTGGCAGGAAAAGACTGGACGCGCGCTCGGCTAGGTGCGACGTGGCCAATACCATAGCGAGGAACGAACATGATGAATGAAGTGACGATGAACCGTGCGGCCTTTGTGGCAGGCGCGGGTGCGCTGGCTTGTGCGCTGGCTGGCTGCCCGGGCGGATTGGGCGGCGCGGGCAGTGTCAAGAAGGCGACCACGGCGGACGCCGCCTGTGTAGACGACAACGCCAACGTGACGGTCTATGCTGCGATCAACTTGGACGGCGCCGACCTGGTGCGCCTGCTCAAGCATCAAAACTATGAGTGGCAAGGCGAGAGCGTGGGCTACGGTGCCGCCGATGATGCGGGACTTTTCGCTTTTACCTTTTCTAAGATTTCGGATGACGTGGACGAACTTGCGAACAGCGCGATACCGCTTTCGGAGTCCGAGTACGAGGAACTTGAGCCGGGCGGCGGAGACGATAGCGTGGCGATTTTGCTCTCGGTGGGCGGCTATACGACGGGCGATCGTGCGCTTACCGGCGCAATCGGCGATGCGGCGATAGTGCAGGAGAAGTGCACAATCGACGATTCCGTGTATTGGCTGGTCAAGGCGCTCGACGGCAGCCGTTACGTGATTTCGGCCTACGACACCGAAGATGATGGTGACAGCGCGCATGACATTTATATCTATAGTGAGTCTTTTATTCACACCGGTTATCTGAGCGGCGGCGACCAAATCGATATTGACGAACTCTGGAGCCGCCTGACCAATGCCTCGTAGCGCACCAAAACCACCACAAAGGGGACAGTGAACTGCACCCCGAAACTTGGACTGAATAAATAGCGACTATGCCACAAGGGCCCGGTTCCGGAACTCCTCCGGCGTCAGGCCCTTCAATCTTACCTGCCTGCGCCGCGTGTTCCAATGGACTATGTACCCCTCCAGGTCGCGCTTGAAGTCCTCGAAGCTGCCCCACTCCCTGCCGCGGTAGAACTCGTCCTTCACGTGGCCGAAGAGCTGCTCGGTGGCGGCGTTGTCGATGCAGTTCCCCTTGCGCGACATGCTCTGGGTGATGCCCGCCCCCTCCAGCCTGGAAGTGTAAGACTCGTGCTGGTACTGCCAGTCCATGTTCGAGTGCATGGTCGGCGCCTCCCCCATCTCCTTGGCAAAGGAGATGGGGGAGGTTTAATTTGAGGCGGGACTTTTTGACCGCCTGATGGGTCGAGCGTCACAACTCGTGCGTTACAGCAGCTCGCCGTGGCGGGCGATGTAGTGGCGCTTGGCCAGCTGAGTGAGTGCGATGTAGGCGGCGACGATGCCGATGAGCAGCGCGAAGAAGCTCGTCGGCAGCGGCGTGAGGCCCAGTGCATCGGCGATGGGGCTTGCCGGCAGCCAGGTGACGAGCGCCAGGCCCAGCACGGTGAGGACGCACAGCGCGGGCGCGGCGTGGTCGCGCGGGCTTGGCAGACGCGGGGAGCGCAGCATGTGGATCACGAGCGTCTGCGACCACATGGACTCGACAAACCAGCCGCTCTGGAAGAGCGCAGCAAAGGTCGCCATACCCGCGACGTCGCCCGCGGCGGCAAGCTCGGACCAGCTTGCGCCCTCGGCGGCGGGGCACACCACAAAGAAGAGCGCGGCGAAGGTCACGATGTCAAACAGCGAGCTTACGGGGCCCAGCTCGAGCATAAAGCCCTTGATGGACGCAGCGTCCCAAGCGCGCGGGCGGGCAGTCCAGGCGTTGTCGACGGTGTCCCACGGCAGTGCGATGCACACGATCTCGTAGACCAGCGACAGCAGCACCAGCTGCAGAGCGCTCATGGGCAAAAACGGCAAGAACAGGCTCGCGGCGGTTACGGACAGCACGTTGCCAAAGTTGGAGCTCACTGTGGTCTTGAGGTACTTAAGCAAGTTGCCGTAGGTGCGGCGGCCTTCGATGATGCCGCGCTCGAGCACGCCCAGGTCCTTCTGAAGCAAGATGATATCGGCGGATTCCTTGGCAATGTCGACGGCCGAATCGACCGAGATGCCGCAATCGCTCGCACGCATGGCGGCGGCGTCGTTGATGCCATCGCCCATAAAGCCCACGGTGTGGCCGAGCAGCTCGCGCATGACGCGCACCAGGCGCGCCTTCTGCAGCGGCGAGAGCTTGGCGAACAGATGGGTTTTCTCAGCGCGCTCGGCAAGTTCGGCGTCATCGAGTGCATCGATCTCGGAGCCGAGCAAGACGTTGCTCGCGTCGATGCCGATCTGTTCGCAGACGGTGGCGGCGACGCGGTCGTTGTCGCCGGTCAGGACCTTGACCGCCACGCCCTTGGCCTCGAGGGTGGCGACGGCGCCCGCGGCACTTGCTTTGGGCGGATCGAGGAAGGCCAAAAAACCCATCAGCACCATGTCGCACTCGTCGGCGATGCCAAACTCGCCCACGCAGCGCGGATTGGTCTTCTGCGCCACGGCAATCACGCGCAGGCCCTCGGCGTTGAGTCCGGCGACCTGCTTACGAATCTGGGCGAGCTTATCTTCGGTGAGAGGCTGGGCGATGCCATCGACCTCGACAAAGGAACAGATCTCGAGCATTTCCTCGGCAGCGCCCTTGGTGACCATCTGGGTTTTGCCTTGGGCATCGGCGACAACTACGCTCAGGCGACGGCGTGAGAAATCAAAGGGCACCTCGTCGACCTTGGTATAGCGGTCGCGCAGGCTCTGGCCCAGCATGGAATCGGGCGCTGTGGCCGAGGGCGTCACGTCGGCACGGTCGATGACGGCCAGGTCGATAAGGTTTTTGAGGCCGGTCTGGAAGAAGCTGTTCAAAAACGCATGGCGCAGCACGCGTGCATCCTCGTTGCCGTCGGTGTTGAGGTAGCGCTCGAGCACGATGCGGTCCTCGGTGAGGGTGCCGGTCTTGTCACAGCACAGGACGTCCATCGCGCCGAGGTTTTGGATCGCCGGCAGTTCCTTGACGATAACCTGACGACGGGCGAGGTCCTTGGCGCCCTGCGACAGGCTCGTGGTCACGATGACGGGAAGCATCTGCGGCGTGATGCCAACGGCTACGCTCGTGGCGAACAGCAGCGCGTCGATGACGTTGCCCTTGGTGGCGACGTTGATGGCAAAGACGGCCGGCGCCATAACGAGCATGAGGCGTACGAGCAGCATGGAGACGCTCGAGACGCCGCGGTCAAACGCGCTCTTCTCGCCGCGCCCGTTGAGCATCTTGGCGATGCCGCCCAGGTAAGTGTCCGAGCCGGTGGCAACGACGAGCGCCATGGCGGTGCCGTTTTGCACGGAGGTGCCGGTAAAGACGATGTTCTTGCAGGCAGAGAGTGACAGCGCGGAGCCGTCGGCACCCTCGACGACGGTGATGGCAGCGGTCTTCTCGACGGCCTCGCTCTCGCCGGTGAGTGCGGACTCGATCACAAACAGATCGCGTGCGGTGATGATGCGGGCGTCGGCCGGCACCATATCGCCGGCAGAGAGGCGGATCACATCGCCGGGGACGAGCTCGTCGAAGGGAATCTCGATGCGCTCGCCGTCGCGCAGGGCACAGCAGGTGTTGGAGACCAGGTCCTTGAGGGCCTCGGCCGCATTGCCGCTGCGGGCTTCCTGGATAAACTTCATGCCGCCCGATACCAGCAGCATGATGCCGATGACGATGACCGTGGAGGGGTCGCGCTGCGGTTCGGGCACGGCGAGCACGTCGATGTAGAGCGAGACCAGCGCGAGAGCGGCGAGGATGCCGGCGAAGGGGTCGACAAAGGCGTCGGCGATACGGCGGGCGAGTGTCTTGGTCGGCGCCTCGATGGTGTTGGGGCCGGAGGCGTCCAGGCGCTCGGTTGCCCGCTCGGCGGTGAGGCCGTTTGCCGTGGCGTCAAGCAGTACGAGAGTGTCCTCAGCACAATGGGTGGCGGCGAATATGGTGTTCTTGGACAGGCCGGCGTGGGCGGCAGGGCGCGCCGTGCGGCGGCGCTTGGAGATGGCTTCGAGTACCGTGGCGGTTTTGAGCATCAGCATAGGGTCCTCCTTGTTGAAGGGAGTTAGCGTACGTGTCGTATGTGCTTCAAAAAACCTAGATGTCGCTCACGTCATGCTTTCGAACCACCACAAAGGGACAGGCACCTTTGTGGTGGTTTTGACGATCGGCTGTTGGCGCTTATGCGCGTGCGGAATCCTCGCGGCGTGCCGAGGGCGACATGCAGGTTTTTCGACTATGACTGCCTTCCATGGCACACCTCCTTAAGGCCGGGCGCGGCGCGCTTTGGGTATCTCGTACCCGTTACAATCCGCCCGTATTCTTGATGAGGGGGTTTGCCGTGTCAACCCCAATGTTTGGAAAACCATTGCCCCTGACAAAGCCTTTACAGAATGCCGAGGCCCCAAAGCGCGCCCGCAACGCGCCCTGCCTGCGCTAAACTGGAAGGCACGTACGCGATTACGAGAGGAGCCCGCATGGAGGCTTACAAGCAAGAGTTCATCAAGTTCATGGTTGAGTCCGACGTTCTTAAATTCGGCAGCTTTACGCTCAAGAGCGGCCGTCAGTCCCCGTTCTTTATGAACGCCGGCGCTTACGTGACGGGCTACCAGCTCAAGAAGCTGGGCGAGTATTACGCCCAGGCTATCCACGATAACTTTGGCGACGACTTTGACGTGCTGTTTGGACCGGCCTACAAGGGTATTCCGCTGGCCGTCGTGACCGCAATTGCCTACCACGAGCTGTACGGCAAGGAGGTCAAGTACTGCTGCGATCGCAAGGAGGCCAAGGACCACGGCGCCGACAAGGGCAACCTGCTGGGCTACGAGCCCCAGGACGGCGACCGCGTGGTCATGGTCGAGGACGTCACCACCAGCGGTAAGTCCATCGACGAGACCTATCCCAAGGTCAAGGCTGCTGCCGATGTCGAGATCAAGGGCCTGATCGTGTCCCTCAACCGCATGGAGGTCGGCAAGGGTGGCGTGACCACCGCGCAGAAGGAGATCGAGGCCAAGTACGGCTTCCCCGTCGCGAGCATCGTCTCCATGGCCGAGGTCGTCGAGACTCTCTACAACCACGAGATCGACGGCAAGGTCGTCATCGATGACGAGCTCAAGGCCGCCATCGATGCCTACTACGAGCAGTACGGAGCTCGGGAGTAGGTAGTTACGCGGTTTTACCAAACCGCGTAACCAGTTGACGCTGCGCGCCGCCCAGGGCGACAATTTGTCATTCAAAAGGCGAGGCATGACCAGAAGGTCAATGTCTCGTCTTTTTCACGCCAACTTGTTCGCCCTGGACGTCGCTCGCTGTCCGTCCTCTACTTGCGGCGTTGTCTTGCTCCGGATGCGGTGGTCATTGGGGACGTTCTTAAATGACTGCTCGAGATGAGCGTCCAAAAATCCGCGCTCGTTCGATTGACGCATGTCTACGCAGCGTAGGTTGTCGAGCCTGGCCTTCAAATGGATACTGACTG
>CABQHT010000013.1 GCA_902464035.1 uncultured Collinsella sp. | reverse complement strand
AGATAGTGGACGAGATAGTCGAGAAGCACGGTCTCAAGAAGGAGTAACATCGGGACTTGCAGCGACGGACCTCAGGACGCTCTTACACCACGTCTGCGCGCGCGACCGGATATAGAGCTGTTTGAGCAATTTGGGGGCGCTTGCAAGCCGTGTGGGTAGCATTTGAGGCGGGTTTGGATGCTACTAAAAAGGTGACAGTACTCATATTTGCCATTTTTTGTCCACGGGGCCTTGAGGGAGGCCGTTAATCAGGTCCCGGGGGAGGCGGTTCGAGGGCCGCAGAACAAAAAACGGGGGCACAGTTCATTCTGCGCCCCCGTTTTTGGGTATTGCGGTTGTTTGCCGTCGGTTTTACGCCGCCTCGTCGAACTGCGAGTTGTACAGGTCGGCGTAGAAGCCGCCTTGGGCGAGCAGCTCGTCGTGCGTGCCCTTCTCGACGATGTCGCCGTCGCGAATCACCAAGATTACGTCGGCGTTGCGGATCGTGGACAGGCGGTGCGCGATGACAAAGCTCGTGCGGCCCTGCATCAGCGCATCCATGGCGCGCTGAATAAGCTCCTCGGTGCGGGTATCGACGTTGGAGGTCGCCTCGTCCAAAATCAGCGCCGGGCGGTCGGCCAAAATGGCGCGGGCGATGGTCACGAGTTGGCGCTGGCCCTGTGAGAGGTTGGTGCCCTCCTCATTGATCATAAAGTCGTAGCCGCCGGCGAGCGTATGGATAAAGTGGTCGCAGCGTGCGGCGCGTGCAGCGGCCTCGACCTCGGCGTCGGTCGCATCGGGGCGTCCGTAGCGGATGTTCTCGCGGATGGTGCCGTTAAACAGCCAGGTGTCCTGCAGCACCATGGCAAACTCGCCGCGCAGCGCCGCGCGGTCCCAGTCGCGCACGTCGACGCCTTCGACGCGCAGCGAACCGCCGTCCACGTCGTAAAAGCGCTGCAGCAGCTTAATGAGCGTGGTCTTGCCGGCGCCGGTGGGGCCGACGATGGCGATGGTCTGACCGGGCTGCGCCTCGCAGCTAAAGTCGTGGATGATGGTCTTGTCGGGCGTGTAGCCAAACTTGACGTGGTCGAACTCAACGTGGCCGGGGCGCTTCTCGGGAATCTGGGCGTCGGCCTTCTGCTCCTCCTCGGGCGCGGCGAGGAACTCAAAGACGCGCTCGGTGGCAGCGGCCATCGACTGCATCGTGTTGCTCACGTTGCCCAGCTGCTGCACCGGCTGCGTAAAGTTGCGCACGTACTGGATAAAGCTCTGGATGTCGCCGGGCGTGGCATTGCCGGTCAGCGCGAGCTGTGCGCCCACCACGACAACGCCCACGTAGCCCATGTTGCCCACCAAGCTCATAAGCGGCATCATCAGGCCCGACAGGAACTGCGAGCGCCAACCGCTCACAAACAGTCGGTCGTTTTGACGGTCGAACTCCTCGATCGAGGCCTCGGCGCGGTCGAACACCTGAATGACGTTCTGACCGGCAAAGTCCTCCTCGATAATGCCGTTGACGGTGCCCAGGACTTGCTGCTGCTCGCGGAAGTACGGCTGCGAGAAGTGAATCATCACGGTCAGGATAATCGCGGCGGCCGGCAGTGTGAGCACGGTGACGCCGGTGAGCGGCAGACTGATCGAAAGCATCATGACGAGCACGCCGATAATCTGCGTCACCGACGTGATGAGCTGCGTCACGCTCTGGTTGAGCGACTGGCCGAGCGTATCGACGTCGTTGGTGATGCGACTGAGTACGTCGCCCTTGCTGTGGCCGTTGAAGTAACTCATCGGAACGACGGCGATCTTGGCGGCGATCTCCTTGCGCATGCGATAACAAATCTTTTGTGTGACGCCGGTCATGAGCCAGCCTTGGATCAGGCTGCAGGCAGAGCTCGCCAGATACAGACAGAGCAAAAAGCCGAGCGTCTTGGCGATCCAGGCAAAGTCGACATCGCCGGTGCCGTTGACCTTGGCAACCAAGCCCTCGAACAGCTTAGTCGTAACCTGGCCGAGCACCTTGGGCCCCACAATGTTAAAGATGACCGAGCACACGGCAAAGGCGACGGCGGCAAACACGGCAATCTTGTGCTGGCCGATATAGCCGAGCAGCTGCCTCATGGTGCCCTTAAAGTCCTTGGCCTTTTCGCCACGGCGCATGCCACCCATGCGGCCCATGGGACCACGCTGGCGGGTGGGCTTGGGAATCTGAGTCTTGGTCTCGTCTGCCATTAGCGCTCGCCTCCTTCCATGACGGCTGCAATTTCTTCTTGGGTAAGCCCCAGCTCCTCGGCGGAAAGCTGCGACTGTGCAATCTCCAGGTACGCCGGGCAGCCGTGCAGCAGCTCCTCGTGCGTGCCGGTGCCCACTACGTGACCGTCGTCGAGCACGATGATCTGGTCGGCGTGCATGATGGTCGCGATGCGCTGGGCCACGACCACGAGTGCGGCGTCGGTGACGTTTTTGGCCAGCTCCTCGCGCAGGTGCGCGTCGGTCTTGTAGTCGAGGGCGCTAAACGAGTCATCGAACACCACGACCTCGGGCTTTTTGGCCAACGCGCGGGCGATGGCCAGGCGCTGGCGCTGGCCGCCCGAGACATTGGAGCCGCCCTGGCTGATGGGGGAGTCGTAGCCGCCCTCGCGCTCGGCGATAAAGTCCTCGGCCTGTGCGATGCGTGCCGCCTGGCGCATGTCATCATCGCTCACCATGTCGCCGGCAAATTTGAGGTTGCTCTCGACGGTGCCCGAGAACAGGCGCCCCTGCTGCGGGATATAGCCAATACGGCGGCGAAGCTCAGAAAGGGTCATATCGCGCACGTCGATGCCGTCGAGCGAAATACTGCCGCCGGTGACGTCGTACAGGCGCGGAATCAGCTGCACGAGCGTGGACTTGCCCGAGCCCGTGGAGCCGATGATGCCGAGCATCTGACCGGCATGCGTGGTGAAGTTCACGCCGCTGATGACGTCGGCGCGGGCATCGGGATACTGGAAGCTCACGTCGCGGAAGGTGAGCTCACCGCGCGGCGCGCTGGCTGCGGGCAGTTTGGGCGAGGCAGGGTCGTTGATGCTCGTGGGGCAGGTGATGACCTCTTCCACGCGCTCTGCTGCGACCTCGGCGCGGGGCAGGATAACCGAAACCATGGTGAGGATCATAAACGCCATGACGATCTGCATGGTGTAGGAGATGAACGCCATCATGTTGCCGACCTGCATCACGCCGTCGGACACGCCCTGCGCGCCAAACCAGACGATAAGCACGGTGATGCAGTTCATGACGAGCATCATGAGCGGCATCATAAAGCTCATGGCGCGGTTGGTGTAGAGCTGCGTGGTCATCAGGTCGAGGGACGCCTGGTCAAAGCGCTCGAGCTCATGCTCCTCGCGGTTAAACGAGCGGATGGGCATAAGGCCGTCGAGCAGCTCGCGGGCGGTAAGGTTCACGCGGTCCACAAAGCTCTGCATCTTTTTGAACTTGGGCATGGTGAGGCCCATAAGCACGCCGACGACGGCCGAGACCGCGATGATGGCCACGGCGATGGTCCACTCCAGGCCGGTGTGGTTGGCCAGGACGCGCATGACGGCGACGATGCCCATGACGGGCGCCATGAGGCACATGCGGATAAACAGGGTTGCGGCCATCTGAATCTGCTGAATGTCGTTGGTGCAGCGAGTGATGAGCGAGGCCTGGCTAAACTTGCCCACCTCGGCTGGCGAGAAGTGCATGACCTTGTTGAAGGTCTCGCGGCGCAGGTCGCGTGCGATGGAACAGGCGGTGCGCGAGGCCACGGCGCCGGTTAGGATGGTGGCGACCAGTGAGATCAGGCACAGACCAAACATCGTGGTCGCCATGCGGCCCAGGTAGGCGTTCTGCACGTCGGCGGGGCCGATACCCTGCGCCTTGTACTCGTCTTGCACATAGCTCACGGCGCGTTGGGTCACGATGGAGCCCGACATAGAGCCCATTTTGTCCGCCATTTCATTGGCGCCCTCGACGAGCTTGCTTTGGTCTACCAGACCGCCCTCGACACCTAGGCGCAGACTCTTCATGGTGATCTTGCCGCCGTCGGCATCAATCTGCTTTTGCATGTTTTGCGCCGCTGTGGCCTTCTGCTGCATCTCGGCGAGCTGCTCGGGCGTCATTGCCGCCATCTGCTCGGGGGTGGGCATGGCCTGGGCGCCGCCGCCATTGCTTGCCTCGGTGGATGCGCCGGTCATGTCGCCCATGGAGCTGGCGTCGATGCCCTGGTTGAGAGAAAGGACGACGGTCTCGGGCAGGCTCATAATGTCGGCAATCTTGCCGCCATCGGCACGCTCTTCCTCGGTGCCCTTGTACGTTCGAATGCCTTTTTTGTCAGCCTTGCTAAACACGGCCTCCACAGCTTTGGCGTCCTTGGTGCTCATAAAGAGCTCAAGGTCATCGAGTGATTCGGCACGAATGGTGTCGGGCACGGGCGAGGCGATGCCGCCTTGCTGCACGCCCACGTCGACGATGTCGCTCATATAGGTAGGCAGTGCCAGATCGGCGTTACAGCTGATTACGATAAGTACGATAGCTGCGAACAGTGATGGGACATGCTTTTTAAAGAGCTTGAGAATCCTCACTTGGCATTTCTCCTTTCTTGATTGCAGTCGATAATTTCGTTGAGACGCCTTAGAAGGCGCACCATCTCTTGGGTATCTGTTTCGCCGAGCTGCTCGAGGAAGGCCGCGGTGCGCTCCTCGAATTCCCGACGTTTGATTTCGAGATTCTGGAATCCCTTGTCGGTCATCGTGACGTGTACACGACGACGGTCGGTCTTTGAGTGCTCGCGCTCGACCCAGCCCTTGGCTTCGAGAGTGCGTAAGATATTGGCGATGCGGGCACTCGAGACCCAGGCGCGATTTGCGAGTTCGCTCGGCGTGAGCGAACCGCCAGCGAGCATGAGGGCGCGCATGACAGCCATCTCGCCGCCGAGAGCTTTGTCCGCAGAGCGTGAAATGCGATGATGCATGCTGCCAAACTCAGTTAAGAGCTGACGTCCAAGCTCATGGAAATCGGTATCTTCCACCGAAAACCCCTAACACTAGAAACTATTTTCGGTGAAAGATGATACCCGCATATTCGGGCCTCATGCAGTGGGCAATATAAAGAGCGCATAAAGAGTTAAAAAAATCAATTGCTGAAGCGTTTCAAAGAACTACTATGCCCGCGGTTAGGCGAGGGGTTGTCACCACCATGACGACTGGGACTCATTTATCGCCACGTGCGATGCTCCAACTTCCCGCAAGGAGACACCTGAATCAAGGGGGTTGGAGTCATGGCATTTGACTTCACGGGCAAAACCGCGATCGTTACCGGCGGCACTCAGGGCATTGGCCTCGAGATTGCCAAGGGCATCGTTGCGGGCGGCGGACACGTCGCGCTCATCGCAAGGAACGCTGCTAAGGGCGAGGCCGCGGTGGCCGAGCTTGGTGAGGGCAACAAGTTCTATCAGCTCGATGTCGCCGATGCACCCAAGGCACGCGAGACCGTCGAGCAGATTTTTACGGACCTGCCGCAAACCAACATCCTGATCAACTGCGCTGGCGTCATCAGCACCAAGAAATTCGACGAGATTGATGACACCGAGTGGCGTCGCACCATCGACATCAACCTCAACGGTACCTTCACTATGATGAACGCCGTGTATCCGCACTTTAAGGCGGCCCATGCCGGCACTATCGTCAACGTGAGTTCCGTTGCGGGCAAGATCGGTGGCGGCCTGCTCGGCACAGCCGCCTACGCCAGCTCCAAGGCCGGTGTTAACGGTCTAACCAAGGCAGTCGCCAAGGAAGGCGGCAAGTTTGGCGTCCGCTGCAACGCCGTGTGCCCGTCACTTACCCTTACCGATATGACCTCGATTCTCTCTGACGAGAACTCTCAGCGCATCATCAACGGTATTCCTCTGGGCCGCGCCGCCCAGGCCAGCGAGCCTGCGCAGATGGTGCTCTTCTTCGCTTCCGACCTCGCCAGCTTCGTGAACGGCGAGATCGGCGACTGCGACGGCGGCATCGTCCTGGACGGGTAATACCCCACGACGATTATTCGGCGACGGTTCCTGCGACTCGGGACCGTCGCCTTCTTTCTGACATAGGCGCGTGCGGCTACGGTTCGCATGCATCCAAAGGAGATATATATGAGTGAATCGACTGCGGTGGAGGCGCCGGCGGCAAAGGAGCCGTTCTTTAAGATGTCCTCCATCCCGGGTGCCAATATTTTGGTGCCGCTTTTGCTGGGCTGCCTGCTCAACACGCTGTTCCCCGACCTGTTTAAAACGCTCGGCAGCTTTACGCTCGGCATGACCCAGCAGGGCGCAGGCCCGCTTGTTGGCGCCTTTTTGCTCATCGTCGGTACGACGATTTCGTTTAAGAGTGCTCCTGCCGCCGCTGCCCGCGGTGCCATCATCATCGCCGTCAAGCAGATCGTGGTCGTTGCCGTGTCGCTGCTCATCCTTTATGTGTTCAACGACAACCTGTTTGGTATCTCGGCCATGGTGATGCTGGCCGCTTGCACGGGTGCGAACAACGCTATGTACGCTGGACTGATGGGCACCATGGGCAATGAGGCCGAACGTGGTGCCGTCGCAATCACCACGCTGGTTGTCGGCCCTCCGGTCACGATGATCGTGCTCGGCGCTGCCGGTCAGGCTCCGATCGGCTGGTCGCTCGTGGGCGCCATCCTGCCGATCGTCGTCGGCATTATTCTGGGTAACCTCTTCCCGAGCTTTAAGAAGATGATGGCACCGGCACTTTCCGCCATCATCGTGCTCGTCTTCTTTGCCATGGGCTCGACTATGACCTTTGGCCAGCTTATCAACGGTGGTCTTCCCGGCATCCTGCTCGGCGTGATCTGCTCGGTGGTCTTTGCAATCCCCGTCATCGCGGTCGATAAGCTCACGGGCGGTACGGGTGTCGCAGGTGCGGCCATTTCGAGCTGCGCCGGAGCCAATGTGGCCACGCCTGCTGCCATGGCAAGCGTCAACGAGGCCATGTACGGCGGCGCGGTGCTCGCGACGGCTACGGCGCAGGTCGCAGCATGTGCTATCGTGACGGCCATTTTGACCCCGCTGGTCACCAGCTGGTGCTACAAGCATTTTGAGGGCCAGGGCCACAGCAAGGCAACGACCGACAAGGCCGCCGCAGCCGCCTAATGCCAATCAAAGCTAAATAACTAGCCATGCCACAGGGCGGCCCCGGGGGAAATCCCGTGGCCGCCCTGCGGTTTCTGTGGGGTCTCTGGGGCACTTTACCCTGCTAAAACTGGCATAACAGCTAGAGTGAACGTCGTACAAAGGCAAGGAAAAATACCAAACAAATCGGTGAACGGTAGTTGTTCGCGCTCGCATTTCCTGCGGATTTGTTAAAAACGCACTAATGGTATAAAAAAAGAAACATATAACAGCCCTGATGAAGGGGGTGGCTATGTTATCCTTCTCAAACGGGTGAAATCTTGGGTTTTGGGTTGCAGTTCCAAGGTGGACAAACGTTTTTCCCTGTACCAACGTGTGGTGAAGAACGGAAGAAGCCGGTAGTGCAAGCCGATAATTCAAGAATTCAATAAGCAGCGGTGTGAGAGAGCGCCGCATTACACGTAACTAGGAGCGTGGTTACACAATGCAGGAGGCATGGGAAGGCTTCAAGGAAGGCATCTGGACGGGAGAGGTTGACGTCCGAGACTTCATCCAGAAGAACTACACCCCCTACGAGGGCGACGAGTCGTTCCTCGCCGGCCCGACCGAGCGTACCAAGGAGCTGTGGGGCGAGGTTCTCGACCTGCTGCTCAAGGAGCGCGAGCAGGGCGGCGTCCTCGATATGGACACCAAGACTGTCACGGGTATCGTGAGCCACCCCGCTGGCTACATCGATAACGCCCATCGCGAGAAGGAGACCATCGTCGGTCTCCAGACTGACAAGCCGCTCAAGCGCGCGCTGCACGTCAACGGTGGTATCCGCATCGCTTGCCAGGCAGCCAGCCAGCACGGCTATAAGGTCGACGAGAACGTTGTCGAGCGCTACACCTTCGAGCGCAAGACCCACAACGCTGGCGTCTTCGATGTCTACACCCCCGAGATGCGTGCTTGCCGCTCGGCTCACATCATCACCGGTCTGCCCGATGGCTATGGCCGCGGCCGCATCATCGGCGACTACCGTCGTGTCGCCCTGTACGGCGTCGACTACCTGATCAAGGACAAGGAGGCCCAGAAGGCTTCCACTCCGACGGTCATGACCGCCGACAACATCCGTGATCGCGAGGAGCTGCAGGAGCAGATCCGCGCCCTCGGCGAGCTCAAGATGATGGCCGAGACCTATGGTTTCGACATTTCCAACCCTGCTACCAACACGCAGGAGGCCATCCAGTGGATGTACTTCGCCTACCTCGCTTCCGTCAAGGAGCAGAACGGCGCCGCTATGTCCATCGGCCGTACCTCTACGTTCATCGACATCTACGCTGAGCGCGATCTTGCCAACGGTACCTTCACCGAGGAGCAGATCCAGGAGTTCGTGGATCACTTCATCATGAAGCTCCGCATGGTCAAGTTTGCCCGTACCCCCGAGTACCAGGCCCTGTTTACCGGCGATCCGCAGTGGGTCACCGAGTCCATCGGCGGAATGGGTGTTGACGGCCGTACGCTCGTTACGAAGATGAGCTACCGCTACCTGCACACGCTCGAGAACATGGGCACCAGCCCCGAGCCCAACATGACCGTTCTGTGGTCGACCCGTCTGCCCGAGAACTTCAAGAAGTTCTGCGCCAAGACTTCTGTCGCCAGCTCCTCGATTCAGTACGAGAACGACGACCTCATGCGCGTCTACCATGGCGACGACTACGGCATCGCCTGCTGCGTGTCCTCCATGCGCATCGGCAAGGAGATGCAGTTCTTCGGTGCCCGCGCCAACCTGGCCAAGTGCCTGCTGTACGCACTCAACGGCGGTGTTGACGAGGTCTCCAAGAAGCAGGTCGGCCCCAAGTATCGCGCCGTCGAGGGCGATACGCTCGATTACGACGACGTTGTGGCCAAGTACAACGACATGATGAAGTGGCTCGCTGGCGTGTACGTCAACTCGCTGAACATCATTCACTACATGCACGACAAGTATTGCTACGAGCGCATCCAGATGGCTCTGCACGACAAGCACGTGCACCGCTGGTTCGCTACGGGTATCGCTGGCCTTTCCGTCGTGGCTGACTCCCTGTCCGCCATCAAGTACGCCAAGGTCCACCCCGTCCGTGACGAGAACGGCATCATCGTCGACTTCGAGACCGAGGGCGAGTTCCCCAAGTACGGTAACGACGACGACCGCGTCGACCAGATCGCTCACGACGTTGTGCACCAGTTCATGGAGTACATCCGCATGAACGACACCTACCGCAACTCCGTGCCCACGACCTCGGTTCTGACCATCACCTCCAACGTCGTGTACGGCAAGAAGACCGGCTCCACCCCCGACGGCCGCAAGGCTGGCCAGCCGTTCGCCCCGGGTGCTAACCCCATGCACAAGCGCGATAGCCACGGCGCCATCGCTTCGCTGTCTTCGGTTTCCAAGCTCCCGTTCCGCGATGCTCAGGACGGCATCTCCAACACCTTCTCCATCATCCCGGGTGCGCTCGGCAAGGAGGACCAGGTGTTCTTTGGCGATATCGATCTTGATCAGCTGGGCGAGTAACTATTGTTGGTGCTATACTAACAATAACGATTACTGATTAGTGCGCCGGTTTCGGCCGGCGCCTATCAATCGAAGGAGACACATTATGAAGGTTTCTGAAGTTTCCGAGACTCAGGCCGATAACCTGGTCCACATGCTCGACGCTTACGCCGAGAAGGGTGGCCACCACCTGAACATCAACGTCTTCAACCGTGAGACGCTGCTCGACGCTCAGGCTCACCCCGAGAAGTACCCGCAGCTGACCATTCGCGTTTCCGGCTATGCCGTGAACTTCCACACGCTCACCAAGGAGCAGCAGGACGAGGTCATTTCGCGTACCTTCCACAACAAGTTCTAAAGGGGTTTAACTCCCGCAGGATCGCCGGGGCTGTTTGGGCTACCTCCCAAAACGTCCTCGGACATGCAAGAAGCCCTCGCTGCGCACTTCGTGCGGCGAGGGCTTCTTGCGTCCTGCGGAATATTTTGGGAGGTAGCCCAAACAGCCCCGGCGGGGTCCTGTGTAGTCACCCTTTAGGCGGAACTCTTCTGATTGGTTGAGCGTTCTGGGTACTTGCTTGGTGGCTACCGTTTATCGCGTATAGCGACCGTTTGCGGAGTAAGTAACACTTAGTAATAAACCGTGTAGAATCTCAGATAAGCACGGAGTTTTCCAGGGAGACGCTGTCCTTTGTTGTGTGCAAGGGGCGGCGTCTCTTTGGCGCTTGGACGCCGTTGTGCAACAGTGCGCCGGCGCGTGCCATGTATTGAAAAGCCAATGTCGAGATGGGTCGTGATGATAATGGGCAAGTACGTAATCGTGGTTGAGTCTGGTTCGGATGTGACGCCGGAGCTCTGCGAGCGCTATGGCATCGTGCGCGTGCCCATGCATGTCACGATTGGCGACGAGACCGTCGAAGACGGATCGATCGACCCGCTTGAGATTTACTCGCGCTGCAACGAGTTTGGTGTGATGCCCAAGACGAGCGGTTGCTCGCCGGCGGATTTTGCGCATGTGTACGACCGCATCCACGCCGAGCGGCCCGATGCGACCATTTTGCATCTTGCGTATTCCGAGGTTACGACCTGCTCGCATCAGTCGTCGAAGATTGCGGCAAAGGGCCGCGATTACGTCTTCTCCATGGATACGCGCTTTGTGTCGGTGGGCCAGTCGCTTGTCGCCGTTGAGACCGCCAAGTATATCGAAGCCCATCCGGATGCCACCGTCGACGAGATTTTCGCCTTTACCAATTCCGTTATGGACCGCGTGCTGTTGGGCTTTGTCCCCACCGATCTCGCCTTCCTTAAGGCCGGCGGTCGTTTGTCCAACGTGGCATTCCTCGGTGCCCATCTGCTCAAGATTAAGCCCTGCATTGAGGTGACGGGTGGCAAGTTCGTGGCCACCAAGAAGTTCCGCGGCTCTATGCTCAAGTGCGCCCGCGCCTTTATCGATCACATGGTTGAGAAGGGCGAGATCGACTATTCGCACATTGGCTTGGCGTATTCGGTGGGCCTTTCCGAGGAGCTGCGCGACGATATGGAAGTCTATGCGCACGACCTGGGCTTTAAGGACGTTACCTGGACTCAGGTCGGCGGCGTCATCTCGAGCCACTGCGGCCCGACCGCCTTTGGCGCGGTGCTTACGCTTAAGGCGTAGGGCCTGGCGTCTATCGATTTCTATTGCTTCGGCGGCGAGCGGGTTGTGACAACCTTCCCGCTGCTTTTGCGTGGAGTCAAATAGGACGATCAAATTGACCGCTAAACCGTTTCGCCATCAGGCGTATGGGCTAGAATGGCTCTGGCATTTTAATTGACAAAAACCAAAGAGAGGCAAGGTTGCGGGAATGGCTGAGATGACGCTTGAGGGTGTGGATGCTCATCCCGAGGACTCTGCGTATGCCCTCGGTCGCGTGCATTCGATCGAGACGATGGGAACGGTCGACGGACCCGGCATCCGCTTTGTGGTGTTTGTTCAGGGCTGTCCCATGCGCTGCGCGTATTGCCACAATCCCGATACCTGGTCTGTTAACGGCGGCACGATGGTGACCGTCGAGCATCTCATGGACGAGTTCCAGAGCAACCATGAGTTCTACCGTAGCGGCGGCATTACCGTTTCGGGCGGCGAACCGCTCCTGCAGCCCGAGTTTTTGGCCGACCTGTTCCGCGTGATGCACAACAACCCCGATGGCCGCGTACACACCTGCCTAGACAGCTGTGGCTATGCATTTGATCCCAAGCATCCGGAGAAGTTCGATGCTGTTCTCAACGAGACCGATATGGTGCTGCTCGACATCAAGCATGCCGATCCGGTTGAGCATAAAAAGCTGACCGGTTGCGATCCTGCGCGCATCCTGGCGTTTGGCGATGAGCTTGCCCGTCGCAAGATTAAGGTTGTTATTCGCCACGTGGTGGTGCCGGGTATCACCGACACGGCGGAGGAATGCGAGAAGCTCGGTCGCCTGATCGCTCCATGGCACAACGTGGTGGGCCTGGAAATGCTGCCGTATCACACGATGGGTGTCGTCAAGTACGAGCAACTGGGTATTCCCTATAAGCTCGAGGGCGTGCCCCAGATGGATACCGCGCGCATGCCCGAGCTGCGCAACGCCGTCATGGCCGGCATGAAAAAGCGCCGCGCCGAACTCAGGTCGGCCATCGGCTAATAAGCCCGTCCCAAATTGACTACCTTTTAAGATGTGTAACAAGGCGGGTTGGATAAGCGAGGACGGTTACTATTCGACATGCGATGCGGGCCTTATCGACATCGATGGTCGTACCTATGTCATGAGCGTCATGACATCGATGCCATGGAGCGATCGCTCGAGTGAGCTAGTGGCTGCCATCGCCAAGGCGCTCTATGATACCCGCGCTGCACTGGCTTAGCGTGTTCGTTTGGCGAGGTCAAACAAAATGCTGGTACCATACCGTGGTTGAGAATTTCGAATAGGTTTGGGGAATGGCATGGCTACCATCGCGATTATCGGTGCGCTCGAAAAAGAGATCATGCAGATTAAGGAAGAGCTGAGCGACGTTTGCGAGGCACGGGAGGCAGGCTTGAACGTTGTGACCGGCGGGCTCGACGGTCTGTCGATTGTCGCCACGACGGCGGGTATGGGCACGGTAAACGCTGCCGCCGCAACACAGCACCTCATTAGCAAGTATGCTCCACAGGCAGTTGTGCTTTCGGGTATCGCGGGCGGTTTGAACCCCAAGCTCCATATCGACGACGTGGTCATCGGCAAATGCCTGCGCTATCTGGATACCGACACCGCGCTTATCGCCGAGTCTGCACCGGGGCTCGAGGAGTTTGTCTCGACGCCTGCGCTGGTCGATATTGCTGCCGATGTGCTTGCTGAGCGTGGCTTTGTCGATGCTTCGACAAATGCAGCCGCTTCGAACGAGGGCACCAAGCAGTTCCTGGTCGGCACGATTGCCACGGGCAACCGTTTTGTGACGGGTGCCGCCATGCGCAACGACGCTATCGAGGCGACGCATGCCGATTGTGTTGGCATGGAGGGCGCGGCGATTGCCCATGTCGCAACTAAAAATGGTGTCGATTGCCTGGTGTTGCGCGCTATCAGCGATAATTGTGACGAGGCGTACGATGCGATTTGCGACCGCGAGTTCGACCTGTTCGAGTATGCCCGTACCGCGAGTGGCATTACGCTCGATATCGTTCGCCGTATCGCTGCTATCTATTAGCGCGCTCTTTTGTAAGAACCTACGACCAAGGAGTGTCCATGGCCGATTCCATTAACTACCAGCTTGCCAAGTTCGTTGCCAGCTACGGCAAAGTTTCGCAGATTCCCGAGTCCACCTGCCCCGAGGTGAGCTTCGTCGGCCGCTCCAACGTGGGCAAGTCGTCCATCATGAACAAGCTTTTTGGCCGCAAGAACCTGGTTAAGGTTTCGAGCACGCCGGGCAAGACGAGCAACATCAACTTCTTCGAGGCCGACGATGTACACTTTGTCGACCTGCCGGGTTACGGTTTCGCCCGCCGTTCCAAGGCCGAGCGCGATCGCTGGGCAGAGCTCATTGGCGACTTCTTCGACTCCGAGCGCAGCTTTAACCTGGTCGTGTCGCTGGTGGATATCCGTCACGACCCGAGCAAGCTCGACCACGACATGATCGACTACCTGCAGGGCAACGAGTTCAACTTTATCGTCTGCCTCACCAAGGCCGACAAGCTCAGCCGCACCCAGCAGGCCCGCCAGGCAGCAGCCATCAAAAAGCAGCTCAACGTCCCGGCCGAGAACGTTATTATCACGAGCTCCCAGACCGGCACCGGCATCGACGAGCTCAAAAAGCGCATCGCCGAGGCTTGCCTCTAGGAAGCATTCCTGTCTGGTAAATACATCAGTAAATTCATATCACCCTAGCGATAGCTGATAACAGACTGTCGCTAGGGTGATATTTTGTATGGAAGCAGCATCGAGTGCTATCGATTCAGCGATTAAATAACGGGGGAGGTTGATTAAATGATCCAGGAATTAACGGATTGTGGACCGAGCAAGACTTATCCCGTCTATTATCTTGAGGACGCAATGAACAACCTTGGCGATTGTTTCGACTATGCCGTGAATGACTATGGAACTGAAGGAATAAAAGTCGCGGAACTCTTTTGTTTGAGCGGCGTGGCTCGCGAGTTTGAGCGTGGCAATGCATGGGTTGTAGCAGGGAAATCGGGCGTTGAGCTGTTTGCGCTTATTGCTGAAAGGTCAGGCTATCAAGCGGGATCGATGCCAGACCGCACCTACCGATTTGAGAAGACACCGGAATACTGGACAGGCTGGATATTGGCATACTTGCAGTGGCGTCTGGGGGAGTCTTTCGAAGACTTGCTGCACATCGTTCCGTTTGATGAGCTGCGCAACCTGTACTACCCCTGGCACGAAGCCTCGGAAGAACGCGTGGCTCGCCTTGTCTGCGACATGGCGAAGAAAACGCCTCGCCAGACTAAGTTGGCACTAGCAAGAAAGAGGCTGAAGAAAACTCAGCAAGATTTGGCATACGAATCGGGTGTATCACTCCGCTCAATCCAAATGTACGAACAGCGCCAAAGAAATATCAACGAAGCCTCAGTAACAACCGTAAGAGCCATGGCAAAAGCCCTCCACTGCAACATCGAAGACCTCCTAGAACCAGTCTTCAACTACAAAGAACCCAGCGCGGCCTAAAACCAAACGTTTGCTAATTATTCAATTCGAGCACTCAGCCAGTACTCGCCATTCGAAGCCACGATTGCGTACGTTACTCCATTTTTGACAGTCGGCGCATCTACGCAAGCAGCGCCAACTTCCTTAGCGTCTGAAAACGAAAGTGATGGATCAATCGCCTGTATAGTTGCAACTGCTGTCGCCGCGGCATAGTCTGAACTTTCAAAGTACATCACTATATTCTTGAAGCAGTTTTCAGACTCAAGATAGCTAAATAGGAGTTGACTGCTCGAGTCCGAGAAGAAGCCTCCAATACCGGCAATCTTTGAACCGTTTTTGATTCGAAGTTCGAGTCCCATGCCACTATCGTCTAGTTCGTAACTCGCCTTCATGCTGCTGCAGTTCGGGAGATTGGAGAATTCTTCGTTAAGTCGTTCAATGAATCCTTTAGGGGAAATAGAAAACACTCCGTCGCCAACGAAAGATGTGAATTCCTTTTCGTTGCGGGTGTCAACGACCTCTCCGCATCTCTCGCATTCTTGTATTTCCTTTGAGGTGGCATCTATGTAGTCGACTTCCTTAGTCCATGAACCCGGTTGATGCCCAAGGGACTTCCCTTCAGTTCTGCCACAACGTTGGCAGGTTTTCGGAGTCGTGCAGGTTGCTTCTTCCCATTCGTGCCCGAGCGGTTCCCCTTCAGTCTTGCCACAACTTTTGCATGTGCGAGGGCTTGTGCAGGTGGCATTAGCCCATAGTTTGTGGGTGCAAAACAATTGAGGAAACAGCATGGGCAAGCAAAAGATAGCAACAATTACCGCAACAGCTGCGATGTCCACTCGTTTTTTACCACCGAATTTATGAATAACGCGCGTTAGCAGGGAGCTGTCTTCTTCTTTTTTACACGCAATCTCATCTTCATTTGACGACCGATCTTCTGGGGAAGGGGCATCGTCAGCACCACCAGTAAACTGCTCTCCTTTGATATTTTGCTTTCGTTCGTCAGATGCGCTGGGCGTCTGCTCTTTGTTGAGCTCTTTCATTTCGTCGTCCATGTTTATTGAGGCTCCTTTCTCGTTTTCATTTGCGATGCGAACAATTGCAGTAAATGAAATGGCTGGCGGCACAAATATATCCCAATTTGGGATATATAAAATTGGAATATAGCGTAAGCGGCATGAACGTTGATGCTAACAGGACATGCGGAAAATGCCTCTCCCAGATTCGTCGGGAGCAGGGTATCACCCAGGTTGAACTCGCAAAGAAACTGGGGGTACCTCAGTCGTTCATCTCGAAAGTTGAGACTGGGGAACGCAGTCTTAGGGTTTATGAACAGTTCGCCTATGCAGAGGCGCTTGGAATTACCGTAGAGGCCCTCGTGCATAAACTTGGGGCGGTTTTGAATAGCGTAGAAAAATAGACGACGAGCATCGGTCAATAATCAATTGATGCTATGGTGCCAATAATAATATGAATAAGCCTCCAACAGCAAAAAGCCCTTCTATCAGCCCGGCGACTTTCCAGAGTGTAGGTCCCTGTAGCCGCCGCCAGCGAAGTTAACGTAGGGGAGGCCAGGGGCTTTGCCCCCAAATCTTTCCGCAGGACGGCAGGACCCCCGCCGCACGAAGTGTGTAGCGGGGGTCCTGTCATGTCCGAGGACGATTTGGGGGCAAAGCCCCTGGCCTCCCCGGCGGGTATACGGGACGGCGACTACAGGTATTCGATCTGGGCGCCTTCCGTGTCGCACGTTAAAATATGCGTCTCACACTTAGGGAACTGCTCGCGCAGCTTGACTTGCAGGAACTTCGCCACGATGGTGTCGTCGGTTACAGCCATGAGGGTCGAGCCGGAGCCACTGATCCAGATGGTCTTGGCGCCGCCGTTAAGGCAGGTGTCGCGCACGGCGTTGTAGTCGGGAATCAGGCGGCGGCGATAGGGCTCCTGGATGCGGTCGTCGTTGGCGGCGGCAATCAGGTCCAGGTCACCAGTCTCCAAGCCGCGCGTCATGCCGGCGATGCGGCCCATTTGCCATACGGCGGTGGAGAGTGGAATCTCCTGCGGCACGACCTTGCGCGCCTCACTCGTGTGTACCTCGTAGGGCGGAATCACGGTAATAAAACGCAGGCGATCGCTCACCTCGTAGCGCAGGCACTGGGGGAGCGAATCGGTCGGCGTAAAGGAGCAGACGGCGCCGCCCAGGATAGCGGGGGCGACGTTATCGGGATGGCCCTCGACCTCGGTGGCAATGCGGACGAGCTCGGCGCGGTCGACGGTGTGGCCCGTCAGCGCGGCGGCGGCCATAATGCCGGCGACAACGCAGGTGGAGCTGGAGCCCAGGCCGCGAGCGACGGGCACATCGGTTTGAATGTCGATGGCAACGGGAAAAGCCGGCTCGCCCCATGCGGCAAGCGCATCGACAAAGCTCACGTAGACCAGGTTGTTCTCGTTTTGGAATTCCTCGGGGCAGCCCGTGATGGAGAGCTTGTCGGCGCGCTCGAAGGTGAAGTGCGAGTAGAGGCTGACGGCCATGCCGAGGGTATCGTAGCCGATGCCCAAGTTGGCGCTTGTTGCTGGGACGGTGATCTTGATCATGGGAATCTCCTGGGCGGTCTGCCTGTTTAGTTCGCTGCTCGGGCAGTCCTGGCTCGCTCGGAAAGCACATTAAGTGCTTTCCGGCTCGTGCGGAACTCGCGACGAACTAAACAGGCAGACCCGCATGTCAGCTCGTCATCATCCCGGTGGGTTTCTGATAAAAGAAGGTGCGCCGGCTTTCGCCGGCGCTTAATAAGGGATCTAGTTGGTGCTCATTCGTTTTGCTGCGGACTCTACGTAGCCTGCCATCTCGTCGACGTCGCAGACGTCTTCGAAGCGGACGGGTTTGGATTCGAGTTCGGCGAGCTGGGTCGGGGCGACCGTGTTGGTGGCCTGCTCGAGCACGCGCATAGCCTCAAAGTCGTCCTCGGGAACGTTGAGGCCCAGGGCGTCGCAGCAGGCGCGCGGGAACTTGTAGGGGCTGGCGGTCGAAAGCAGCACGCGGGCCTTGGCGCCCTCGGCGGGGGCGACCTGCTCAAAGACGTGATAGCCGCAAGCGGTGTGCGGGTCGATCACGTAGCCGTTCGCATCCCAGCAGCTCTTGATGGCGGCGCGGACCTCGTCCTCGCTGGCCCAGCCACAGCCAAACACGCTCTGGATCTTGGCCAGCAGGTCGGCGGGAACCTCGTAGCGACCCGTCTGGGCAAGCTGCTCCATAAGGTCGGCAACGAGCTCGCAGTCGCCGTCGGACAGGAAGTAGAGCATGCGCTCCAGGTTGGAGCTAATGAGAATGTCCATCGACGGCGAGATAGTCGTGAAGAACGGACGGTTGCGGTCGTAGACGCCGGTGGTCAGGAAGTCAGCGAGCACGTTGTTCTTGTCGCTCGCGACGATGAGCTTGGCGACGGGCAGACCCATACGCTTGGCGTAGTAGCCGGCCAGGATATCGCCAAAGTTGCCGGTGGGCACACAGAACTCTACGGCGTCGCCGGCCTCGATAGCGCCGGCGCGCAGCAGCTGCGCATAGGCGGCAAAGTAGTAGACGACCTGCGGTACCAGACGGCCGACATTGATGGAGTTGGCGCTCGAAAGCACCGTGCCAGCGGCCTCCAGGCGCTCGGCAAGCTCCTTATCGGCAAAGATGCGCTTGACGGCGCTCTGGGCGTCGTCAAAGTTGCCGCGGATGCCGCAGACGGCGACGTTGTCGCCCTCCTGCGTGGACATCTGCAGGTTCTGGACGCGGCTGACCTTGCCCTCGGGATAAAAGACGGTGATGCCCGTGCCCGGAGCGTCGGCAAAGCCGGCGAGTGCGGCCTTGCCCGTGTCGCCCGACGTGGCGGTGACGATCATGATGCGCTCGGCGCCGCCGTCCTTGGCAGAGGTGCGGGCCATCAGGCGGGGGAGCATCTGCAGAGCGACATCTTTGAAGGCGCTCGTGGGGCCGCAAAAGAGCTCCATCACATAGGTCTGCGGGGCGTCGGCGCCCGGTGCGGCGTCGAGTTTGACGAGCGGCGTGACCTCTTCGCTCGCGAACGTGCCGCGGTATGCCTCGTTGACACACGCCGAAATTTCTTCGTCCGTGTAATCATTCAGTAACATTCCCAACACATCTTGAGCGATTTCAAAGTACGATTTATCTGCAAGCGAGCTGATATCGACCTGCTGGGTGCCCAGCTCGTCCGAGACAAACAAACCCCCGTCGGGAGCGATGCCGGTACGGATGGCCACCTTACTTGAGCACGATAAAGTGCGTCCTCGTGTACTATGATAAGTTCCCATATAACACTGCTCCTCGGATGCCTTGGTCCCAATCGGTGAAACCATGGTATCAGAGCGCGCAAAATAGGTTCGCAGAGGCTTTTTAGAAAGGTAACCTCAAGCCCATGATTAAGATTGCCAAGTTTGGCGGCTCGTCGGTCGCCGACGCCGAACACTTCAAGAAGATCAAGGCCATTGTCGACGCCGACCCTGCCCGCCGTTTTGTGGTGGTTTCTGCCTGCGGCCGCCGCTTTAAGGGCGACACCAAGGTGACCGACCTGCTCTACTTGGTCAACGCGCACGTCAAGTATCACGTTTCGTGCGAGGAGCTGCTCGAGGATATCGGCCAGCGCTATTTTGATATCGCCGACGAGCTGGGGCTCACCTATCCCATCCGCGAGGAGTTTGCGGCCTTTGCCGAGCGCGCCCGCTCGGGTGGCTACTCCACCGAGGAGCTCGTGAGCCGCGGCGAGTACTTTACCGCCCGCCTGATGGCCGAGTACCTGGGCCTGCCGTTCCTGGATGCCGCGACGGTCGTGGCGTTCCATCACGACGGCACGCTCAGCATGAATCGTACCTCCGAGCTGGTGCAGGAGTACGGTCAGCAGGGCGGCTTCGTTATGCCCGGTTTCTACGGCGCGACGCGTGAGGGTCAAATCAAGCTGCTCGACCGCGGCGGCGGCGATATTTCCGGTTCGATCCTGGCCAAGTGCCTGGGCGCCGACCTGTACGAGAACTGGACCGACGTCTCGGGCTTCTATTCCGCCGACCCGCGTATTGTTCCCGAGGCTCAGCCCATTGCGCGCGTTACCTACGAGGAGTTGCGCGAACTTTCGTACATGGGTGCAAGCGTCCTGCACGAGGAGGCTGTGTTCCCCGTGCGCGAGGCTGGTATTCCGCTGGTCATCAAGAACACCAACGCGCCGCAGGACCCCGGCACCATCATTAGCGAGACGGCCGACGAGGGCGAGGCGGAGCCCATCATTACCGGCGTGACCGGCAAGCGCGGCTTTGTCGCCATCAACGTTGCCCGCGACCGTACCAAGCCCCGCGTCGGTTTTATGCGCCGCGCGCTTTCGGTGTTCGAACGCTATGACGTTTCCGTCGAGCATATGCCCACCGGCGTCGACCGCTTTGGCGCCGTGGTGCAGGAGCAGGACGTTCACGATTCGCTGTACTCGCTTGTGGGCGACATTCAGCAGGAGGTCGAGCCGCTCGAGATTGAGGTTGTCGAGGGCTTGGCGCTCATTGCGACCGTCGGCCGTAACCTGCGCGGCCGCGCGGGTATCTCGGGCCATCTGTTTGGCATGCTTGGCCAGGCCGGCGTGAGCGTGCGCATGATTTCGCAGAGCTGCGACGAGATCAACATCATTATCGGTGTCGAGGAGAAGGACTTCGACCTGGCGATTCGGACCATTTACCGCGCCTTCTCCGACGAGAACGGCATTGTGAAGGTCTCTGACCTGGAGGCTCCCGCGCCGGCCGATCCCGCCCCGGCCGCGCTCAAAAAGTAGCGACTGCTCGGTAGATTTTTGGTCATGTCTCAAAAATCTACGGCGGGGCGTTTCGTTTCGGTTTCGTTTCGACGGGGCGGGTTTCGTGCCCGCCCCGTTCTTGTATACACTGGCAACAATAATCGGCCTGCTCGGCGTGCGGGCAAAAGCCAAAACCTTTAAAGGGGGAAGCATGAAACAGTACACGGTTGCTATTTTGGGCGCGACGGGAGCCGTGGGCACCCAGATGCTCGAGTGCCTCAACGAGCAGGAGTTTCCGGTCGGTAAGCTCAAGCTGCTGGCGAGCGCGCGCTCTGCGGGCAAGACCGTTGAGTTCCGCGGCGAGCAGATCGTGATTGAGGAAGCTTGCCCCGAGGCCTTTGAGGGCTGCGACATCGTACTCGGCGCTGCCGGCGACGATATCGCCAAGGAGCTGCTGCCCGAAGCCGTCAAGCGCGGCGCCGTCGTGGTCGACAACAGCCATGCCTTCCGCATGGACCCCGAGGTGCCGCTGGTCGTGCCCGAGATCAACGCCGACGACATCAAGTGGCATCATGGCCTTATCGCCAACCCCAACTGCGCGACCATCATCGGTTTGGTTCCCACCTGGCCGCTGCATCAGCTCGCCGGCGTGAAGCGTATGATCGTTTCGACGTACCAGGCGGCTTCGGGCGCCGGTGCCCCCGGTATGGCCGAGCTCGAGGCTCAGTTGGCCGCCCTGGGCCGCGGCGAGGAGATTCCCGAGCCGCGTGCATTTGCCGCCCAGCTGGCGAGCAACCTGATTCCGCAGATCGGCGGCGTCAAGGAGGAAGGCTTTACCTCCGAGGAGATGAAGCTGCAAAACGAGGGCCGCAAGATCATGCACCTTCCCGAGCTGCGCGTGAACTGCACCTGCGTGCGCGTGCCTGTGCTGCGCTCGCACTCCGAGAGCATTACGCTCGAGTTCGAGCGCGACATTACGGTCGAGGAGGCCCGCGCTGCGCTGACTGCCGCTCCCGGCGTCAAGCTGGTTGACGATATGGCTGCCGAGGATGCGCACGATCGCTTCCCCATGCCGATGGATACGTCCGACCAGGATCTGATCTGGGTCGGCCGTGTGCGCCGCGACATCTCGAACCCTGAGGCCGCGCGCGGCATCACCTTCTGGTGCTGCGGCGACCAAATCCGTAAGGGCGCGGCAACCAACGCCGTCCAGATCGCTAAGCTGCTCTGCGAGTAGCGGTTGACCTGTCCGGCGGGGGCCGGGCTTGGTTTTCAGAACGTCCTCGACCATGTGTGGCGCCTTGTCCTGCTCCTTCGGAGCCGCGGACAAGGCGCCACACTGGTCTGCGGAGTGTTCTGAAAACCAAGCCCGGCCCCCGCCTGCGGTGACGTTGCTGCGAGCTGCCCGCGATGGGGCCGTTGTTGGTTGGGGCCGCTGGGCTGATGTGGGGGCACGTGGTTGTTGCGGGCCCTGGTCCCGGCGGCGGCCTCGGCGCTTTGCGCCTGCCGCCTTGGGGGACTTTGGGGCGCGGCCGGCAGCTGTGGCGCGTTGCGCCTGCTGCCTGCGGGGACTTTGGGGTCGTGCGGCAGCTGCGGCGACGTCGTGCCTGCTGCCTTGGGTGACTTTGGGGTCGATTGGGGTTGTCTGCACAATTCGCGGTATTATGTTGCGGAGTTTTGAAAGGAGCCGCTGGTGGTCACGACGACATTTGCCTCGCCTTTGGGCGAAATCTTGCTTGCCGCTGATGGCCGCGGTCTGACGGGGCTTTGGTTTGAGGGGCAGGAGCACTTTGGTTCCACGCTTCTCCGGGAAGACTCCGAACATGTTGAAGGCGCCGACGCGGTTTCCGGTACCGGTGGGATGTCTTCGGTGAGTCCGGCAAATGGCGCGGCTTCTTCGGTGCTAGAGCGTTCTTGGGCTTGGCTGAATGCTTATTTTGCGGGGCAGGAGCCTCGGTTTACGCCGCCGTTGCATATGATCGGCACGGCGTTTCAGCGTGAAGTTTGGTTTGAACTGCTTTCAATTCCGCGTGGCGAGGTCGCTACGTATGGCGAGGTCGCCCAGCGTGTTGCGGCTCGACATCGTGTGCCGGGAAACGAGGCACCCGTCGTGTCTCCTCGTGCGGTGGGGGCTGCGGTTGCGCGTAATCCCATTTCGATAATCGTGCCGTGCCATCGCGTGGTCGCGGCAGACGGATCGCTCAACGGATATGCCGGCGGGCTTGATCGCAAGGAATGGCTGCTTCGGCTTGAGGGCGCGTACGAGGAATAACGCCAGGGCACTTTGCATGACGAAGGCGCCGCGAAGGGACGAGCCGCTGTCCTTTCGCGGCTGGCATGCGTCCAAGCGCTCGGCATCTGCGCCTTAAGTTTGGCTAAGCCATATCCTGCGCATTTGAAAACACGAAGGTTGAGCAGCTGAGGCTGCGCTAAGGCAGCTGGCGGTGCGCTATTATCGGCAGCATCAAAACCTGTATAGCCGTGCGCCAAAGGAACAACTATGAAGCTGATGCTTGCCGAGGACGAACCCGGCCTCTCCCGCGCCCTTACCGCGATTCTTCAACATAGCGACTACGAGGTTGACACCGCGCTCGACGGTCTGACGGCGCTCGAATATCTACTCGCCAACGACTATGACGCCGCAATCCTGGACATCATGATGCCCGGCATGGACGGTATCGAGGTACTCAAGCGCACACGTGAGGCCGGCAAACGCTTGCCCATCATCATGCTTACGGCCAAAAGCGAGGTGTCCGATAAGGTCGAGGGTCTGGATGCCGGTGCCAACGATTACCTGACCAAGCCGTTTGCCGCCAAGGAACTACTTGCGCGTATTCGCGCCATGACGCGTGCCGCGACGGCAATTGACGCCACGACGCTCAGCGTGGGCAACGTGCGCCTCGACACGGCATCGTGCACACTCGTTGGCCCTTTGGGCGAGGAGCACCTGGCCAATCGAGAGTTTCAGCTTATGGAGCTCTTTATGCGCAACGCCGGCACGCGCATGCCCACCGAGCGTCTGATGCTCGAGGTTTGGGGTGAGGACGCGCCCGAAGGCGCCAACGTGGTGTGGGTTTATATCTCGTACCTGCGCAAAAAGCTGACGGCGCTTGGTGCCAACGTTGCCATCCGCGCGTCGCGCAATCAGGGATATTCGCTTGAGGTTGTCGAGGAAGGCGAGCAGGCGTGAGCGTGCGCACGTGGTGCGAGCGCATGACGGAGCGGGTTCACGTCGCCTCGAGTAGTGCGGGGCGGGCAAATTCTGTTGATGCATTGGGCCGCCGCCTGCGTCGCAAGTTCATCCTGGTTGCCATGGGTGCTGTGACCGTGGTGCTCACGCTCATCATTGCCGGCATCAATGTCGTTAATTACTCGCATGTCTGCAAAATGGCCGATGCGCGTCTGGACTATATCCTGGCGGGCAAGGACGGCATCGATTGGGGGGACGAGCCTAAAGGCGATCCCGCTAATGGCAAGGATGCCGGCGATGGCCAAGCGGGCGTTCGCATCGGGCACTTCGAAGGCATGACGGCGGAGTCTCCCTTCGACACGCGCTACTTTACGGTGACGATTGACGCCGGACAGGTTGCCGATGTCAATACGGCCCGCATTGCCGCGGTGGGTGCCAAGCGCGCCGCCAGTATTGCCGCCAAGTTGCATTCCAAGGGTTGGGTCTCGGGTTTTTCTGGCAATTATCGCTATACGACCGACGTTCAAGACGATGAGACCACCTATGTGTTCGTGGACTGCTCGCGCGAGCTTGCAAGCTTTTATTCGTTTTTGAGCGCGAGCGTGGCAATCAGTTGCATTGGCTGGCTGGCGGTGTTGGCAATTGTGGCGGGTGCCTCGGGCGCGGTGATTCGACCGATGGTCGAGAGCTACAGCAAGCAAAAGCGCTTTATTACCGATGCAAGCCACGAGATCAAGACGCCGCTGGCTGTAATTGACGCCGCCAACGAGGTGCAGGAGATTGAGAGCGGCGAGAGCGAGTGGACGCAGAGCATTCATGAGCAGGTCGCGCGGCTGACGGCGCTGACGGAACGCCTGGTATTTTTGGCGCGCATGGACGAGGGCTCTGCCGGCTTTACCATGGCGGCGATCGATCTTTCGGAGGCCGTGGACAAGGCCGCGGCGCCGTTTGAGTCGGTGGCGGTTTCGCGCGGTAAGCGTTTGTCGATGTCGATTGCGAGTGGCGTGCGTGCCCATGCCGATGCTGCGGCGGTGGCGCAGGTGGTTGAGCTGCTTCTGGACAACGCCACGCGCTATGCGAGCGAGGGCAGCGTGATTGAGCTGAGCCTGCGTGCCGTTTCGCGCGTTCAGGGTAAGGGCGCCACCGAGCTTGTCGTATCGAACGCCGTGGACGAGCTGCCCGAAGGCGACCTAAATCGATTGTTCGACCGCTTCTATCGTACGGACGTGTCGCGCAGCTCCAAGACGGGCGGCTCGGGCGTGGGCCTATCCGTCGTGCGCGCCATCGCCGAGGCCCATGGCGGCTCCGCTACCGTATCTGGCCACGACCATCAGATCACCTTCACCGTCCGTCTCTAAAACCTGCAAAAAGGGACAGGTTTATTTTGGCAGGTTTTATCTGGGGAAATGCTGACTAGTCGGGCTGCGGGCGGATGGCGCGCTCCGGCGTGAGGCTGTGGATTGGGACGTGCTTTCCCTTTGAGGGATCAAGCGGAAACTGCGTCCCGGAATCTGGCCTCAGAATGGGATGCGTTTTCCTCTAGGAAGCTATCGGGAAACTGCATCCCAGTTTGAGTCATCGGAACGGGATGCGCTTTCCCTTTGAGGGGTCAAGCGGAAACTGTGTCCCGGAATATCGCTTCAGAATGGGACGCGCTTTCCGCGTGACCGAGGCCGAGCGTCGATATATCGGTAAACCTGACCGTTACGCCCGTTTTTGCAGCGCGTAGATTGATTTGTCCATGTTGAACAGGTAGGCAACGACGCAGACGATAAAGAACAGCGGCAAGTTGCCAAATCCAAACACCTCGCAGCCAATGAGAATGGGTGCAAGCAGCGTGTTGGTGGCGCTGCCAAAGACAGAGGCGTAGCCCAGTGCGGCGCAAAGCTCAACGGGCATGCCGAGAACACTGGCGAGTACGACGCCCAGGCTGGCTCCGATGGAGAACAGCGGCGTCACCTCGCCACCCTGATATCCTGCGGCAAGCGTGGCAATGGTGAGTGCGAATTTGAGCGCCCAGTCCCAAGGCATGATGGCGGCCTTGCCGTCACCGTCGAGCGCCGCCGATATCAAGTTGGTGCCAAGTCCGCAGTATCGCCCCTGCCATAGCGCAAACAGGATCGCCGACAGCATGAGGCCCATAACCGCGATGCGCGTATAAGGGTTGGGGCACATCCGCGCTGCAAGGGTCTTGGCGTGAGCGAGACACCAGGCAAAAGCGCCGCCTACCATGCCAAACGCGATGCCCAACAGCGCCAGCCGTCCAAGACCGGGGAGGTCGAGCGCATACGAGGCGGTAACGGCGACCTCGAACTTCTCGAGCCCCAGGGCGCCGGAGGTCATGCTTGCGGCGAGCGAGGCCGTAAGCGCGGGAAACAGCGCGCGGTATTCCATGTGCCCTGCGACCAACACCTCGACCGCAAAGACCGTAGCAGCGAGCGGTGTTCGAAAGAGTCCGGCAAAGCCCGCGGCCATGCCGATAAGCAAAAACGTGTTGCCGGGGTCTCGGAAAGGTAGACGCCGGCCGATCCAATGCGAGACGGTTGCACCGATCTGCACGGCCACGCCCTCGCGTCCCGCGCTGCCGCCAAAGAGGTGCGTCCCCCACGTGCTCAGCATAACGAGCGGCACGAGACGCGGGGAGATGGCGTCCTCGCGTCCGTGGCCTACGTCGAACACCAGGCTCATGCCGCGGTCGGTGCCCTTGCCCCAAGTGCGGTAGGCAAATACGATGGCCAAGCCCATGAGGGCGAGGAAGGGAAGGAGCAGTACGATGTGCTCGTCACGGAAGGCGCCGATTGCCAGGAGCACACGACCAAAAAGGGCACAGATGGCGCCAACGATAACGCCGATAGGGATTCCGACGGCGCCCATGAGCACGAGACCGCTATAGGTGTTGACCAGGCGTTTGATTCTGCTCGAAGCGCTGCTTTCTGACATTTTGCTTTCCGACACTTGCTCTCTTGATAGAAAAAGAGCTGGAGTTGCGCATCGTTGAGAGGCTTTCCAGCTTTAGCAAAACAAACTTATAAGATGCGACGGGCCGCGTCAAGATAATTACCGGACGGCCTAGGAGGCGGCTGGTTGGCTGGCTTAAAACCTAGCGCGTGAAATGACGCCCCACGCTATTCAGCGCGCTTGATAGGATGACGAACCACGGTCTTAAGTTTCTCCGGTGCGCATTTGCGTGGATCGGAGAGATAGATTTCGTGATGTAAACGGGTGTCTGAGAAGTCGGGAACATAGCCCAGCTCGGTCGTGTATTCATGCATAGCGTCTACGGTCGCCGGTTCGTTGTCGTAGGGCCCGGTGTGCATGCATTGAACGCAGAGACCCTCGTCAACTTTAAGCAGTTCGACGGCGGAAAAGTCCAGTTTCTTTTTGGTCGTGGCTTCCGCGACTGCCCAGTCAAAGTCATCTCGGGTGACGAAATCAGGCAGGCGGATGCACGAGATAAAGTTGAAATTGTCCTTGCGTACATAATCGATGCCGCTACCGGGGGAGTCTTGCCACCAGAAACCCTCGAGCGGCGGCACCACATAGTCGAAGTAACCCTCGATGTTCCTTGAGCCTTTCTTCGACATCTTGACGGTATAGGCGATGCCGTAAAGTAGCGGCAGGGCGTTTTGATACTCGCCGCCTTCGGTATTTGGGTCGCCCTTTCCGCGAACGGCAACGTAGCTCATAGGCGGGACAGTTACGATACTCGGCTTGCTTGCAGGTTTGTAGAGCTCCTTGCATTCCTTCTTAAAGTCGAATGCCATGTTGGCCGCCTTTCTGCGTATTGGCCTGCTTAGATAGTTGAATCATATCATAGAAACGAACAGCTGTTCGAATGATTTGGCTGACAGATTGAGATGCGTGCGTTGTGTTTGGCGGTCGGCCTGACCCCGTCGATGATTTCTCGGCCTCCCCGGTGCCTCGCCTACACCCGCCATTTCCCCATATAAAACCTGCCAAAATAAACCTGTCCCTTTTTGGTCGGTGCGAAATGGGTAATACTAAAGAGTTATCCGACCAGATAGGAACCGATCGATGGCCTATATCGAATTCAAAGACGTCATCAAGGCATACGGCGAGGGCGACGCCCGCATCCACGCGCTTGACGGCGCGAGCTTTACGGTCGAGCGCGGCGAGCTCGCCATCATTCTGGGCGCTTCGGGCGCCGGCAAGACCACGGCCCTCAACATTCTGGGCGGCATGGACACGGCGACCTCCGGCACTGTGACGGTGGACGGGCGCGACGTGAGCTCCGCCAACGAGGCGCAACTCGTGGAATACCGACGCGCCGACGTCGGCTTTGTCTTCCAGTTCTACAATCTGGTCCCTAACCTGACGGCGCTTGAGAACGTCGAACTCGCGGCGCAGATCTGCCCCGATTCGCTCGATGCCGAGCAAACGCTTCGCCAGGTTGGCCTGGGCGACCGCCTCGCTAACTTTCCGGCGCAGCTTTCGGGCGGCGAGCAGCAGCGCGTATCCATCGCCCGCGCGCTGGCTAAGAACCCCAAGCTGCTTTTGTGCGACGAGCCTACGGGTGCACTCGACTACAAAACCGGCAAGCAGATCTTGCAGCTGTTACAGGACACTTGCCGCAAGCAAGGCATTACGGTCATCATCATCACCCACAACTCTGCGCTGGCGCCCATGGCCGATCGCCTGATCCGCTTTAAGAGCGGCCGCGTGGAGAGCGAGACGGTCCAGCAAAATCCTGTGCCTATCGAGACGATCGAGTGGTAGCGCCCATGAATCAGGACCGCCAAAACAGCCAACGCCGCGGCGCGCAGAACACGGAGCGCGAGCAGGATTTTACGACCTACCGTACCGCCCAAAGCTCAAACGATATGGTGCCGACGGTTTTTCGCCGTGGCATCTACCGCACGATTCGCGGCAGCCTCAAACGCTTCTTGTCTATCGTCGTGATCACCGCGCTTGGCGTGAGCGTGATGTGCGGCCTTAAGGCGGGCTGCGAGGACCTGTGTGATTCGGTCGACGCCTATTTTGACCAGCAGAATGTCTATGACATCAACGTGCAGTCGACCTATGGTCTGACCGATGACGATCTTGCCGCGATCCAAGAGGTCGATGGCGTCGAGACGGCCGAGGGCATCTATACCGAGACCGCCTATACCGCCGTGGGTACGACGCGCGAGCGTGTCGTCGTACAGAGCCTCTCCAAAGAGAATATTGACCAACCGGTGCTAGTACGCGGCGAGCTGCCCGAGACTTCGGGCGAAGTGGCAGTGACCTCACGTTTTTTGAAGGCTTCGGGCAAGAAAATCGGCGATACGGTGAGCTTTGCCGCCAACGATGCGAGCTCGTCGAACCAAAGCGCCAAGGACCAGTTTGCCGATGGGGACTACACCATCACGGCCGAGGTTCTCGATCCTACCGACGTGAGCTCCGACTCGACAGTCAACGCCTTTCGCGCTGCTTCGACTGCGGACTACAAGTTCTACGTGAGCGAGGATGCCGCGACATCTTCTTCCTACTCCGCTGTCCACGTGGTCGTCGAGGGAGCCAAGAGCCTCAACTCCTATTCGGATGCCTACTCGGCAAAGATCAATGAGGTCAAGGGCAATATCGAGAAGATCCGCGAGGAGCGTGAGAAGGCGCGCGCCCAGGAGCTGACGGTCGACACACCGGCGAGCTTGGACGCGGCTGAGCGTCAGGCGAATATGGTCTTTGGGATCGAGCAGGACAACATCAATCGCATGGCCGAGGGCAGCGAGGAGCGTGCGCAGGCTCAGGTCGACCTGGACCAGCGCCGCGCCGCCGCCAACCAGCAATTCGCCGATGCCCGCGCCGAGCTCTCCGACCTGGGCGAATGCACCTGGTACATCCAGGACCGCGGCAATATCGCAAGCTACTCGAGCGTCGAGAGCGATAGTTCTTCGATCGAGGCCATCGCCACGGTGTTCCCGTTCATCTTCTTTATCGTCGCCGTGCTTATCAGTCTCACCACCGCCACCCGCATGGTCGAGGAGGAGCGCACGCTTATTGGCCTGTACAAGGCACTCGGCTATTCACGCGGGCGTATCCTGTCCAAATATGTGGACTACTCGCTGTGGGCGTGTCTGATCGGTGGCGTGCTCGGCAATATCATCGGATTTGTGGGTCTGCCGCTGTTCTTGTTTACGGTGTTCGACGACATGTACTCGCTGCCCCAGATGTTGCTTTCGTACGACATCGTGTCATCACTCGTGTCGGTAGCGCTGTTTGCCGTGGGCGTGGTGGGCGCCACGATTATCGCCTGCCGCCACGAGATGGCCGAGACGCCGGCTTCGCTCATGCGTCCCAAGGCGCCGCGCGCCGGCTCGCGCATTCTGCTCGAGCGCATCGGCTTTATCTGGCACCGTATGAGCTTTTTGAACAAGGTCGCTGCACGCAACTTATTCCGCTACAAAAAGCGCGCCTTTATGACCATCTTCGGTATCGCCGGCTGCACGGCGCTCGTGATTTGCGGTATGGGAATTCGCGACACGTCGGTGGCGCTTTCGCCCAAACAGTACGGGCATATCACGCGCTATGACTTGCTGGCGGTCGCCAATCCCGACGATTTTTCGCAGACGTGCGCGGCATTGGATGAGCGCAGCACGGCCAATGATTCCAACGTGACGGTGACCTCGACCCTGCCGATTATGACCGACAACGTCACCTTTACGTTTGGCGGCAAGAGCGAGACCGTGCAGCTCATCGTGATTCCCGACGACCGCACGGGTGACTTGGGCGATTACGTGCGCCTGGAGGATGAGTCCAAAGAACCGCTCGCCCTGCGTGACGGAGACGTGTATTTGAGCAAGAGCTCTCAGCTGGTGCTGGGGATCAAGCCGGGTGACACGGCTCACGTCCAGGATTCGTCGCTCAATGTTGCCAAGGTCAAAGTCAGCGACATCTCGCTCAACTATCTGGGCAACACGCTTTACATGACGCAGGGCACCTATGAGCGCGCGTTCGGTCGAAGCGCGCGCCTCAACGGCATCCTTGCGCTGCTTAAGGGTTCGTCGGCTGACCAGATTGCGTTTAGCAAGAAGCTTAAGAGTGACGGTTGGCTCACAATTTCGAGTACGGCCGAGCATTGGGAAAACTATGAGGCGAACTTTACGATTATCAATTCGGTCGTGGTGCTCGTGACCTTTATGGCGGCGTGCCTGTCGTTTGTGGTGGTGTTTACGCTGTCCAACACGAATATCTCCGAGCGCGAACGCGAGCTGGCGACCATCAAGGTGCTGGGCTTCCGCCGTGGCGAGGTGCACCACTACGTCAACAAGGAGACGTTGATCCTCACGGCGATCGGCGCTGCGCTGGGCGTGCCGCTGGGCGGCTTGCTGGCCGAGAGTTTTACGTACATTTTGCAGATGCCGTCGCTGTATTTTGATGTTGAGGTCGAGCCGCTGAGCTACGTGCTATCCGTGGTGCTTTCCTTCGGCTTTACGATCATCGTCAACCTTGCCACCAACCGAACGCTCAATAAGATTGACATGGTCGGCGCCCTCAAGAGCGCCGAGTAACCTGCCAAAAAGGACAGGTTTATTTTGGCAGGTTTTATCGGGGCAAACGCCGGACAACCATTAGGTGGCCCGGCGTTTGCCCCGTTTTGCTGGGGATGTCTGTCGTTCAGTGCTCTTACTGGCCAATCCAGTGTTGCGCATAGCTCTTAATGTCCTCGGTAAAACCGTCAAGGTCGTCAAGGGTGATCACGCTGTCGATAAGCAAATTGGCTATCTCGCGGTGCATTGTGCTGCGGCGAATGTCGTTTGCAATTACGCCTGAGGACAGCTTGTCTCTATTGAGGCGCTCTTCTAGTGCCCAAAATCTACTGGACGCTTCACTGTCGCCGTTCAGTATCTCAACGTACTGGCCGATGAGCTTTTCCATATAACGTTCTTGCCATTGAGGAAGCATTTTCTTAAACAGCTTCCAGTCGCTTTCGGCTACGTCGCGCATATGTCCTCCGCTCGTCAAACGGGCTTTCCATTTGCCTTTCATTCTATTTGGTTTTCGCTCGCAGGCGTGGATGAGAGGCTCTCTTTAGCCTTCGAGATTGGGCTTGAATGGGTCGTATGCCACAAAACGGGCCTATCTACTACGTTTGCTACCGCACCCTCGACCATGACAAAGATTATGAAATTAAAACCGCAGGTAGAGGGCTTGCCAATTTTCGGAAAAGGCGGGTATGGCCGGCCCTCTCGAGTTAAACGTAGTAGATGGCCCCTTTTCTTGGCGCGCGGTCAGCTCAATGCTAATCTCCGTGCCGGAACTGACCCAGTTGTTTGTAAGTTGCGGTGATATACGGACTGTTTGGCGCTTTGGAGCCTCAAAACAGTCCCTATATCACCGCAACTTGGAAGGGGCGGGCGGTGTCGGATGAGTGGCGCTGGCTGGTTGGGGCGGTTTAGGCCTGTTTGCGGTGCTTCCATTGTTTGCGACACCAGCGCATGAGCGCCTTTACGATGGGAATCGTGATGAGGATGATCCATGCAGGATGGGGCTGTCCCAAACAGAGCCACATGTAGAGGAACCAAGCGATGGCGGCTGCCGGGTAGATGACCTCGATCAGCTTAGACAGGTGGCGCCGATCGATAAAGTCACCAATCGCGTAGTAAACGGGAATCAAAAAGACGAGGAAGAGCCCCATGGACCATGCGCTGCAGATGATGCCAAGCGCCAGATAGGCGAGGGCAACCACTGCGGGAAAGGGAAACTTGTTCCACGCGCGTCCGAGCTTGGTGTGGAAATGCTTGCCATGATGGTCGAGCTTGTCGTGCGCTTCCTTCCAGTTGGAGAACGTCTCGCCGTCGATGGTGACGGTGCCGTCGTCATTGGTGCGCACGCTATGTCCATCGTCCTCAAGCGTATCGATATGCACGCCGCCCGGCCCCACATGCACCTCTTCGCCCTTGCGCTCGTTGGTCACATGGATGCCGCTCCAACCAACATGGACTTCCTCGCCTTTATTGGGATCAATGACGTGGATACCGCGCGCGAGGGAAATATCGACAAGTGGTTTGTCGCCGCAATCGGCGTGATCGGCAGAATCCCCAGCCTCGTCAGCCACATCCGCCGTCTCGGTGTCGGCGCTACCGTCTTCCAGGTCGTCGGCATCGTTGGCCGCCTCCCCATACAACAGCTCATCCAGCGACACGCCATACAGCGCGGCGAGTGCAATGAGGTTATCGGTATCGGGCGAGGATTCGCTGCGCTCCCATTTGCTGACAGCCTGGCGGCTCACGCCCAGCTGGGCAGCAAGCGCCTCCTGAGAAAGCCCGGCAGCCTTGCGGCGATTGACGAGCCGCTGCGCCATTGCAAGATCCATGGTAGTTCCTTTCGCATGGTGATCGAATCGAATGAGCCGAGTATGCCGAGAACAACCGGTAGCGACCACCATTTCTAGTTAGAATCTGCCCCAACCCTACCGCAACTACCGGTAGCAACCCCCAACGACCAGCCATTTTGTGACAAATGTCAGTGCAGGTAACAGCCAAGAGCCCCCTTCATTCCAAATCCTCCAGACCAGGCACCCGCAGCAAGAAGACGAATAGCCTCGGCCTCCCCAGTTACCGCAGGAGACCCCAGGGCCTACCTCCCAAATCTTTCCGCAGGACGGAAGGACCCCGCCGCGCGAAGCGCGCAGCGGGGTCCTGACATGTCCGAGGACGATTTGGGAGGTAGGCCCTGGGGCCTCCGATGAGAGCAGTTCCAGCCGAGGCTATTCGTCGCCGAAGCTGATGCCCAACGCCTTGGCCTCGCGTACCAGATCGCTCTGGGGATCGACATACTTGAGCTTGCCGGCGACCTCCTCGAGCGGCATGTGGCACATCTTGCCGTCACGCAGGGCAATCATGTAGCCAAACTCGCCGCGTAGGCAACCAAGCGCTGCCTCGACGCCACACTGGGTCGCAAAGATGCGGTCCTGGGCATCGGGCTGACCGCCGCGCTGCGTGTGACCGGGGATGGCGACGCGGGTCTCGCGGCCGGTCTTGGCCTCGATCTCCTTGGCGATGTCGTACACGATTGACGGGCTCGTGCGTTCGGCGAGCTTCTTCTTGTACTCCTTCTTGGACAGTGCCGCGTCATCCTTGGAGATGGCGCCCTCGGCGACGGCTACGATCGTAAAGCGGCTGCCGGTTTCCATGCGATGCTCGATGGTCTTGATGACGTTATCCATGTCGTAAGGGATCTCGGGAATCAAGATGACATCCGCGCCGCCCGCGACGCCGGCGTACAGCGGGATCCAGCCAACCTTGTGGCCCATGATCTCGATAACGAACACGCGGCCGTGACTCGAGGCGGTGGTGTGGATGTCGTCGATGCACTTGGTAGCGACGTCGATGGCGCTCGTAAAGCCAAACGTCAGCTCGGTGCCCCAGGTGTCGTTATCGATGGTCTTGGGCAGGGCGATAACGTTGAGGCCCTCTTCGCGCAGGCGGTTCGCGGTCTTGGTGGAGCCGTTGCCGCCCAGCATAAACAGGCAGTCGAGCTGCAGCTTATGATAGGTGTGGACCATAGCGGGCACCTTCTCGACGCCATCGGCCTCGGGAACATCCAGGCGCTTGAACGGCGTACGGCTCGTGCCCAGGATGGTGCCGCCGCGGGTGAGGATGCCGCTAAAATCGGCGGGCGACATGACACGGAACCTGCTGTAGATAAGGCCCTGGTAGCCGTCCTCAAAACCGTAGATCTCGATAGGCTCTTTGCTATTGGTCATAAGCGTTTTGACAATGCCGCGCATGGTGGCGTTGAGCGCCTGGCAGTCGCCGCCACTGGTAAGAAGACCGATCCTGAGCATGATGAATCCTTCCGGGCAAGTTATAACATGCGCATAAGTTTACCCCCGCACACTGTTGATACGGGGGTAAAACGTGTTAGCTCAAGCGTATAGAAATGTAAACAACGCCAGGCGAGCGTAAGGTCGACGGGCCTGGCTCCTTACAGTGCGAATGCGTCGATGTCGCCCCAGTGGCGGCGCAGCGTGATGGCGGCAGCAGGCTCGGTGTTGTCAAAGACGACCGACCACTGCGTGTTGCTGGTGATGTCTTCCGGATTGGGCTCTTGCGCTGCGGCTCGCAGGGCTTCCCAGGCAATCGTTTCGTCTTGGGCACCGACATGGGCGTCGAGGACATCGGCGATGGCGCGTTCCTTGCCATGGCCCAGCTCGCCGTTCTTTTGGTTGGGGAGCACTTCGTCGCCATAGCAGGCGTAGAAGTTCGTAACCTGGCGTACAGGAGTCGCTTTGAAAGCGCGGTCCGGATCGCGCGGATCCCACTCTACTACGCGCGCGTCACCGGCGGCGTCGTTTATAAAGAAGTGGTAATCGCGTCCTGCCATGGCGTGCATGTCGTAGGCGGAAAGCAGGTCGACAGCTTCTTGCGTGGTGGCGGCACGGTCGAGCACCAGACGGATGGCGAGCGAGGTATTGATGACGGGGCGTTGCGTGTCCTGGTCACAGGGCTTGGAATCCAGGGTGAGTACGGCAATGGAGACGCCACATTCGTTAACACCATCGAGCTGGGCAAACGGGCCCATGAGTGCGGCGGCGCGTCCGGCGACGGAGTCAAGCGGAGTGTTATCGCCCAGGTTGTTAAGGGCGGCAAACCCGATGGAGGCATAGCCGTCGCGCGGGTGATTGCGCACCAGCAGCGCCGAGGTGTCGTCCTTAAAGTCGTAATTGCGACCGGTGCGCACGCGGCCTTCGGCATCTACGGCGACAAAAGCGCTGCAGGCAAACTGGGGCGCCTGGACATGTGCCGGCACACCGGGCAGCACCTGCGCCACCACGGCATCGATGTAGGCCTGGTCGTCGCGCACGCCAGCGGCGATGATGCGATCAAGATCGTAGTCGTAGGCAATGTCGATTGCGTACAGGTCATAGCCATCCGCGTAGCCGGTCAAGCGTTTGAGCGACGCGGCGGACTTGATTTGCTTGCGGTAAACGATGCCGGCGGCAGCGGCAAGGCCGACGGCGGTTCCTGCAACACCGCAGGTGATGGCAATGATACGTGGCTTCATGAGGACTCCTCTCAAAGCGATGCTATAGGCATTATCGCAAATGTCATACAGACCATATGCCGCATTCCGGCGAGTGGCATGGCATACCGAGCCCTAGAGCAGCGCAATCGCAACGATGCAGCATCCGAGCGCCAGAACAGCAAGGTCTGCCCGGTCAAAGCGATAGCTGCGCAGGCAGGTTCTGCTGACAGCCGGGTGCGCTCCGTATTCGCGGTTGACCATGGCGAGCGCGAGCGTGTCAGAGCGCCGCAGCGCGTTGCTAAACAAGGGCGTGATGACGGGAATAAAAGCACGTGCACGCTGCAGGGGCGAGGGACTGTCAAAGCGCGCCAAGCGCGCTTCCTGAGCGGCCTTGATACGATTGAACTCTTCGATAAGCACGGGGACAAAACGAAGCGTGAGCTGTATGGCGACGGTGGCATCGTCGGTGCGCAGGCCAAAACGGGCGAGGGGCCTCAGAAGCGCCGCGGCGCCATCGGCGAGTGCGGTGGGGGAGGTGGTCGCCATGAGCGTCGACGTTCCCAGCATAATGAGGGCAAAACGCAGCACGCAGAGCGCGCCAAAGAGCAGACCTCCCGAGGTGATCTGCACGGGTCCCGCCTGCAGCAGCAGAGTCCCCGATGCCGTAAAGAGTGCGTTGAAGACCAGGACAAACCCCATAAGCCAGCGAAATGGCCTGAGGGCACGAAGTGCCTGACGCATCGAGCTGCCGCTTGCGGCGAGCGAGGCGAATGCGGTGAGCGCGACGGCGGCAAGGGCGCCGGGCTGCTGGGCGATAAAGCCGGCAATCATAAAGAGCATGCAGAATACAAGCTTGGTGGCGGGGTGCAGCAGGTGAACGAGGCTTGACCCCGGACGAAAGATGCCAAACGAGACCGCCTTGGACGCTGGCGGAGTATGTCCGGTTTCCACGGGACGTGCGGCCGTCACGCCAACGGATGTCACCTGGATGCCCTCGGAACTTTGCGGCAGCAGCATGCCGTCCTGCAGCCGAAAGGCCTTGTCGCAGATGCTCAGCACACGCGAATCGTGCGTGGCGATTACAATGCCGCGGCCGTGGCGTGCGAGTTGAGCCAAGCGCTCGAGCAGCAGCCGGTGGGCGCGGGGATCGAGTCCAGCGCTGGGCTCGTCGAGCAGCAAATACGGTGTCTCGAGTGCAAGCATATCGGCAACGGCGATACGGCGCTGCTCTCCGCCAGAATGGGCAAAGGGGCTTGTGCCGCCGATAGCGGCGAGATCAAACCCGACGCTGGCGAGCGATGTGCCAACGCGTCGCTTGACCTCGGCTTCGTCCAGTCCAAGATTGCGGGGGCCAAACGCCACCTCGTCAAAGACCGTGGCGGCAAAAAACTGCTGCTCGGGGCGTTGCTGCACGAGTGCCACGGTTTTGCGGTACGTACGAAGTTCATCCGCCGTGGGGTGTGTGCCAAGCGCGGTGCCGTCCGCCACGACAGACCCCGCCTGCACGGCAAGCGCTCCGGCAAGGGCACGCAGCAGCGTTGACTTGCCGGAGCCAGAGGTGCCTGCGATACCGATCACGCTGCCGGGCCTAATTTCCAACGAAACACGAGATAGGGTACAGGCGTCTGCTTCGGGATAGCGGACGGTTATGTTTGAGCAGGTTAACGACACAGTTCCTCCAGGCCGCATCGAATGAGCAGATCGCGCTGGTCGGCAAGATCTTGCACGGTACCCAGGTATGCGATGGCGCCCGCCTCGAAGACGGCGACTCGGTCGGCGCGCGCGACCTCGTCGAGCAACTGCGTGATCTGGATCACGGCAACATCGCGCTGGCAAAGATGATCGATGAGATCATTGACGGCCTCGCGGGCGGTCTCGTCGAGCATGGCGGTCGTCTCGTCAAAAATCATGAGCGAAGGGGTGAGCGCAACCAATCCCGACGCCGCCACGCGTTGTTTTTGGCCGCCCGAGAGCGTGGCGACATCGCGTTGCTCAAGCTCGACAATGCCAAGCTCGTTGAGTGCCTGCAAGACTTCTGAACGCATTTCGTCGCGGGGGACACCGCGGTTTTCGAGTCCAAAGGCGATGTCGTCTCGCACGACTGGAGCGACGATCTGGTTATCGGGATCCTGAAAAGCAAGGCCTACGGTGCCCTGCACGCACATAGCGTGCCCGTTCACGTCTTTGAGCAGCCCCGCAAGCTCGAGTGCACAGGTGCTTTTGCCACTGCCGTTGGTGCCGACAAAGGCGATGCGCTCTCCTGCCACGATATTGGCGGCAAGTGCAGCGCAATCGACGGAGGGACGTGTGTCATCGGCTTGCTCAATACCGGCGAGCGCACCTTCTGCCACCGCGCCCGTAATGCCGCCGGTGACGCAGGCGGCGACGCCCAGAACGCCCAGATTGATAAAGACTGCCGGGGTCTGCAGCGCCATGGCGGCAACGCCCAGCTGGCCTACATTGTGCAGCACGGCGGCAAGCATGCTCACGGGCACCAAGCCAACACCCGGCACGGCAGCAAGGGCGACCATGCCGATAAAGGCGAGGACCGTGCCGCCTAGGCTATAGACGAGCATCATGGGCGAACCAAACAAAAAGCCCGATGCAAAGACCTTGACGAGCGCAACGGCACCGGCGCTTTTGGCATCGAGCGTATAGAGTGCGACGACTACGGCCACGTTGGCAAGGCCCAGTTTAATGCCGGGCACCGCGACGGGCAGCGGAATCATGGTCTCCAGATAGGACAGCACCAATGCGCAAGCGCACAACAGCGAAACGCGCGCCAGGCGGCGAGTGTGTTCGATATCGACCATCTCCACGGATTAGCGCCCCACTACGTCGTAGGTGGTCTCGGCGCTCGCGTCGACGATATCGACGGTAAGCTTGTGCGGAAGGCAGACAATTTGCTCCCCGGCAGCGTCAATCCAGCCCTGGTGCACGCAGTCCTGGTTGGGACAGTCTGCTTCCTCGACGTGCACGCGGCCGTCTTTGATTTCGATGAGGTTGGTTCCCAAGTCGGTCGTAACGCTCTTGGTCGTGTTCTGGCTCAGAGGAAGCTCGTAGACGTTTTGCTCTCCATCGCGGATAACGACTGTGGCCGTGTCGGCGTTCGTGTTTGCTCCCATCAGACGCGTGGCGACCAAGCCGGCGCATGCGACGGCCGCTATCGCCAAAACCAGGATGAGGTTGAGTCTTTTGTTGTCGCGCCCATCGCGCGCACCTTTGCGCTTGACCATCATGGCTCCTAGTCCTGCAAGATCTTGAACGTCGAGCCGTCGCTCTTGGTGGCGCGATCGTCCATATCGACTAAAACGCCGCCTTCAAAGCGCTCATCGCTTTCGATGAGCTCCATGGCGCGGTCGTGGCCGAGCAAAAACAGGATGGTAGAGTAGGCGTCCCCAAGCACGGATTTCTTGGTCATAATCGAGGCGCTCTTGAGGTCGGTGGCGGCGGGGTAGCCCGTTTTGGGGTCGAGGATGTGGTAGTAGAACGTGCCGTCCTGCTCAAAGCCGCGCTCATAGAGGCCGCTCGTCACAAGGGAGCGGTTGCGCGTCTTGACGGTGGCGAGCACGTCGTCCTGCGCGCCGTTGGGGTCTTGCACGCCCACGTTCCAGGCGTCGCCGTCAAAGCTCTTGCCCATCACGTAGACGTTGCCGCCCAGGCTGATGGAAGCATCTCTGACGCCGCTCTTCTTAAAGAGCGCCACGAGGTCGTCAGTGATGTAGCCTTTGGCAATGCCGCCTAGGTCGAGCTTTGCCTCGGGATCGGCGAGCGTGACGGTGTTGCCTTCGACCGTGATGGTGCGATAGTCGACATGGGGCAGTGCCGCCTGGATGTCCTCATCTGCGGGCTTGACCTCGTTGTCAAAATCCCAGAGGCTCGAGACGGCGCCGATGGTGATGTCAAAGAGCCCGTCGGACTCCTCGGCGTAGCGGATGGCTGCCTCGACGACCTCGGCGGTCTCGTGCGCGACTTCCACGGGCTTGCCGCCTGCATTGTTGATGTTCCAGATATCCGAGCCCTCCGCGGTGCGCGAGAACTTGTTCTCAAAGTAGGTGCAGCGGTCGGCGACCTCGTCCATGACCTTTTTGCTGCATTGGGCGCTGATATTCACGACAGTGTCGAAGACAAAGAGCGTCGTGCTCTGCACCTTGGGCGAGCTGTCGGAGCCCGCGGAGCCCGCTTTGGACGCGGTTACAGAGCCCGAGTCGCCCTGCGTGCCCGAGCAGCCGGTAAGTGCACCGGCGCAAGAGACGAGGGCCCCGCCTGCGAGGGCGATAAACGTGCGGCGGTCGATGGTGTGGGGGGTCTGGATCATGGTGAGCTTTCTGGTCGGTGGCGTTACGGATGAGCCTGCGCCTGCACGACTCGGTGTTGACGGGGTGCCGGGCCGCGGGTGCGCGTGCCCTACATGAGCAGGTAGCAGAGCGCGGCGAGGATGGCAGCCTTGACGAGCGTGAGCGCAACCTCGGTCCCGAGAATGGCGGGCCCTGCGGGCGGGCGCTTGCGGGTGTTGCTCTGCGCGAGCTCGCTGGCATCGTCGGTTGCTTGATCGCGCTTAAAGCCGTCGAGCCGGGCGAGCGTCACGTTGGCCATGGGGCAGCCATCGGCGCAGCGCCCGCAGGCGATGCACTCGCCCGATCGCAGGTCGGCGCGCTCGGGGTGGATGCGCACCGGGCAGCTGTCCTGGCAGCGGTTGCAACCGCGCGCACAGCTTTCGCGGCGGCGGTTGAAAAGCGAGACCGGCAACACTGGCAGCAGCGAGAATATGGCGCCGAAGGGGCAGAGGAACTGGCAGAAGAAACGCTCGACAAAGGCCATCCCAACCATGACCGCGCCAAGCGCGGCAAAGGCCGTGGGCACGATGCCCTCGAGCGAGCGCGCAGTGATGCCGGCGAAGGCGACCCAGGGGCTCGCGCCCGAGACCTGGGGCCAGATACCCATCACGCAGAGGGCGCAGATGCCCACGAGGACGGCGTACTTGACGAGCTGGAGCGCGTGCTGCACGCCCGCGGGGAGCCGGTGCGCGCCCTTGCCCTCAAGGCGGAGTGTCCGGCGCAGCGGGGTTGCAAGCGCGTAGACGATATCGCCGAGCGTACCGAAGGCGCAGGCAAAGCCGCAGAAGAAACGGCCGAACACGCAGGTGAAGGCCAAGAGGGCCAAAAGCAGGGATAAAAAGCCGGTGAGCTCGATGGGTGCATGGCTCCCGAGCTGCGTGAAGATGTACTTGACGCCGTTGAAGGCGGCGTTCCAGGCGGCCGGGAAGCAGATGAGAAAGCCGAACTGTACGCACCAGCGCACACCGCGATGGAGGTACTGTCGGCGCAGGCGCTCCTGCATCTTGTTCTTGGGGTGCGCGATGACGTTTGCGCCGTTGCGCAGGCTCTCAAGGGTTCCCGCGGGGCGCTTTGCGCCGCGGGTCTTGGTGGATGCAGTCCTGGCCATTACTGCGTACCTCCGGCGTTGCTCTGCTCAAGCGCCGCATTGACGGCGTTTAGGATGCCGGCACTCGAGAACGTGGCACCCGAGACGGTGTCGACGTTGGTTCCCTGAGCATCGCAGATGGTCTGCGTGAGGCCCTCGGCCTGCGCAAAGTAGGCGGGGGTCTCGCCGGCGTGGTCCGTGACCTCGACGCTTTCGATGTATCCGTTCTCGATGGTCACGCGGCAGGTGACAGTGCCGCCGTAGCCCTGGGCGCTGCCCTCGAAGGTGCCGTCGGTGTCGTAGGCGCCGCGCGTCTGCGAGCGCTCGGCCTGGACAGCCTCCGCCTGGGTGCGGGCGTCGGCCTCTGCCGCCTGGGCGGCCCAGCTGCTGTAGCCCGCCACGATGGCGACGACGGCCGCGGCGTTGACGGCTTTGAGATAGAAATTGCGGTTGCGCCAGAGGTGGCGCCCAAGGAGGGCAAACGGGTTACGCATGGGCGCCAGCCTCCTCGGTGGCCCCGTTTGCGGCGGTCGGGTTGGCCGTAGGCTCATCGGGGGCGTTTGTCTTGTCAGAAGCGTCTGCCTTGTCGCCTTTGCTGTCGTTCGCGTCCTTATAAGCCGCGGCCGAGCGCGCGAGGGCGTCGGTGTAGGCGTTGGCGATGGCGCGGCTGGAGTAGGTGGCGCGCGCCACCACGTCGATCTTGCCAGCCTCGGTGCCCGCGAGCAGCTGCTCGGGGATGCCGGTGTAGACGGTACCGCGGAAGGTGCGGCCGTCGATGGCGTTATCGAGGTAGGGCTCGTTATCCTCGTCAAAGGGATCAAGCGCGTCGGAGAGGCTCTCGTCAGGCTTGCCGCCTACACCCTCGATATCGTGGATACCGGTAACCTTGCCGTCCTTAACGGTGACGGTGAGCTTGACGTAGTAGGGGCCGAAGACTTCGTCGTCCTCCTCGTTTTTGCAGAGGGCGTAGCCTGTAAAGTCGCCGTCGGCGTAGTGGACCTCGTCTGGCGTGTCGGGCGAGGGGTCCGGGTTGGGCGCGGGGTCGGGGC
>CABQHT010000012.1 GCA_902464035.1 uncultured Collinsella sp. | reverse complement strand
GAGGAGGGCATTGACCTTCTGGTCATGCCCGACGATTGAACGTCAGATTGCCGCTCTGGGTCGTTTGCAGCGTCGACTAGTTACGCGGTTTGGAAAAACCGCGTAACCCTACAGCTGGCGCAGACCTTCCTCGAGACCGGTCTTGCTGTCGGTCTTCTCATCGCGCATCTTGATGACGCGGGCGGGGACACCGGCCACGACGGCGCCGGCGGGGACGTCCTCGACGCACACGGCGCCGGCGGCAACGACAGCACCTTTGCCCACGTGCACGCCCTCCAGGACCACAGCATTGGCGCCGATCATGACATCGTCTTCGATGATGACGGGTGTGGCACTGGCGGGCTCCACGACGCCTGCCAGCACGGTGCCGGCGCCGATGTGGCAGTTCTTACCCACGGTGGCGCGGCCGCCCAGTACGGCGCCCATGTCGATCATGGAGCCTTCGCCAATGACGGAGCCGATGTTGATGATGGCACCCATCATGATGACGGCGCGATCGCCGATCTCGACGCGGTCACGGATGATCGCGCCCGGTTCGATGCGGGCGTTGATGCCCTTAAGGTCGAGCATGGGCACGGCGGAGTTGCGGCAGTCGTTCTCCACATCGTAGTAGTCGATGGAGTCGGCGTTGGCGTCGAGGATTGCCTTGAGCTCATCCCAGTCACCAAAGACGGTCTTGCCACGACGACCGCCGTAGACGTGTGCATTGCCCCACTGGACCTTCATGCCCGGCTTCTCGCGCACGTACAGTTTGACGGGCGTTTTCTTGGGCGCGGTGGCGATGTAGTTGATAATCTCCTGTGCATCCATCTCGGCTGCATTGCTCATTTGCTGTCTCTCCTTTGGGTGGATCCGGTTGATGCCTGGTTAGGCAAACATGACCTGGTCGAACGTATAGAAGCCGGGGTCGCGGGTGACGAGCTTCTGCGCGGCTGCCAGAGCGCCGTTGACGAAGATCTGACGGCTCGTGGCGCGATGCGTGAGCGTGACTTCCTCGTCCTGGCCAAAGAAACTCACTTCGTGCACGCCGGCGACAGTGCCACCGCGCAGCGAGTGCATGCCGATCTCCTTGGGGTCGCGCGCTCCGCACATGCCCTCGCGGCCATAGACGGGGTGGTAGCCCGCCTCGGGCTCGGCTTCGACGACGGCATCGAGCAGCAACTTGGCAGTGCCGCTGGGGGCGTCGACCTTTTGGTTATGGTGCGTCTCGACGATTTCGCAGTCAAAGCCGGGCAGCTCGCGTGTGGCCTGTACTACCAGATGACGCAGGGCTGCGATACCGATGGAGTAATTGCCGGAGTGCATGACGCGGGCGTTCTGACCCAGCTCGCGCAGGCGATCCATCTGCTCGGGTGTGTAGCCCGTGGTGCCCGAGACCAACGCGGCGCCTGTACGCTCGACATAGGCGACGACGGCATCGAAGGTCACGACGTTCGAGAAGTCGATGATGACGTCGGCTGCCGGGGCGCTCTCGAGCTCGGACAAGTCGAAGCCGATCTGGGCGACGATATCAAAAACGGGCTCTCCGGCGGCGTTGACAATGTCCTCGGCGGTAGTGCGGATCAGCGAGCCCATACGGCCCGTTCCCATAATGACGGTCTTAATCAAGCAGACCAGCTCCCTTCAGAGCATCGGTAAGTGCGGCACGCTTATCGTCGGCCATGGGGCACAGCGGCATGCGGTAGTTTGCCTCGATCATACCCATCTGAGCGAGCGCTTCCTTGACGGGGATGGGGTTGACCTCACTAAAGAGGGCGTTGATGAGTGGCTGACCGGCAATCTGGATGTCGCGGGCGCGCTCCACGTCACCGTCCAGATAGGCACGGCACATGTCATGCACGAGCTGCGGCTGAACATCGGCCCACACGCTGATGGTGCCCGAGGCGCCCAGGCTCATGAGCGGCACGGTGAGTGCATCCTCGCCCGAGTACATGCGGAAGTCGTCGGACAGCAGGTGGGCGATCTTGGCCGCGTAGGCGACGTTGCCCGAGGCTTCCTTAATACCCATGATGTTGGGGTGCGCGGCCAAGCGCTCCACGTTGCGCACGCTGATGCCGCAGCCGCAGCGGCCGGGGATGTTGTACAGGATGCAGGGGATATCTACGGCGTCGGCAACGGTCTTAAAGTGCTGGTAGATGCCCTCCTCGTTGGACTTGTTGTAGTAGGGGGTAATGAGCAGCAGGCCGTCGGCTCCCAGGCCTTGATAGGTGAGCGACTTGGTGAGCATGGTCTGCGTGGAGTTAGAGCCCGAGCCGGCAATGACGGGGACGCGGCCTGCAACCTGCTTGACCACGGCGGCGACAACGGAGTTGTCTTCGTCATCGGTCATCGTGGCACTCTCACCGGTGGTGCCCAGGGTGAGGATAGCGTCAGTGCCGTTTTGCAGGTGGAAATCGATAAGGCGTTCGAGTGCGTCAAAGTCGACGCTGCCGTCCTTTTTAAACGGCGTGACGAGGGCGACGATTGAACCCTCGAGATTACGGATGTCCATGTTCTTCTCCTTCGCTTCCGCGATCTGGATGCGCTTGTTCCACTGAGCGGCGACGGCCAGGCGCTCGTCCTGGGCGCGACGGCGGGCGCTTTCGGCACGCGATTTGGCCAGTAGCTCGCGGCCGCACGGCAGCACGTCGAGCGTGGCAAAGTAGTCGCCCGGGCGCTCGGCGCGACGAATGAGATCTGCCGAGCCGTCGGGGCGCAGCAGGACCTCGGCGGAGCGCAGACGGCCGTTGTAGTTGTAGCCCATGGAGTAGCCATGCGCGCCGGTATCGTGGATCACGAGCACATCATCCATGTCGATCTGCGGCAGCTCGCGGTCGATAGCGAACTTATCGTTGTTCTCGCATAAGTTGCCCGTGATGTCATACGTGTTCGTGACCGGTGCTGCAGTCTTGTCGGCGCCACCCGGCTGTCCCATCACCGTAATGTGGTGGTAGGCACCATACATAGCGGGACGAATGAGGTCGACGGCGCTTGCATCGACACCGATATAGTCCTTGTAGATCTGCTTTTCATGGATGGCCTTAGTGACCAGGCAGCCGTAGGGGCCCATCATAAAGCGACCCATCTCGGTGCAGATCGCCACATCGCCCATGCCGGCGGGGACCAGAATCTCGTCGTAGGCTGCGTGTACGCCTTCGCCGATGGCGTGGATGTCGTTAGCCTGCTGCTCGGGCAGGTAGGGGATACCCACACCGCCGGACAGATTGATAAAGGCGACATGTGCGCCCGTTTCGCGCTCCAGGCGCACGGCAAGTTCAAAGAGGATGCCTGCGAGCTTGGGATAGTAGTCGTTAGTGACGGTGTTACTGGCAAGGAATGCGTGGATGCCAAAATTCTGGGCGCCCTTGGCCTTGAGCATGCGGAAAGCCTCGAAGAGTTGTTCGGTGGTCATGCCGTACTTGGAGTCGCCCGGGTTGTCCATGATGCCATTGGAGAGCTGGAAAAGGCCACCCGGATTAAAGCGACAGCTGACCGTCTTGGGGATGGGCCCCGCAACGCGCTCAAAGAACTCAATGTGGCTGATGTCATCAAAGTTGACGATGGCGCCCAGTTTATCTGCAAGGGCAAAGTCCGCCGCCGGCGTGTCGTTGGACGAGAACATGATGTCGTGGCCGGTGATACCCAGCGAGCGGGCGATCATGAGCTCGGTATAGCTCGAGCAATCGCAGCCGCAGCCGTATTCGTTGAGAATGGAGATGAGCGCCGGGTTGGGATTGGCCTTGACGGCAAAGTATTCCTTAAAGCCCGGGTTCCATGCGAAGGCGTCGCGCACTTCTTGCATGTTGCGGCGGATGCCCGCCTCGTCGTATAGATGAAACGGCGTGGGGAACTGCTCGACGATATGCTCGAGCGTTTCCTTGTCCACAAACGGCTGCTTGGCCGCATATGCCTCGTTGGGGGTCAATGCCATGTCCCGTAAACCTCGCTATCCAGACGGCGCCATCTGCGCATCGAATCCGCATAACGTGGACCCAATGTCCGGATAGCGCTCCCGCATTGCTGCAGACAGTCCTGCGGGTGTTTCCCGCAGGCCCACCAGGCTGTTCGTGCCCGAAATGCCCAGTTCGGCGGGTTTCGCCTCCCCGCAGGGTCAAAGTCTGCCGACTCGCCCGCGGCTCTTCGTGCCCGCGCCTCTATCAAGTGGTAACGACCCTACCACGTTGCACTTTACCAAACAAGAGTATTCGTATATAACGTTTAAAAAATGCAGGGATATGCTAGAAACAAGGGTGCCACAATCTTGCGGCACAATATTGTGTGAATGGATATGCCCCCCCATGAAAGGATCCTTTATGACCGAGCTCCAAGAACTTCGTCGCTATCGGCGCGACCTGCATCGCATTCCGGAGCTCGATTTCGATCTTCCTCAAACCATAGCCTATATCGAGGGCGTGCTCGCTCCGCTCGCCTGCGAGGTGACCCATCCGTGTCCCAGCTGCGTCTGCGCTTTCTTCGACGCTGGCGTTGGTGCCGTGCATGCCACGGCGATTCGCGCCGATATGGATGCGCTGCCCATTGCCGAGGCAACGGGGGCAGCGTTCGCTTCGACCCATCCCGGCAAGATGCATGCTTGCGGACACGATGGACACATGGCCATGGCGCTTGCGGCGGCAACCTTTGTCGACCGTACGATCCGTGAGCGGCCGGGCGCCATTAAGCGCAACGTGCTCTTTGTGTTTCAGCCGGCCGAGGAAACGACCGGTGGCGCCAAGACAGTGTGCGAGAGCGGCGTATTCGAGGGCTATGGGGCAGATCGCATCTTTGGCTTCCATGTATGGCCCGATTTGCTTGCCGGTACGTTGGCGAGCTGTCCCGGTCCGCTGCTAGCGCGTTCGAGCGAGATGCACATTCATATCCATGGCGCGAGTATCCATATCGCCAAGACCTACGGCGTTCCAGTCGAGGAATCGCACGATGCTGCGCTGGCAGCGGCCAAGTTCTTAGTTTCCGAGCGTGAGCTCATGGACGAGTTGGGTGCCGACGAACCCTGCATTGGTAAGTTCGGCCTGCTGCAGGCCGGCACCGTCTGCAATGCGGTGGCGGGGGAGGCCCATGTTGCGGGCAGCTTGCGCGTGTTTACGGACGATATGTTCGACCGCGCACGCGAAGGCGTACGCCGTGTGCTCGATGAAGCATGCGCTGCAACGGGCTGCACGTACGATCTCGATTTTGCCGAGGGCTATCCGCCGGTCGATAACGACCCCGAGCTGTTCGCCCACATTGCGCCTGCCTTGTCCGAGCTGCAACTTGTGGACGAGCCGCTGCTAATTGCCGAGGATTTCGCGTTCTATCAGCGCCATCTGCCGGGCGTGTTCTTCTTGCTGGGCACGGGTATGCCAGGGGGACAAGAAAACCCGATCGACGCTGATGGCTGTCCAGCCTATGCCACAAGCGCTCTGCATACCGATAGTATGCTCTTCGACGAGGAAATCCTACTCAAGGGCCTCGATGTCTACAAACGATTGCTTTCGCTTGACTAAGGCGCGAAGGACTATTTGTTCTAGAAAACACGAACAAACGTACGATATAATAGAGATGTAAGTCTATAGAAACGTTTGACGTTACTAACGTAAGGCGATACGATGATTGCATCGTATAAAGATGAAGATACCGAACGCTTTGCTATGGGTGTGCGGGTCAGGAGGTTCGTGCCCTTTGAGCGTGTTGCGTTGAGGAAGATTCGCCAACTGCAGGTTTGTGCTTCGCTTGATGATCTTCGCGTTCCACCGGGCAACCGCCTGGAAGCTTTGAAGGGCGATCGTGCCGGTCAATATAGCATCCGTGTTAACGAGCGCTATCGGGTCTGCTTTGAGTGGAGACAGGGGATGGCTTGGAATGTTGAAATCGTCGATTACCACAAATGATGAAACTGCAGCTGGCCTATTGTCGCCGGTGACCCCTGGCGAGCTTCTCAAAGAGGAATATCTTGTTCCTATGGGCATTTCTCAATATCGCCTTGCGAAGGAGACCGGGATTCCGGCTCAGCGTATTGGGCAGATTGTCTTGGGAAGGCGTCGCGTGACGGCTGACACTGACCTTCGTCTTTGCCGCTACTTTGGCCTGACGGATGGGTATTGGCTTCGCGCGCAGATGGCGTTTGACCTTGAGGCCGAGAAAAGGCGCATCGAACCGGAACTGGATAAGATCGTTCCAGTTCAGCAGGCCGTTGCGTTGTAGCGCTCAAAGATGTTGAGGTTGGAGTGACGATGGAACGACGCCGACAGACCGCCGTTTATAGTCCCGGTGGGTGTGGATGCGGCTTGCTACTGCTTCCGGTTATTGCTGTGAGCATTGGCGTGATGTTTGCGCTTGCCGGGTTGGCCGCGGCGGCGCTCGTGCTGCTGATTGTGGCCATTGGCGTGACGGTCTGGCTGTGCCGTTCTCGCGAGCATCGCCGCGCCGACGGTAAGACCAATGTAGGATGGGTCGTCTTCCTGATCATTGCGTACCCGCTGAGTGTCAGCTACCTGGTGTTCTTTGCCCTGTTGATGATCAGTGCCTTTACCGGGGAATCCGTCACGGTGGGTTGATGCGCTGCCAGCAGACGGTCGCGCAAAGTGCGTTTGCTCGGCGTTCGGATAACTGCATTGGCCGTTTATCGCAACTTTAGCTCACAGCTAATGAATTCAAGTTCAATCCTTCCTACGATGTGCTGTGTGCCGGCGCAGTAGCCGGATCGTAGGAAGGATGCATGATGAATAAGCTCGAAAACGAAGTGCTGCTGAGCCGTCGCGCTGCACTTGGCGCATTCGCCACTGTTGCCTTGGGGACTGCCGGTCTTCTTGCCGGTTGCGGTAGCGATAAGGCGACCGTTACCGAGGATGCCGACGATGGCGACAAGAAGGAGGAGACGAAGAAGGAAGAGCAGCCTACGACTGACCTGGCTGTTGGCACGACGGTGACCACGACCGCTGACCTTTCCGTCGTCGTCGATTCCGTCCAGCCCGGTCTCACAAATTATGACGGTTCGACCATGACGGGTATTCACGTTACGTACGTCAACAATGGCGATGAGGGCGCGGACTACAATGTCTACGACTGGAAGGGCGAGGACGTCAACGGTGCTCAGCAGAACCAGGGCTATTACAGCGAGGGCTCCGATGAGCTGCAGTCTGGCACCCTTGCCGCTGGTGGCTCCGTGGCGGGCAATATCTACTTTGATGGTGACATCAAGAAGGCTCTCTATTTTGCCAACGTGTTTGATAAGTCCGCGACTGCGAGCTGGGTGCTCGTCTAGCTTGTTGCCGCTGTTGACCGCATGGGGAGGTGAAGCCGCATGCCCGATAAAAAGCTGACGGACGAGTTACTCAACGAGCTCCTTGATGCGCCGAGTATCGATGGCTACATAAAGGAGCACGACTTTGCCGCCCCGTCGCTTTCGGATTACTTAAAGCAGTTGCTGCAAGAGAAAGGTTTGGAGCGCTCCCGCGTGGTTCGCATGGCCGACCTCAACGAGACCTTTGGCTATCAGATCTTTACCGGCGCACGCCACCCGAGTCGCAATAAGGTGCTGCAGATTGCCTTTGCGATGGCACTGTCGATGAAGGAGACCAATCGGGCGCTGACGGCTGCCGGGGTCAGTGTTCTCAACTGCAAGGATCGTCGCGATGCAATCATCATTTTTTGCATCGATCGCGGGTGCAGCCTGCAAAAGGTCAACGAAGAGCTGTACCGCTTTGGCGAGGAGACGGTGAGTTAGCGGCTGACGGTTGAGCCGGCGGTGCTGCTGCGGCAACGATGCAAACGAACAGGGCGCGAATGCCATGAGGTGTCCGCGCCCTGCGCTATGATGGACGCTATGGATACTCAGAGCCCAACATATTCCGACGACGAGCTGACCGCCGCGCTTGCCGAGCACCTGGCGTCGCTCGATCGCGAGGACAGCTATCGCGTGGACCGTATACTTAAGCGATCGGACGTCGAGACGACCGAGCTCGTGTACTTTGAAGGCTCCGGCGGTGGGTCGCTTGGCCCCTTTGTCCGTAAGCGCATTGACGCTTCGGCCCAGATTGGCGGGGCCTACGAGCGCCTGTTTGCGGCCCAGCGTGCCGGGCGCCGTTTTGAGCACCTACCACGAATCGTTGACTGTCGCCGCGCGGGCGATGAGCTGGACGTGGTGATGGAGTATGTCGACGGCGAGACGCTCGAGGCCTTAGTGGGACGCCAGGGCGCGACGCCCGATTATGCGCATGAGTTATTTCCTGCTCTCTGCGATGCAGTGGGCGAGCTCCATGCTGGTTTTGCGACGGCGGGGGAGCCGGCCTCGCCGGTAATCCATCGCGACCTTAAGCCGTCGAACATCATCGTGTCGGGCGTGCAGTATGCGCCCGATGCCGGTATGAGCTTTTCGTCGCTGGTGATTATCGATTTGGGAATTGCGCGCGTGTGGCGCGACGGCGCCGATGCCGATACCGTCAAGTTTGGTACGCGGCCCTACGCGCCGCCCGAGCAGTATGGGTTTGGGCAGACGAGCGTGCGCAGTGATGTGTATGCACTTGGCGCTCTTCTCTTCTTTTGCCTGACGGGGGCTGATCCTAAGCCGGGACGCGACATGCGCGAACAATGCGAGTCGAGCGACATCTCCGCTCCGCTGGCCGATGCCATCTGCATGGCGATGGCGCTCGATCCGGCCAAGCGCTTTGCCAGTGCGAAGGCGCTGGGGCATGCTGTGCACGCCGCATTTGAGCTGTGCCACCCCGCGTCTTCGGCGCCGAGCACAATGCCACACGTGATGGCACAAGCCGCCTCGTCCGCCCCGCCGGCGCCACTGCCTTCCACGCAACAACCTCTGAATATCTTATCGCCGGCCTCCGCCCGCCAAAGGTTGCTCTCTCGCGTCCCAGAGCCTTTGGGGCGCGCTTGGAACGTGCTCGTCTGCCTTTCGCTCCTTGTCTTTTTTGCCGGGAGTCATTTCGCCGTCTTTCATCCAACGGGCGCCAATCAAAACTACCCAACGTGGTTTCTGATGATCGAGTACTTCTTTTTTGTCGATGGCCTTATGGCGCTTTTCCACTTCGCCGTGCTCGACAAGCGCCGCCTTCGTCGGCGATTCGCACTGCTCGACAGCTATCGCGGCAAGAAACTCGCGAAACTTTGGCTCAAGGCATTGGGTGTGCTGCTCCTATGCATGATCGTCATAGTCGCGGTTGCCAATGCGACCGGCGTCGTCGATACCTCCGCTACCTAAAAGAAAAGGGCCCCATTGGGGCCCTTTGCAGTTGCACCTAGATGCGGTTCATCTGAGCGGCGACTTTGTTGTACCAGTCCTGCCACGTGGGCGGGCAGTACTTTTTGGCCGCTGCCGGGGTAAGGGTGGAGCCGTAGTTGGCGCCCAGATAGGCAACGTGAGCGGAGATGCCCTCGCTCCAGCTGCCAAAGCTGCGCCAACCGCCGCCACGGGCACTCCAGCCCCAGGCGTTGTAAGAATTGGCGCAATAAGCACCCTTGGTGCTCTCGATGCAGGCGATGGCGGGGGACCAACGGGGGTCGACACCGGTATTCCAAGCGGCGACGGCAAAGTTATAGCCCTGGCCTGCCATGGGGGAGCCGGCGAGATAATTGTCGATGCGGCTCGTCCATTCATTAATGAACGAATCGTAATCGGAGCTACCGGTATTGGCGTTGTTCACCGTGGTGTCGATGGTGGTGTTGGTGTTGGTGGCCTGGCTGCTGGAATTGCTGCCGCTTACGCCCTCGCCCGAGAGCTTCTCGGCGGCAGCGGCCTTATCGGCCTCAAGCTTGGCAAGCTCGGCGGCATTTTCCTGCTCGGCTTTTGCCTGTGCCTCGCTGCGGAGCTGCTGGGCCTGAGCCAACGCATCCTCGGCGTTTTTCTGCTCTGCCTCAAGCTGAGACTTGGCCTGCTGGAGCTCAGCCTTGTTCTGCTCGAGTTCGGTTTGCATGTTATTGAGCTGTTCGATCTCGTCGACGCTCGAGCTCGTGATCTGGTTGGTGTATTTGCAGGTCGTGATGAACTCACCCAGGCTCTGCGCGTTGACCAGGAAGCTCACGATGGGGTTGGTGCCCTTCTGATACTTGTACAGATCGCGCATGGCGGAGCTTGCCTTGGCCTGCTGCTCGGGAAGCTTAGCCTCGATTTCCTCGATGCTTGCCTCATTGGAGTCAATCTGCTTTTGCAGGTCATCGAGTTTGGTGCGGGCGTCGTTGTAGGCGCTCGTGGCGGCTTCGATCTTCTGCTGGGCTGCGGAAAGCTGGTCCTGCGTTGCCTGCGAGGCGGCATACGCCGCAACGGGGGAGAGCATCGGCGTGGCTGTCAGCGCAACGGCGAGCGCGGCGCTCGTGATGATACGAGCCGGCTTCGACGCAATGAGCGCTGCGGCGCGATGATTCGAATGCTGCATCCAGTCCCTCTGCAATCAATCGTAGGTTATGGTTCGAACGGTATTCTACTACTGCTTTCGACCTCAACTTGAACCTTAAAGGTTCCAAAGGGTCAAGTTGAACTTGAGGCTTTGGCTTTGACCTGCAGTTATGATGAATTGTTGAGAAACCATAGAGTTCAACTTTAACGTTACGGAGCCCTATTTGAGAGGTGTTTTGGGCTGTAAAAGCTATCTCAACGTGGGGTTTTACAACTACAGCGTGCCCTCCTGACGAGCCCGCTCAATCTCTTCGAGGGCCTCGGCAGGGGTGAACGAGCAGGTGCCGTCGCCGAGCTTGACCACCTGGATGTCGTCGCCGATATGGACCTCTCCGCCCTTTAACACCACGCCAAAAACGCCCTCGTGGGGAAAGATGCAGTCGCCGGCGAGATAGTAGATGGCACAGCGTGTGTGGCAGACCTTGCCGATTTGGCTGATTTCGACAAGCACCTCGCTGCCAAGTTTGAGCTGCGTGCCCATGGGGAGCGAAAGTAGATTGATGCCTTGCGTGGTGAAGTTCTCCCCAAAGTCACCCTTGCGCACATCGAGTCCGCGGGCCTGCGCCGTCTGGATGGACTCTGCGGCCAAAAAGGAAACCTGACGGTGCCAATGCCCGGCGTGTGCGTCGGAGGCGAGGCCAAATTGTTCTATAACGGTGTCGTGTCCATCCGCGACGGGCGACTTGCGTGTGCCCTTGTGCGCCGACGTGTTGATTGAGACGATGCGGGCGGGCCTGTCGTAGGCATCGTTTGCCGTGCGTAGGGGAACGGCCGTTTGTGCGCGTTCCGCCAGCTCGCGCTTCGTGGCATTGAGGATAGGATTATCGGTCGGATGGTCTTGGGGCACGTGCGCGCCTTTCGTTCGAGGATGTCAATACGCTGAATCCTACAACAATGGTAGGTTCATTGCCCATTGTCATACAACGGTGAGCGCCGTCTTCGTGCTGGACGATTACGTCGATTGCCATAGATACGGTGGAGCTTTGGGCGCCGGCGGTTTGGCACGCTAGAATAAATCAGTTGCGCAAAGACCGCCCGTTGTGTGGGCAGTTCATGATAGGAAGTTTCCATGGCATTGCAGTTTACAGAGCGCGAGTTCATTCCCGTGCTGCTCGGTGGCGACATCAACGCCTATTCGGTGGCGCGCGCCTTCTACGAGGAGTACCAGGTCAAGAGCCTGGTCTTTGGCAAGTACCAGACGGGTCCCGCGTACCGCAGCCAGATTATCGACTACACGCCCAACGTGGATATCGATACCATGCCCGTGATGCTCAGGACCGTCAACGGCATTGCCCAAGCGCATGCCGATAAGACGATTGTCCTTGTGGGCTGTGGCGATAACTATGTTGCTCTCGTGGCTCAGGCCAAGGATGCCCATGAGTTGGCGGATAATATCGTCGCGCCTTACGCTCCCTATAGCATGCTTGAGCAGTGTCAGAAGAAGGAGATCTTCTACGAGCTGTGCGAGAAGCATGGCGTGCCCTATCCGCATACCTTTACCTTCACCATGGCGATGCTCAACGCGCAAGGCGAGGCGCCTGCCGAAGTGCTCGACCAGATCGATTTTCCCTACCCGATGATTCTGAAGCCTTCTGACGGCATCATGTGGTGGCAGCACGAGTTCGAGGGCCAGAAAAAGGCTTATGAGATTGCCGACCGTGCCGAGCTGGAACAGGTCATTCGCGACTCGTATGCCAGCGGCTACACCGACGACCTGATCTTGCAGGATCGCGTGCCCGGCAACGACGAGTACATGCGCGTGCTCACCAGTTATTCCGACCGTAACGGCAAGGTGCGCATGATGTGCCTGGGTCACGTGCTGCTCGAGGAGCATCAGCCTCACGGTGTCGGCAACCACGCCTGTATCATCACCGAGCCCAATGACGAGCTCATGGGCGGCGTGCGCAAGTTGCTCGAGGACCTTCACTTTGTGGGCTATTCCAACTTTGACGTTAAGTACGACGAGCGCGACGGCTCGTTTAAGTTCTTCGATTTCAACACGCGCCAAGGTCGCAGCAACTACTACGTCACCAACAGCGGCTTTAACGTTGCCAAGTATGTGGTGGACGAGTATGTGTTCAACCGCCCGTTTGAGCCGGAGTTTGTGACGGCGCAGGACGAGGCGCTGTGGATGGTCGTCCCCATGGGCGTCGTCGACAAGTACGTCAAGGATCCCGAGCTGCGCGCTAAGGTGCATCGCCTGGACAAGGAAGGCAAGGGCGCCGACCCTTCGTTTATGAAGGGCGACTTTGTCTTTAACCGCTGGCTGCGCATGTGGCACACCAAGCTGCGCCACTTTAAGCTGTTCAAGACGTATTACAAGTAGATGAGTGCGGCGCCCGTCCGGTTTACATCGGGCGGGCGCGGGTATGATACGCGCAATTGCGCAAGCGTCACCAAGGAGGCGGCGATGGAAAAGCTGGGAGTTATCGGCGGCATGGGCGCCGAGGCCACGTCGTATTACTACGACCAGGTAGTGCGTCATACGGCTGCTGCCTGCGATCAGGAACATATCGACATGGTGGTGCTTTCCAAGTCGACCATGCCCGACCGCACGCTGGCCATTAAGACCGGCGAGCACGCCAAGCTGCTGGCGACCATGAAAGAGTGTGCTCAGGCACTCGAGTCGCTGGGCTGCGCGCACATTGCCATTCCCTGCAACACGTCACACTACTTCTACGACCAGATCCAGTCGTTTACGAAGGTGCCGATTATCCACATGCCGCGCGAGTCGGTTCGCTATGCCCTTGCGGGTGCGGTGATGGGGGAGTGCGAGTTCGACCCCAACCTGAGTATGCCGGCCGAGCCGGTGCACAAGATTGGCATTATGGGAACCGACGGAACCGTGGGCGCGGGCGTCTACGGCCGCGAATGCGAGGCTGCGGGTGTTGAGGTTGTCTATCCCAGCGAGAAACGTCAGAACGATGTGATGTCGCTTATCTACGATGATGTGAAAGCCGGACGTGAGCCCGATATGGATAAGTTCGACCGCGTGATGTGGGAGTTCGCCCGTAGCGGCTGCGACCGTGTCATTCTGGCCTGCACCGAGCTATCGGTGCTGCAGAAGTATCGAGAGATGCCCGAGATCACCCTCGATGCCATGGATGTCCTGGTGCGCGAATCCATCATCCGCAGCGGCGCCCCCTACCGCCTCTAGCTTCCGACCTGTCAAAAAGGGACAGGTTAATTTTGGTAGGTTCTATCTGGTGAAACAGTAAAGGCCTCGGCTCGTTTGGTGCGAGCCGAGGCCTTTTGCGTTGGGCGGTTGCTGCCGGTGGCGAACTAGAACAGGAAGCCGATGGCGATGAGGGCGATGCTGACGACGAGCACGGCGATGTCCAGGCCCTTGATGGGGTAGCGCTTGTACGAGCTGGCGCGTGTACGCAGATAGAAGCCGCGCTGTTCTGCCGCCAAGGCCGTGGCATCGGTCTTGCCTACGCTCGAGATGAGCAGTGGCACGCACAGTGGCAGCATGAGCTTAAGCTTCTTGATGGGGTTTTTGGTGTCGTACTCGACGCCGCGTGCGGTCTGCGCCTCCATGATGGCGTTCATCTCCTGACCAAACACCGGCACAAAGCGTAGCGCCGTGGTAAAGGTGAAGGCATAGCGATACGGTACGTGCAGCACCTCGACACAGGCGTTGGCAAGGTCGTTGAGCTTGGTCACCATGAGCATGAGGATGAGCGGTAACGCCACACCCAGCAGGCGCAGACAGGCCTTCGATCCTGTGATGAGGCCCGTGTCGGTGATAAAGCCCCACACAACGTTGCCATCGCGCATAAAGGCCAGCTGGAGCACCAGCATGATAAGCGCGAGCGGAATCAGCAACTTGAGCAGCGAGAACAGACGGTCGACGACACCGGCATAGGCACCCAGCGCAAGGGTGAGTGCCAAAAAGCCCAGCAGCGCCACGTAGGTGTCGGACAAGAAGATGCCGACGATGATGGCGGCGGCGAGGCCCAGTTTGACGACGGGGTTCAGGCGATGCAGCAGCGTATCGCCCGGCATGTAGTCGATGACGTTAACCACGGCGGACCATCTCCTTGGTAATGCGAACGACATCGGTGACCTCGCTCACCTGCGCAAAAGCGGGCGAGACGGAAGATGCCAGACGGCGCGAGAGTTCAATAACCTGGGGAGGCTCCACGTAGGCACGCCGCATGAGATCGATGTTCGAGAATAGCTCGTGCGTGCGGCCGCGGTCGAGGATGCGACCGTCGGCCATTACTACGATACGCTCGGCAAAGTCGGAAACAACTTCCATATCGTGGCAGACCATGATAACGGCGCAGCCGCGCTCGGCCATGGTGCGCACCGTTTCCATGACGGTCATGCACTCGCGGTAATCAAGGCCGCTCGTGGGCTCGTCGAGCACGACGATCTTGGGCTCCACCACCACGACGGAGGCAAGCGCCACCATTTGTCGCTGGCCGCGCGAAAGTGAGAAGGGCGCCTCATCGGCAGGCAGGCCAAAGCGGTCGATAACGAGTTGAGCACGGCGCAGAGCCTCGGCGCGGTCGATACCGGCAAGCTCCAGGCCAAAAGCGACCTCGTCGAGCACGGTATCCTTGCAGATCTGGCGGTCGGGGTTTTGGAAGAGCGTTGCGACCTCGCGCGCGATGCGGCTCGTGGGAACCGCGGCGGTGTCCAGACCCGTAACGCGCACGCTGCCCGAGGCGGGCTTAAGCAGGCCCGTGAGCAGCTTGGTGAGCGTGGTCTTGCCGGCGCCGTTTTGGCCGACAATGCCCACGAGCTCGCCGGGGTAGAGGGTCAGGTTGAGGTCGTGGACGGCGGCGCCGCCGTTGGGATAGACAAACTCAACGTGATCGAAGGTGAGCACGGGTTCGGCGTCCTTGGCATGAGGGCGCAACGACGGGGCATGCGGGGAGCCCGCGGGAGCCTGGGCTTCGCTGGTCGCGTGTGCGGGGTCGACGATGCCCGAAATCAGGCGTTCAGCCTCATCGACATCCAAGCAGGGGGTGCCGCTTGCCAGGCCATCGGCCTCGAGGCTATTGAAGATACGTGTGACACGGGGGCAGTCAACGCCAATGGTGCGAAGTTCATCGGTATGGGCGAAGACCTCGTGCGGCTCGCCCTGCAGCGCGATTTCGCCATGGTTGAGCACGAGCACGCGGTTGCAATACTCCGAAAGCAGGGCTACTTTTTGCTCAATGACGACGATGGTGATGCCGAGCGCGCGGTTTGCCTCGCGCAGGGTCTCGAAGACCAGCGTGGAGCTGGCGGGGTCGAGTGCCGCGGTGGGTTCGTCGAGCACCAGCACGCGCGGGCGCATGGCAAGGATGGCGGCAATGGCCACCTTTTGCTTCTGCCCGCCCGAGAGGGTGGCGATCTCGCGGTCGCGCAGGTCGCTGATGCCGACCGTCTCGAGCGTCTCGCTTACACGCTGCTCGATCTGGTCGTGGGGGACGCCAAAGTTCTCCAGGCCAAAGAGCATCTCGTCCTCGACAACCGAGGCGACCATCTGCGTGTCGATGTCTTGCAGCACGCTGCCGACGATCTGCGATACGTCGGTGAGCGAGACTTCGCAGGTGTCGTGGCCGTCAACCATGACGGACCCAAAGAACGTGCCGGTGTAGTGGTGGGGAACGGCGCCCGACAGGCAGGCGGCAAGCGTGGACTTGCCGGCGCCCGAGGGCCCAATGATGCCGATGAAATCTCCTTTGTTCACGTCGAGCGAGATGTGCTTAAGCGCCTGCTCGGTCTGCGTGCCATAGGAGAACGAGACATCGTCGACGTTGATGATCGTTTCCATGGATACCTTTCATAGTCATTGGGGACGTTCTTTAATGACTAGTCGTTTAAGAACGTCCCCAAGAGCTAGCTGTTTGGGACAGTCTTTGCTGGTGGAGCGTTGGGGTGGCTCGTAAAGCCGAGCAGGTTAGTTGAGCTTCAGAGCCTTCTGGATGGGCAGGTAGAGAGCGCCGACCAGGATGGCGTTAAACACGGCGGTCATGGCGACGACGGGCAGCATGGCGGCGGCGAGCTCGCCTACCACGCCGAGCATGGCCATCTTGATGACCATGAAGATGACACCTGAGACAAAGGTGGTCAGGAAGGTTGCGACAATGGCGATGGCGGGCTTAACCTGACCGTTCTTGCCGGCGGCGTTGACGATGCCGGCCATGAGCATGGCGGCGATGCCCTCGGCGGCAAAATCGACGAACGGCGAAGTGGTGGTGATCTGGATCACGGCAGCCGAGATGAGGCCAATGACGAGCGCCTGGCCGATGTTGGGGCGAACGACCAGGATGGTGAGGCAGAAGGCCGAGATGATGAACTCGGGGCTGATCATGCCGCCCGAGATGCCCGAGATTGCCTTGCCGACGGTGAAGTTGAGGATGAAACCGGCGGCGAGCAGGATGGCGAGCAGGACGAGGGCGCGGACATCGAGTTTGCCGCGGTCGGCGGTCTGGACGGTGCGGGGCTGGGTGGCGGTGGTGTTCTGAGACATGGTGAAAATCCTTTCGGAAGGGGAGTGCAAGAGAAAAGCGGAGGCGCGTGATGCGAATGCGATCGGGCTCGAGATAGAAAAAGGCCCCCGGTCGAAACCGGAGGCCTTCCAATCACCTAGAGCGCAAAAACAGGCGTGAGGGACTCACTGTCGACCGATCGTATTCGCATCACGCCACCACCAGTTGTTGAGAGAGTTCATCGTGTTCTTCATGTTGGTGGCTCCTTTCGTGATGCCGTGGCGCGGTCGCACCTAGTTGCTGTTGCGCTGCACTATAGCACAGCGAAGTGTGTGCGGGGAAATCTTTTTTAAAAAGATTTCAGCGGTGTTTCCCGCTGGTCAAAAAGCGGGCGGGACGAACCGTGCCATCTCGCCCGCACCAGTGAGGGATTACTCCTTGTTGCGGCGATAGAGGATATAACCGCCTGCGGAGATGACGGCAACGCCGGCGATGGCGAATGCGGCCACCATGCGGCCATCAAAACGATCGCCAGTGGTGGGCAGGCCGCCCTTGGTGTTCGTCTTATTGGTGGTTACCGTGGTCGTGGTGTTGTCCGACTTGCCGGGCTTCTCAGGCTTGGCAGCGGGCTGCTCGGGCTTAGCGGGCTGCTCAGGCTTCTCGGGGCTGCTGGGCTGTTCGGGCTTGCCGGGCTGCTCGGGAGTGCCGGGCTGATCCGGGGTGACCGGGTCGGTGGCAAGGGCGTCCTTGGCGTAGGTGATGGACTCCTTGAGGCCGTTGGTCTCGGTATTCAGGTCGCTCGGGGTGAAGGGCTGGTCAAAGTTTCCTGCCTTCTGATAGGCGCGCATCTCCTGGAGCAGGGCCTTGCACTTCTTGTAGGTGTTCTCGGTAGCAGCATTGCCGGCCTTGTTGGCCAGGGCGGTGCGGCCCTCGGTGGTCGTTTCGGCCAGCATGGCGGCGTCAACTTCCTTGTTCTGCTCGATGAGCTCATTCTGGAGCGCGTCGAGGTAGGCGCGGACACCGACGCCAAGGGTGTCAGGGTTCTCAAAGCAGAGCGAGCTGATGTCCATGAGGACGTAGTTGATGGAGTTCTCCGGCTCCTCGTTGTACACGACGTCAGTCTGTTTGCAGTGATCGAAGGAGACGGTCTGGTCGCTGAAGTACGGGCTGACCTCGGTCATCAGAGCGGAGTACAGTGGGATGGCGACAGAGTACGCGGCACGGGAGAGCATCTCCCACTGGATGGTAGCGACTTCGGGATCATACCCGCGACGAATTTGGAAGAGATTGATCTCGGTGTTACGCTCGCTGCCGATGGCGTAGACGCCGTCAGTGTTGGCGTTAAGGCCAGGGACGCTTTCGCCGCGGTTGCCAAAGGCGCGAATCAGTTCAAAGGTGCTCCAACCAGACTTGCTAGGCTTGAAGAACAGGGGCTGGATTTCGCTGACCATAGCTCCCTTTTGGGTGGGTTTTCCTTCCTTCTCAACTGTGATAATTTCGTAATCCGTGCCTTCGGTCAGCGGATTTGCAAAATAATCGCGACCTTGCACATAGCGAGACCACTGGTGAACGCCGGAATCGGCGAGGCTTTCGCCATAGGTCTTGGCAACGTCGAACTTGCCGTCGGTGTACTCGGCAAAGCCCTTCTCCACAGGCATGGACTCGATGCCCTCGGAGTGGAGACAATTCTTGGTGTCATTGAGGTCGACATCGTAGTTGAGGCTACCGATATTGGGGTTGACCGAGGCGACGTCGTCAGCGAGCTTCATGGCAATCCACTGATGGGCGGAAAGCGTGGCGAACAGCCAGGTCTCGTTGTTGTCGGCGATGATGATCTGGTCGTTGGTGCAGACGCCTTGATCGTCGATCAGGCTGCCGAGGAGCTCGACGCCCTCGCGGGCCGTGGCGCTCTCGCCCAGGATGATGCTGCCGTAGCTATATTCGCCCAGACCTACTTCCTCATCGATGGGGTCTGCTGCTTCGGCATCCTCGTTATAGGAAGTGCTCAGCGTGGCAGAGCAGGACACGCCCTTCTCGTTGATTCCGGCCTCGGAGTAGGCGTCGGTGCGACCCATCCAGTTGGAGGGGTGGTCGCGTACATAGCTGTAGCGATAGGTAGGCTTATTCGAAGTGTATTCAAAAGCAGATTCAATCGAGCTGTACGTAAAGCCAGCTTCGTGGGCAGGCTCGATGCCGAAGTGCTTGAGGTAGCGCTTGCCAAAGTCCTCGGCACGGCCATAGTACGTGTTGCCGTCTGCCGTAAGGTTTTTGCCCATGTACATCTGCGTACAGGCGAGCGCAGAGGTCGGCATGGACATGATGGTTGCAGCTCCAAAGGCGAGGCCTATGCCTAGCTTCTTGAGCGCGTTGACGGGGTGAGTTTTCCTCATGTTCCCTCCCAGCGTGCGAAAGCCCTCTGTCGCCAGAGGGCTTCAGCCAATAAAGACACCCCATTAGCGTAACGAATTGGAAACAATATTCATCTATGAAAGAAACCTACTCGATAAGCGTAATGAAATATGCGATGAGCGGTTAATTGTACTCAGTTTGTAGCTTTACTTTAATAAAGACGCCCTGCAATTACTGTAGACGAATAAAGTAGCTGGGAATGCCCGAAATGAAAATCCCCCGCTGTTTGGCAAATGCATAAACAACGGGGGGAGACGATAATTGGATGAATATCATACCAATGTGGAATTACTTCTTCCGGCGGTGGATCACGTTAATCGCATAGCCGATGAGCATGGCCAGAACGATGACGATAAAGCCGAGCAGGGGATTGTCGTTCATGGGGTCCTCCTATTTTCCGAGCGGGGAGAATTCGTCGACGATGAGGTCGAGGCATTGCGGAAGTGCGCGGGCACCAAAGACACCCGAGTTGCTGGAGATGATCTCGCCATCGAACTGCATGCCCAGCGACGGCGTGCAGGTGATTTTGGCTTCTTTGGTCTGGATGATCTTGAACTGCGGACGGCCGAGCACCTTGCCGGCGGGGTCGAGCGCGGCGGTGATCACGGTCGGGAGCAGCTGGACGGTTTTTACGGGCTCGATGACCGCGATGTCGACCATGCCGTCGTTCATGCGGCAATTGGGGAACAGGTTGATGTCGTTTTGGATGACCGAGGTGTTGCCGGCCATGCAGCAGATGCCATCGAGCTCCTCGACAATGCCGTCATGCTCGATGGTAAAGTGCGCCACCGTGGGGTTGGGCGTGGCGAGCGCGGAGAGGAAGTAGGCGATCTCGCCGATGTCGTTTTTGGTGGGGGCGGCCTTCATCATGATCTCGGCGTCGAAGCCCGAGCCGGCGATGATGATAAAGCCGTGGCGCTTCTCGTTGCCGTTCTCGTCGAGCCAAAAGAGCTCGCCCATGTCCACTTTGACCGTGCGACCGACACGGCAGGCCTTGGCAAGTGCCGCTGCCTCGGGGGCATTACCGATGTTGTTAAAGAACAGGCAGGCTGTGCCGGAGGGGAAGACGAGCGTGGGGACGCCGCATCCGCGCATTTGGTCGAGCACGTTGGAGACGGTGCCGTCGCCGCCCGAAATCACCACGCGATCAAACTCGCGCACGTCTGCCACGGCGTCCTCGGGTTCCATGCCATCGCCGATAAAACGCATCACGACCTCGTCGCCACCCTGCGCGAGGGCGTGCGTGAACGCGTAGATTTCATCTGAGCTGGGGCCCGATGCCGGGTTGTGGATGATAAGGCAGCGCATACTTACGTTCCCGTTCTGTGACTAACCGAGTATAGTTGTAGGGCAATGCCGATATCCTACCCGTGTTTTTCGGGCCTAACCTTATTCGATGGGTTGATATGTACATTTCCACACATCAGGCTCTACTCGACTTTTGCCAGCGCGCTCGTGAGTTCGACGCGATTGCCGTCGATACCGAGTTTTTGCGCGAGCGCACGTTCCACCCGCGCCTGTGCTTGGTCCAGATTGCCACCCCTGCCGAGAGCGTCGCGGTCGATCCTTTGGTGATCGACGACCTATCGCCGCTGGCCGAGCTTATGGCCGACGAGAGCGTGACCAAGGTCTTTCACGCCTGCTCGCAGGATATGGAGGTCATGCTCCATACCGTGGGCGTGCTGCCGCGTCCGATTTTTGACACGCAGGTGGCCGCCGCCTTTTTGGGCGAGCGCCAGCAGATTTCCTACGGCGCGCTCGTGCAGACGTTTTGCGGCGTCTCGCTGCCCAAGACCGAGTCGCTGACCGACTGGTCGCGTCGCCCGCTGACCGATAAGCAGATTGAGTACGCAATCGATGACGTCAAGTACTTAATCGTGGCCTATACCGAGATGATGAGCCGCCTGCGCGAACTGGGCCGTGTGGACTGGGTGCTCGACGAGCTGCGCCCGCTGGCCGACGAGTCGCACTATCTCGCCGACCGTCATGAGGCATTCCGTAAGGTCAAGCGCATCAACTCCTGCAGCCGCCATCAGCTGGGTATCGCGCGCGAGCTTGCCGCTTGGCGCGAGGACCGTGCCGAGCGCCGCAACATCCCGCGCAAGTGGGTCATGTCCGACGATACGCTGCTGGCGCTCGTCAAGCGCAATCCCGTGCGCGTCGAGGAGTTCCGCAGTATCCGCGGTACCGACCAGCTGGGGGAGCGCGACGTGGACGGCGCGCTCATGGCCATCAAGCGCGGCGCGAGTTGCCCTCACGATCGCCTGCCGCTCATGGTGCGCGGGCATCGCCAGATCTCGCCGGAGCTGGAGAGCGTGACGGACCTGATGTATGCGCTCATTCGCCTGGTTGCCGAGCGCTCGGGCGTGGCGACCTCGGTCATTGCCTCGCGCGATGACCTTGCTGACTATATTGAGCATCCCGAGCAGAGTCCCTTGCGCGAAGGCTGGCGCTTTGAGCTCGTGGGCTCGCGCCTGGACGATTTGCTTTCGGGCAATATGGGGTTGACGGTCAAAGACGGCAAAATCGAGCTTTTATAGTTACGCGGTTTTACCAAACCGCGTAACAGCTCGACGCTGCAAACGGCCGAGAGCGGCAATCTGACGTTCAATCGTTGCTCGCGTACCAAAGTACGCGTCGCTTCTCTTTCACGTCACCTTGCTCGCTCTCGGCCGTTTTCGCTGACGGTGCCAAAACATAGATGCTGATTTGCCTGCTGGGCGAGTGGGTAGAATGCCTCCAACGTGTAACTCGATTCGGAGGAATTCGCATGCCCTATTACTATGGATACGGCTTTGGTATCGACCCGCTGTACCTGCTGGTTGTTCTTGTCTGCACGGTGCTTGGCCTTGCTGCGCAGAGCTATATCAACTCGACGTACAAGACGTGGTCTAAGGTGCGCTCGGACGGCGATACGGGCGCCACGGTCGCTCGCCGCATGCTCGATGCCAACGGTTGTAGTGCCGTGGGCATCAAGGGCGTTGCTGGCGAGCTCACCGATCATTACAACCCGCAGGACAACAACCTGTATCTGTCGGATTCCAACCGTTCGGGCGGATCGGTCGCAAGCGTTGCCGTGGCCTGCCACGAGGCGGGCCATGCCGCCCAGCGTCAAAGTGGTTATGCCATGATGAAGGTACGCACTGCCCTGGTCCCGGTCGTCAACTTTACCCAGAACACTTGGACCATCGTGCTGCTCATGGGCCTGTTCATGAACATCGCGGGGCTCACGACCCTCGCGCTGGTCTTCTTCTCGTTTAGTGTGTTGTTCCAGTTGGTTACGCTGCCGGTCGAGATCGATGCCAGCCGCCGCGCCGTGGCGTACATCGAGCGGTCGGGCATGAGCTCCAAGCAGGTCAATGGTGCCAAGAAGGTCCTGACGGCAGCCGCGCTTACCTACGTTGCTGCAGCGCTCACCTCGATTATTCAGCTGCTCTATCTTATGGCTCGCTACAACAGAAACTCCAACCGATAACAAATTGGGTCGCTGGGCGCCGCGGGAATTTGTGTCCCCGCGGCGCTGTACTATGTGTTCGACTTGAATTTGCGCAGGGCCAGAGCCTTTGTGCACGATAACGAAAGGAGGTTGCGTGGCAGGCTGGAATCTAACCGGCAATAGCGTTTCCGCCGAGTTCGACGGTTCGGACGAGCAAGAGCGTAAAGAGCTCAGCGTGAGCCAGGCGGTGGAGATCGCCGCCGGTGCGCTCGATGCCATTCCGCAGCTGAGCGTTTTGGGTGAGGTCACGGGCTTCCGTGGCCCCAATGCCCGAAGCGGCCACTGCTACTTTCAGATCAAGGACGACTCGGCGGCCGTCGAATGCATCATCTGGAAGGGCGCCTACCTTAAGCGCACCTTCGACTTGCGCGACGGCATGCAGGTAAGCTTTAAGGGCAGCTTCAATCTCTATAAGGCCACGGGCCGCATGAGCTTTGTCGCTCGCTCGTTCTCGCTGGCGGGGGAGGGTCTGCTGCGTCAACAAGTGGCGCAACTGGCCGAAAAGCTACGCCGCGAGGGCCTGATGGACGAAGCGCGCAAGCGCCGCATCCCGGTGTTCTGCTCCCGTGTGGCGGTCGTCACCTCGCTTTCGGGTGCCGTAATCGACGACGTCAAGCGCACATTGCGTCGTCGCAACCCGCTCGTCGAGCTCGTCTGCGTGGGCGCCAAGGTTCAAGGCGAGGGTGCGCCGGCCGAGCTCATTGAGGGCTTGCGCCGCGCCGCTTCCATTACACCGGCGCCCGACTGTATTTTGCTGGTGCGCGGCGGTGGCTCCTTTGAGGACCTCATGACCTTCAACGACGAGGACCTTGCCCGTGCGGTGGCGGCCTGTCCCGTGCCCGTGGTGACCGGCATTGGCCATGAGCCCGATACCTCGATCTGCGACATGGTGAGTGATCGTCGCGCCTCCACGCCCACGGCGGCGGCCGAATCCGTGGCACCGGCTATGACAGAACTGGCGGATGTGCTCGAGACGCGCCATCAGCGCCTAGGTGCTGCGATGGCTTCGATGATCGGGTCGGATCAGGTCGATCTGGAGATGCTCGACCAGCGCGGTCGGCGTGCCTGGAGTACTTATATGGCGCGCTTGGGCGATGCGCTCGATGCGGCCGCGTGCCGCCCGTGCCTGAACGATCCAACATTTATGGTCGAGCGTCGCGAGTCGGAGCTTGCCCTGACCGCTGACCGCCTGTCGGGCGCCATAGTACGCTCGGTCGGGACATTCCGCTCCAACTTCGAGCGCTTGCCCGAGCGTTTGGTTACAAGCACCTCGGGGCTCGATGGTAAGCGCCATGCGCTCACGCTTGCGAGTTCCCGCCTAGAGCATCAAGGGCGCACGATGCTCAGCAAGCCAGCGTCCGACCTGAGCCGTGCGGCAGCGTCGCTCGATGCCCTGTCGCCGCTCAAAGTGCTTGCTCGCGGCTATTCCATCGCGTACAGCGATGATGGTGTGGCTACGAGTGCCAAGACCTTTAAGCCTGGCGACGCCATTCGCGTGCGCATGGCAGACGGCAACGTGGCGGCAACGGTCGATACGGTCGAGTAGACCGCGTTTCGCAGTGATAGACCCTTAGGAAAGGAAACAGATATGGCAGAGAAGACCCCGGTAGAGCAGCTTACGTACAAGCAGGCCTCGCAGGAGCTGGAGCTCATCATCCGCAGCCTGGAGTCGGGCGATATGGAGCTCGAGGAGTCGCTCGAGAGCTATACCCGCGGCGTCGAGCTCCTCAAGAGCCTGCGCACCCGCCTGGCCGATGCCGAGCAGAAGGTCTCGGTGCTCTTGAAGGACGTCGACGGCAACGACGTGCTCGCCGACGGCGAGGCCGCCAACACCGATGATAACCTTTCGTTCTAAGCATCTCGACCAAATATAATTACCTTGGTCTGTGAGAAAGGAACCAACCATGTGCGATTGCATCTTCTGCAAAATTGCCAACCACGAGATCCCCTCGACCGTTGTCTATGAGGACGACCAGGTCATCGCGTTCGACGACCTCAACCCCCAGGCGCCGGTCCACACGCTCGTGATCCCTAAGAAGCACTACAGCGACATCGCCGACAGCGTGCCTGCCGAGACCATGGGCGCCATGGCCCACGCCATCCAGGAGGTCGCCAAGGCCAAGGGTCTGGAGGACGGTTTCCGCGTCATCTCCAACAAGGGCGTTAACGCAGGCCAGACCGTCATGCACTTCCACATGCATGTCCTCGGCGGCAAAAGCCTGGGCGAGAACCTCATCTGAGGGCGCTTCTTCCGTGCAATGAAACGGAAGCTCAGGCATCGATAACTTATATATCAACGCAATAAACCCGAGCGCGAGGGCGTTTGGGTTTATTATTGAAGCGTATGTAACCTGGCGGCGCCACACCGCCTGTTAGTAGGGAGACACATGAACGTTCTGGTCGTCAACGCAGGATCTTCGACCCTTAAGTATCAGGTCATCGATACCAAGTCCCATAAGGTGTCCGCAAAGGGCTCCTGCGAGCGCGTCTGCTTTACCGGCGGCACTTTCACCCATGCCGCCAACGGCTCCAAGAAGGTGACCGAGAACATCGAGTTCCCCGACCACAAGGTCGCCATCGAGGTTGTCCTGAAGGACCTCGAGGCCAACGGCGTCAAGATCGAGGGTATCGGCCACCGTATCGTTCAGGGCGGTTGGTACTTTGGCGATTCCTCCCTCGTCGACGAGGATGTCCTCGCCAAGATCCGCGAGGTCGCTCCGCTCGCCCCGCTGCACAACAACCCCGAGGCCAACGTTATCGAGTACTGCCTGGAGCAGTATCCCGACCTGCCCAACGTCACGGTTTACGACACCGCTTTCCACTTCAACATGCCCGAGGTCGCCAAGACTTACGCCCTGCCCAAGGACGTCTGCGACAAGCTGCACATCCGTAAGTACGGCGCCCACGGCACCAGCTACCGTTACATCTCCAAGAAGGTCGCCGAGATGACCAACGGCGAGGCCCGCAAGGTCGTCGTGTGCCATATCGGCTCCGGCGCTTCCCTGTGCGCCATCGAGGACGGCAAGTGCATGGACACCACCATGGGCTTGACGCCGCTCGACGGCGTTATGATGGGCACCCGCTGCGGCTCCATCGACCCGGCTACCGTGTGCTACCTGCAGCGCGAGGGCGGCTACACCTTCGACGAGGTCGACGAGATGATGAACAAGAAGTCCGGCCTTTTGGCTGTGACCGGCGGCAAGACCAACGACTGCCGCAACGTCGAGGAGCTCGCCGCTGCCGGTGACCCCGAGGCCCAGCTTGCCTTCGATATGTTCGTCTACAAGATTGCCGCCAAGGCTGCCGAGATGGCCACCTCCATGTGCGGTATGGACACCCTGGTCTTCACTGCCGGCATCGGTGAGCACGCTCCTGCCGTCCGCGCCGGCGTGGCCGACCGCCTGGCCTTTATGGGCGTCAAGATGGATCATGCCCGCAACGCCCTGCGTGGTGACGGCGCATGGTGCCTGTCTGCCAAGGATTCCAAGGTTAAGATTTTCGTTATCCCCACGGACGAGGAGTTCATGATCGCTTCCGACGTCGAGCGCATCGTCAACGGCAAGTAATTGCAAAAGGGGAGGGGCTGGACGACCGAGCGCCGTTCGGCCCCTCTTTTGTGCTCGTTGGGCGATATGCCTGATAGTTATTTATTAAGTTGTGATAACTTCTTATTAACATGCGGCCGCCTTAAGGGGTCTGCGCCGACCGTATCGCACTGCAAAGGAGTCTCATGAACGTACTTGTTGTCAACGCCGGTAGCTCAAGCCTTAAATATCAGCTTTTGGATACCGATACCCGCGAGGTTTTCGCCAAGGGCAACTGCGAACGTATCGGTTCGGACATGGGCATCTTTGGCCACTCCGAGAACGGTGGCGCCAAGCAAACCGAGGAGGTCCCCTTCCCGGACCACCGTTCGGCTATCGCACGTGTGCTCGAGGAGCTCGAGAAGACCGACTTTACGATCGATGGCATTGGGCATCGTATCGTTCAGGGTGGCTGGTACTTTGACGATTCCGCGGTCGTCGACGATGAGGTCATGGCTAAGATTCTCGAGGTGGCACCGCTTGCCCCGCTGCACAACTACGGCGAGGCAGCGGCAATCGAGTATTGTCGCGAGAAGTATCCGGAGCTGCCCAACGTGGCCGTCTTCGACACCTCGTTTCACATGACTATGCCCGAGGTCGCCTACACCTACGCCCTGCCCAAGGACGTGTGTGACAAGTACCACGTGCGCAAGTACGGCGCCCACGGTACGAGCCACCGCTACGAGTGGATGATGGCCAAGGAGATCCTGGGTTCGCGCTGCCACCGTCTGCTTTCGTGTCATCTGGGCAACGGCGCTTCGCTCGCCGCCATTGAGGACGGTGTATGCCGCGATACCACGATGGGCCTCACGCCGCTCGACGGCCTGATGATGGGCACCCGTTGTGGTTCCATTGACCCGGCTACCGTGTGCTACCTGCAGCGCGAGGGCGGCTACAGCTACCAGGAAGTCGATGACATGATGAACAAGCAGTCTGGTCTGCTTGCCATCTCGGGCATCTCCAACGACGCCCGTGACATCCGTACGCGCGCCTCCGAGGGCGACGAGCGCTGCCTGCTCGCCTTCGATATGTTCGCCTACAAGGCCATGCAGCAGGCCGGCTCGATGATCGCTTCAATGGCGGGCGTGGACACCATTACCTTTACCGCCGGCATTGGCGAGAACGACTGGTCGATCCGCAAGGCTTTCTGCGACTGCTTCGAGTGGCTGGGCGTGCGCATCGACAACAACAAGAACCGCGAGGCCGTGGGTAACGGCCCGCAGGTCATCAGCGCCGCCGGCTCTTCCGTCACGGTCATGGTCATCCCCACCGACGAGGAATACATGATCGCCCACGACGTCGAGCGTCTGACCAAGAACAACTAACGCATTCGTCTGTAATTGACAAAAAGGCCTCCAGAGCAACAGCCCGGAGGCCTTTTTACTAGCAGGCGGAAATTCCAGTTCCAAAGTGATCATCGCCGGCAACGCCTGCGCTCCCAGCAACGTCACCCATTCGTTCAGATCCTCAGCCCCAGCTCGTAGCCAAGCCGCCGCCCACTTCAGATTCCCTGACTGCTGCGTGACGGCAGGGACCCTGCAGGGCAAAGCTCTGAAAACATTCCGCAAAGAGGCTCCGCCGCGCGAAGCGCGCAGCGGAGCCTCTTTGCATGTCCGAGGACGTTTTCAGAGCTTTGCCCTGCAGGGTCCCGAGGGGATATGTAAGCTATTCAGCCATCTGAGCCTGGACGGCGGTGATGGCCACGACACCCACGATGTCGTCGGCAGAGCAGCCGCGCGAAAGGTCGTTAACCGGCTTGGCGATGCCCTGCAGGATGGGGCCGTAAGCGTCGGCGCCAGCGAAGCGCTGAACCAGCTTGTAGCCGATGTTGCCGGCCTCGAGGTCGGGGAACACGAGCACGTTGGCCTTGCCGGCAACGGAGGAGCCGGGAGCCTTGAGCTGGGCGACGGTGGGGACGATAGCGGCATCGAGCTGCAGGTCGCCGTCGATGGCGAGCTCGGGAGCCTTCTCCTTGCAGAACTTCACGGCCTCTTGGACCTTCTTGGCGACCTCGCCGCCGGCGGAGCCCATGGTGGAGTAGGAGAGCATGGCCACGTGCGGCTCAACGTTGCCCATGAAGGTGGACCAGGAGTGAGCGGAGGCGATGGCGATCTCGGAGAGCTCGTCGGAGGACGGGTTGATGTTGAGGCCGCAGTCGGCGAAGATCAGCGTGCCGTCGGTGCCGAACTGCGAGGTGTCGGTGCACATCACGAAGAAGGCCGAGACCAGCTTGGTGCCCGGGGCGGTCTTGAGAATCTGCAGCGCGGGGCGCAGGGTATCGGCGGTGGAGTGGCAGGCGCCGGAGACCAGGCCGTCGGCGTCGCCCATCTTGACCATCATGGTGCCAAAGTAGGTGGCGTCCATCACCTGGGCGCGAGCCTGCTCGATGGTAACGCCCTTCTTGGCGCGGAGCTCGGCAAACTTCTGCGCGTACTCCTCGTGCTTCTCGGCATTGCGCGGGTCGATGACGGTGGCGCCGGGAACGTTGATCTCGTTGGGATCGCCCAGGATGACGATGTTGGCCAGGCCTTCCTCGATGATCTTGTTGGCCGCGACGATGGTGCGCGGATCCTCGCCCTCGGGCAGGACGATGGTCTTAAGGTCGGCCTTGGCGGCAGACTTCATACGGTTTAGGAAATCGCTCATGTTACTCCTTGCAAGCGGTTCGCTAAGCTCCAGGCGCCCGGCTGTTCACGAATAAACCCGCTGCTAGCGGGTTTACCTTTCAATTATGTACGCCGCGGTGCTTGAGCTTTCCTTGTGTGGCAAGCTCATTATAGGACGCATTAGCGCTATAATCGCTCTGATAAATATGTCTCGAAGAATGTTCGAGAAAAGCCCAGCTAACGAGCCCGTGGCTTTTGACAAGGAGTATCGATGCAGATTACCTCAGGCCTGCCTGAAGGCTTTAACGCCGGCGCGTACGACATGATTGTCGTCGGTGCTGGATATGCCGGTGCCGTTTGCGCCCGCCGTCTTGCCGAGACCATCGGCTATCGTGTCGCCGTTTTGGAGCGCCGTAGCCACATTGCGGGCAATGCCTATGACTGCACTGACGAGGCCGGAATCCTGATCCACGAGTACGGTCCGCACATCTATCACACCTTTAACGAGCGCGTGCACAATTTCCTGTCGCGCTTTACCAAGTGGACGGATTATCAGCACAAGGTGCTCGCCAACATCAACGGCACCCTTATGCCCGTGCCCTTCAACCATGCGAGTCTCAAGCTCGCCTTTGGTGATGAGCGCGGCGAGGAGCTGTATCAGAAGCTCGTGGAGACCTTTGGCAAGGATGTCAAGGTGCCCATCATGGAGCTGCGTAAGAAGAACGACCCCGACTTGGCCGAGGTCGCCGATTATGTCTACGAGAACGTCTTTTTGCATTACACCATGAAGCAGTGGGGCCAGACGCCCGACCAGATCGATCCCTCGATCACCGGTCGCGTTCCCGTCTTTGTGGGCGACGATGACCGCTACTTCCCGCAAGCTCCCTTCCAGGGTATGCCGCAGGATGGCTACACGGCGCTGTTTGAGCACATGCTCGACCACGACCTGATTGATGTGTTCTGCGACGTGGATGCTCGCGATCTCTTCGAGATCGACGAGACAACCGTCAAGGTCGACGGCAAGGTCTACGGCGGCGAGATTGTCTATACCGGTCCGCTCGATGAGCTGTTCAACCTCGACCTGGGCGCGCTGCCGTACCGCACGCTCGACATGAAGTTCGAGACGCTCGATATGGACCAGTTCCAGCCCGTGGGCACCGTCAACTACACCACGAGCGAGGATTACACGCGCATCACCGAGTTCAAGAACATGACCGGTCAGGTTTTGCCCGGCAAGACCACCATCATGAAGGAGTACTCCAAGGCCTATACGCCCGGCTCGGGCGAGACGCCGTATTACGCCATTCTTGAGCCCGAGAACCGTGAGCTCTATGAGCGCTATCTTGAGCGCGTCCAGAACCTGACAAACTTCCACCCGGTGGGTCGTCTGGCCGAGTATCGTTACTACGATATGGATGCCGTGACCAATTCCGCCCTCGATCTTTCGGATGAGATTATCGCCTGCCATGCATAAAGTCATAACATTCGGTATTCCCTCGTATAACGCCGCTAAGGACATGGACCATTGCATCACCTCCATCTTGGAGGGGAGCAATTATGCCACCGATATCGAGATTATCGTGGTGGACGACGGCTCCAAGGATGAGACGGCCGCCAAGGCCGACGAGTGGGAGGCCCGTTATCCTGGAATCATCCGCGCGGTGCACCAGGAGAATGGCGGCCACGGTATTGCCGTCCTTTCGGGTCTGCGCGAGGCGCAGGGCACCTACTACAAGGTTGTCGACTCGGACGACTGGCTTGACGGCGCTGCCCTTTCGACCATGCTGTCGATTCTGCGCGGCTTTGAAGAGCGCGACCAGCGCGTTGACCTGTTTATCTCGAACTACGTGTACGAGAAGGTTTACGAGGGTACGCATACGGCCATTGGTTACAAGTTTGCCCTGCCTCGAAAAAAGATCTTTACCTGGGACCAGATCGGCCATTTCCGCCTGGACCAGAATCTGCTCATGCACAGCCTGTGCTATCGCACGGATGTGCTGCGCGAGTCCAACCTTCCCATGCCGCCGCACACGTTCTATGTGGACAACATCTACGCCTACGTGCCGCTGCCGCGTTGCAAGACCATGTACTACGCCGACATCGACCTCTATCGCTACTTTATCGGTCGCGAGGGCCAGAGTGTCAACGAGGCCACGATGGTCAAGCGTCTGGACCAGCAGTTCCGTGTTACGCGTATCATGATGGAGTCGTACCACCTGTACAGCGATGTCGAGTCGTCGCGTTTGCGTTCGTACATGATGGGCTACTTCACCATGATGATGGCGATCTGCTCGGTGCTCACCAAGCTTTCCGACGAGGATTGTGCCGATGAGCGTCTGAAGACGCTGTGGAATGATTTGAAGGCCTATGACGAGCGTATGTATCGTCGTGCACGTTACGGTGTGGTCGGCTTCTTCACCAACCTCCGCGGTCGTGCCGGAGACAAAACCACACTCGGCCTATACCGTCTTGCCTCAAAGATCTTCAAATTCAACTAGCTGCTGAGTAATCGCTGCTGATAGGTTGACTGGGCCCCTTGGCCTTTAGTTTGCTACTGCGAACAGTCCTGCTCGCACGGAAAGCACATTAAGTGCTTTCCGGCTCGTGCGGAACTTGTATCAAACTAAAGGCCAAGGGGCCTCTGCTATAAGAATCGATTGTCAGGTTATTTGAATTTGAAAATCTTAGACGCGCGGTACACAGGGGCCTGGGCTGAAAAGATTTTGGTTGGTAGGTTGCCCGGTGGGTCTTGGTTATGTTTGTCGCGAGTTCCGCACGAGCCGAAGAGCACTTAATGCGCTCTTCGTGCGAGCCAGGACTGTAGAGCAGCAAACATAACCAAGACCCACTGGGCAACCGGACGAGCTAGTTTACTTCGCGGCGCCGGGGATGCCGTGGGAGGTTTTGGCGGTTTTGGCTCCGTTTACGATGGCGGTTTGCAAAGCCCTTACGGCGAGCATGCCCAGCAGGTCTAGGGGAACGGCGGCGCTTGCCTGGGCGCCCAGTTTGCCGCTGGCGAGGGTGTAGATGGTGTCGCCGTCGTTGGTGGTGTGCGTGGGACGGATGGCGTGTGCGTAGGCGTCTGCGGCCATCTGAGAGACCTTGGTGGCCTGGGCCTTAGTGAGCTCCACGTTGGTGACGATGCAGCTGATGGTGGTGTTGGTGCGGTCGAGCGGCATCTGCATGGATCCGGCGGCGGCAAAGGCTGCGAGTTCCATGTCGACGATCTGGTCGCTATCGGCTGCGGCGCGCATACCGGCGACCCGCTCGCCGGTGAAGGGGTCGACAACGTTGCCGCAGGCGTTGACCGAGACCACGGCGCCCACCTTGACGGGGCCGAGTGCCACGGCGGCGGCTCCAAGGCCGGCCTTCATGCAGGTGGCAGGTCCCATGAGCTTACCTACGGTGGCGCCTGTGCCGGCGCCCACGTTGCCCTGCTCGAGCGAGGCAGGGGTGTGGTCGAGCGCCTCGCGCACGGCGGCGATACCGGCCTCAATGTCGGGGCGTACGGTGGGGTCGCCAAAGGCAAGGTCGAAGATACAGCTGGAGCACACGATGGGCACCTGCGTGGGGCCGACGGGCAGACCAATGCCGCGGCTCTCGAGTTCGCGGGCCACGCCGCTTGCGGCTTCGAGGCCAAAGGCCGATCCGCCCGAAAGGCAGACGGCGTGGACCTTGTCAACGGTGTTTTCGGGACGCAGCAGGTCGGTCTCACGCGAAGCGGGAGCGCCACCACGTACGTCAACGCCACCGGTGGCACCCTCGGGCGCCACGATTACGGTGCAGCCGGTGCCAGCCTCCTCGTCCGTATAGTTGCCAAAGCAAAAGCCATCGACATTGCAAACATCGATGGCTTCGAGCAGTGTGTCCATGTTTTCTCCTATCGGTTTTCCGCCGGGCCTTATGCCCGGTCGGGATCCGTACGGTACGGCAAAATTGTAGGCGCTGGGGGATACCCAGCGCCAGATGCAATTACGAGAGTTTTTGAATCGCGCGTGCGACGCGAGCGATGGGCAAGCCCACCACGTTGTAGAAGTCACCCGAAATATCGTGCACAAGCATGCGGCCGCCTGTGCCTTGGATGCCGTAGGCCCCGGCCTTGTCCATGGGTTCGCCGGAGGCAACATAGCGCTCGATCTGCTCTTCGGTAAGCTCATAGAACGTCACGTCGGTCACATCGACAAACGACAGGCTCTCGGCGGCATGCGGAGCGGCCGTGTCGCCTGCCTTAACGATGCAGACGCCGGTTGCGACCTGGTGCGTGCGGCCCGAAAGCTCGCGGAGCATGGTGCGCGCCTCGTCCTCGGTTGCCGGCTTGCCCAGAATCTTGCCATCGAAGGTGACAATAGTATCGGCCGCGACGGTCAGTTCGTTGGGCTCGGCATGTTCGGCCGTGACGGCAGCGGCTTTGGCACGCGCCAAGCGCTCGACGAGTGTAAGCGGAGCTTCGCCATCAAAAGGCGTTTCGTCGATATCTGCGGGAATCACGCGAATGTCATAGCCCGCCTCGCGCATCAACTCGATGCGGCGCGGTGATTGCGAAGCCAAAATCATAGCTGAATGCCCTCGGCGACCTTCTCGACGGCCTTGTCGCCGGCGAGTGTGCGCAGCAGCTCAAGCGCAAAGGGGAGCGACTGGGCCATGCCGCTGGCGGTGATGATGTTGCCGTCTTGCGTAACCTTCTCGCCGGTATAGGCGCCTTCGGGGAAGCTTTTCTCAAAGCCAGGGAAGCACGTGGCCTGGCGCCCCTCGAGTAGGTCGAGCTCGCCCAGGATAAATGGGGCGGCGCAGATGGCGGCAACGTGCTTGGTCGCGGCGAACTCGCAGACCACGTCGCAGACGCGCTGATCGGCGCGCAGGTTGGTGGCACCGGGCAGGCCGCCGGGCAGCACGACGCAGTCGTACTCGTCAAAGTTGATCTCATCAAAGAGCGCATCGCAGGTCACGGGGATCTGCAGCGAGCTCACGACCTCACGCGTGGGCATGATCGAGACGAGCGTGGCACGCACGCCGCCGCGACGCATGACATCGACCATGGTCAAGCATTCAATAGTTTCAAAGCCATCGGCGGCGAGAACGGCAACGCTGGGCATGAGGGTTCCTTTCATAGGCGGCATACAATTAGCCGTCTTATACCCCGAAGACCTCCGCTTGCCACGCTCAATCGCCGAATGATTTTTCCGGGCAATGGTTAAGTGGCTAGTTGCGCTTGAGGTGGACAACGGTTTCGCAGTGGAAGGTCTGCGGGAACAGGTCGACCGGCGTGATCTTGACGGGGGAGAAGGTGCCTTCTTCGACAAAGCGTTTGAGATCGCGCGCCAGGGTGGCCGGGTCGCAGCTCACGTAGGCGACATCGCGAGCACTCGTGCTGGCGATAAGGTCGATCGCCTCGGGAGCGAGGCCTGCGCGCGGCGGGTCGACCACCAAGACGTCGGCATCCTGGTCGGGGAACTCGCGCACCGCGTCTCCGCCAATGACGTCGACGTTATCAAGCTTGTTGATCTCCAGGTTACGGCGCAGGTCGCGCACGGCCGGGCCGTAGGCCTCGACGGCGGCGACGAAGTCGCAGCGGCGGGCGAGCGGCAGGGTAAAGGTTCCGGCGCCGCAGTACAGGTCCACGGCAAGCTCGTCTTCCTGCGGGTCGAGCGCTTCCATGACAAGCTCGATCAAAATCTCGGCACCCTTGGTGTTGACCTGGAAAAAAGACGGGGCAGACAAGCGCATCTGACCCTCGGCGATATTCTCGGTCCATGAGCCCTCTCCGGCGAGCATTTCGACCTTGGAGACGCGACGGGCCTTCTTCTCGCCCTTGCTCATCACGCGCACGATGCTCGTGGGATGAGCGGCGTCCGCCAGCACGCGGGAGACTTGCGAGCGCGGAAAAGAGCCTGTGGGTGTCCAGAGTGCGACCTCGAGTGCCTTGGTGCGGCGCGATGCGCGAATGCCCACGCGTTCGAGCCCCAAGTCATGGCCGCCGCTTAGATAGTTGAGTGCGCCGACGACCGATTTGAGCGCCTTCGGGAAGCGCTTATCGAACAGCGGGCACGCATCGACGGTCACGATTTTGCTGGGGTCGACACCGTGCATGCCAAGGCGCACGCGACCGTTGACGACGGTCGGTTCGAGCTCGATTTTATTGCGGTAGCCCCAGTCGTCCTTGGTGTGGCAGATGGGCTGTACTAACTTATCGACCTGCTCAGGAGCGAACTTGCCGATGCGCTCGAGCGTGGAGCGCAGGTTTTGCTCCTTGGCGGCAAGCTGTGCCGTGCGTGAGAGATTGCCCCACGAACAACCGCCGCAGATGCCAACGAAGGGGCAGGGGGGCTGAATGCGATCGGGGCTCGGCTCCAGAATCTCGGTCGTGCGGGCGCGCATGAACGACTTGCCGTCCTGTACGACCTCGGCCTCGACGGTGTCGCCTGCCACGGCGCCCTGCACAAAGACGGCCTTGCCGTTGTCGGCGTGCGCCAGCCCATCGGCGCCGTAGGTCATCGATTCTATAGTGAGCTTCATATCCCTGCCTGTCATTCGTGTTGTTGTTCGCACCATGGTAGCAGGGAAAAGCGCCCCGCATCCGAGGCTTTCCTCAAATGCGGGGCGCTTCTACAAACTGCTTCTACAAACGACTATTTCGTCTTGCCGGTAATGAGCGTCTTAAGACCCAGGCCGATCAGGCCCAGGCCCATGCGCACACGACCGGGGCGATGGCGCTCGATGGCCTTGGTCTTGCCGGCGGGCTTATCGCGACGGGCGCTCGTCTCGGGTGCGGGCTTGGTGACCTGCGGCTCGGGCTGAGGTACAGGTGCGGGCTCGGGCTCAATGACGGTCGCCTGGACCTTCTGGACCTCGGGCGCTGCTGGCTGCGGCTCGGGGGCAGCAGCGGGTTCGGGCTCCGGCGCAGCTTCCACCGTAGTCTGCGGCTCAGCAACGGGCTCGGGCTCTGCCGCGGGGGAGGCGACGGCAGCTTCCGGCTCGGAAGCAGGCTCGATAATTGCTTCGTGCCCAGCCTGAATAGCTTCCTCGGCCACACGTTCCTTCTCCTGCGCACGCTGCTGCGCGGCGGCCTCGGCGTTGCGATAGGCGCGCTCCAGCAGGGCCTCTTGCGAGTTGAAGGGCTTCTCGTCTTCCTTGCGCTCCACGGGAACCCAGGTGCCGTCGCTCGTCAGGCTGCGGGCCTTCACGTTGTCGCGCAGCTGCATGCCCATGTACTCGTGTACCAGGGCGCGGCAGGTGGGGTCGAGCACGGGGAAGGCGATCTCCACGCGGTGCTCGGTGTTGCGCGTCATCATGTCTGCCGAGCTCAGATAGATCATGTCCGAGTCCACGCCAAAGGCGTACACGCGGGCGTGCTCCAAAAAGCGTCCGACGATGGAGCGGACGTGCACGTTCTCGGTCTTGCCCGGAACTCCGGGCTTGAGGCACGAGATGCCGCGGATGATCATGTCCACGCGGACTCCTGCGCACGATGCCTCGGCGATCTTGTCGATGACCTCGCGGTCGGTGAGCGAGTTGAGCTTAAAGAACACACGGGCGGGCTCGCCGGCAAGGGCGCGCTGAATCTCGCGGTCCAGACCGCGCATGATGAGCGGCTTGAGGCCGACGGGCGCCACGCCCAGGAAGCGGTAATCGCCGCGCAGGTTGCCCAGTGACAGGTTGCGGAAGAACAGGTTGGCGTCCTCACCGATGCCGGGATGGGCGGTCATGAGCATAAAGTCGCTGTAGAGCTTGGCCGTCTTTTCGTTAAAGTTGCCGGTGCCCAACAGCGTCAGGCGCGTAAGCGCCATGCCCTCGCGATAGGTGAGCTGGCAGATCTTGGAGTGGCATTTAAAGCCCTCAGAGCCGTAGATGACGGTGCAGCCGGCCTCTTCCAGGCGCTCGGCCCACTCGATGTTGTTCTGCTCGTCAAAGCGGGCGCGGAGCTCCATGAGCACCGTGACCTCCTTGCCGTTCTCGGCGGCATCGATCAGCGACTCGCACAGGCGGCTCTGCTTGGCCACGCGGTAGAGCGTGATGCGCAGCGAGATGCACTCGGGGTCGTAGGCTGCTTCGTGCACCAGGTCCAAGAACGGATTCATGGCCTCGTAAGGGTAAAAGAGCAGCTTGTCGTGCTGCAGCACCTGCTCGCGGATGGAACGGGACATGTCGATGGTGGGGTTGGGCTGCGGCTTAAACGGCGTAAAGAGCAGCTCGTTGCGTAGATGCTCGGGAATCTTGCCCTCAATGCCGAAGACGTAGCCCAGGTCGAGCGGGATATCGCAGGTAAAGACCGAGCGGCGAGAAAGCTCGAGCGCCTTGCGGATGGTCTTGAGCGTCGCCTTCTCGAGCGACCCCGAGACCGCGAGCACTACCGGCTGCAGACGCAGGCGCTTCTTGAGGATGCGCTTCATGTGCTGGCGGTAGTCCTCTTCTTCCTCGACGCCCTCGCCGTCCGGATCGATGTCGGCGTTGCGGGTGACGCGGATGAGCGCGCGGTCGAGCGGCTTATAGGAGCCAAAGCAACTGTCCAGGCAGGCGAGGATGACGTCTTCGAGCAAGATGTAGGAGTAGGTGCCGGTGGGCGAGGGGATTTCGACCACGCGGTTCATCGAGGCGGGAATCTCGATGAGACCCAGCAGGCTCTCCTCGTCGGTGACACCGTCCAGGCCGCAAGCCAGGTAGAGTGCACCGTTGCGCAGGTTGGGGAAGGGGTGACGCGGGTCAATCACCAGCGGTGAGATGACCGGCGACACGTAGGCCTGGAAGTAGCGGGTTACAAAGGTGCGCTCCTCGGGCGTAAGCGAATCGACACGCGCGCGGTGAACGCCCAGGGCGTCGAGCTTGCCCTCGATGCTCTTAAAGATGGACTCCCATCGGGTAAGGAGCCCGGGCATTTCGGCCATGACGGCATCGACCTGTTCGGAGGCGGTCATATTGCTCTTGTTGTCGACAGGCTGTTTTTTGAGCTCTGCCAGATCGGACAGGCCGCCCACGCGCACCATGAGAAACTCGTCGAGGTTGGACTCGAAAATCGAGACGAACTTTAGGCGCTCGAACAGCGGCACGGACTCATCGAAGGCTTCGTCGAGCACGCGGTTGTCAAAGCGTAGCCAGCTGAGCTCTCGGTTCTGCGTGTACGAGAAGTCGCGCGGCGGTTTGCGCAGCTTTGCGGCGGCTTGCTTCTTTTCGATTTTGCTCGGCATATGCATCTGTCCGTTCAGTCCCCACAGGGGACGGTTGCCTAACACTATTCACTATTGTCTCAATTTAGTCGACCTATGGCACGGACGTATCGCGTGAACGGTATCTTTACCTACTTCTTACGCTGACAAGCCATAGAGCTGACACCCGTCACGTTGTGAAAAAACGGTCTATATCCTCACTCAACTGGTGAGTATGTGTGAATAAGAATGATAGGTAGCTGAATATCATCGAATACAGACAGAAACACGAACAAGCGTCATTTATATACATAAAACCGTTTTAGATATGCAATTCCTAATCGAAAGATTGGAGTTGTAATTGCGAATGATTTTTGAGAAAAAAGAGCGTTTACCTTAGAAAAGTTACTTTAGAACGCCGAAGTATATCATGGGGGAATCACATGCGATATACCGTTCATCGTACTTTGCTGACCGTTCGGGGGTGAGGTGGAATTGCGGGTGGAAATTGGATATAACTAGAGCTGTCAGCAAGCAGCGTCCCAAATGGAGGGGCGCTGATACATTCGGCCAGTAAGGCCCGAAAGAAAGGTAGGAGGCCATGACGAAAGGTCTGCACGTGCCTTCCGAGATCGGCAAGCTCAGGAAGGTCTGCCTGCACCGTCCCGGCGACGAGCTCCTCAACCTGCCGCCCGACGAGCTCGAGCGACTCCTGTTCGACGACGTCCCGTTCCTGGAGGTCGCACAGCAGGAGCACGACACCTTCGCCCAGATCCTGAGGGACCAGGGCGTGGAGGTCCTCTACCTCGAGAACCTCGTCGCCGAGGTGTTCGACCAGGTCCCCGGCGCCCGCGCCGAGTTCACCGACCAGTACATCGCCGAGGCAGGCATCCGCGGCCAGCACATGCCGCAGATCGTCCGCGAGAAGCTGGACTCCATCGAGGACAACCTCGAGTTCGTCAAGAAGACCATGGCCGGCATGACCAAGGCCGAGATCGACATGCCCCTCACGGCGTCCACGACCCTCGACTCCCTGGTCAACTCCGAGTCCGAGTCCGACCTGATCATCGACCCGATGCCCAACCTCTACTTCACCCGCGACCCGTTCGCGGTCGTCGGCGAGGGCGTCAACCTCAACCGCATGTACTCGGTCACCCGCAACCGCGAGACCCTGTACGGCAAGTACGTCTTCAAGTACCACCCCGACTACAAGGACGTCTCCCTGTACTTCCGCCGCGACTGCCAGTTCCACACCGAGGGCGGCGACGTGCTGAACATCAACGAGAAGACCCTCGCCGTCGGCATCTCCCAGCGCACCCAGGCCGCCGCTATCGACGTCATGGCCCAGAACATCTTCTGGAACTCCGACTCCAAGGTCGAGCGCATCCTGGCCTTCGACATCCCCGTCTCGCGCGCCTTCATGCACCTCGACACGGTCTTCACCCAGATCGACGTCGATAAGTTCACGATCCACCCCGCCATCATGGGCACCCTGCGCGTCTACGAGCTGACCGCCGGCAAGAACCCGGGCGACGTGAACATCCGCCTGATCGAGGACACCCTCGAGCACGTCCTGGAGGACGCCACCGGCGTCGACCAGGTCAAGCTGATCCCCTGCGGCGGCGGCGACCCGATCGCGGCCTCCCGCGAGCAGTGGAACGACGGCTCCAACACCCTGTGCGTCGAGCCCGGCAAGATCTGCGTCTACGCCCGCAACACCGTCACCAACGACGTGCTGTACAAGGAGGGCCTGGACCTTCTCGTCGTGCCCTCCGCCGAGCTCTCCCGCGGCCGCGGCGGCCCGCGCTGCATGAGCATGCCCTTCTGGCGCGAGGACCTCTAAGGTCTTCAAAGACCCGTACAGGTCTTAATACATACATCTAGCTGCCATTAGATGTCTCCCATTGGGGCGGTGCGGGTTTTCGCACCGCCCCAAACTTGTATGAGAAACGCCAGTACGATTGGACGACCACTTTTGTCAGGAGTCTAGCTATGGATATCAAGACAATCGGCGTTGAGGAGTGGCTCAACGTTTGGGAGAAGAGTGCCACGTGGGATATCGCCCAGTCGACGATCTCGTCGCTCACCATGGGCGAGCTGCGCGCGCTCGACGAACAGGAAGGTGCCACGTTCTACGAGCGCCTGGACCGCGAGAAGATGAACTACGGCTGGATTGAGGGATCGCCTGACTTTAAGGCCGAGGTCGCCAAGCTCTACCATCGCGAGGTCAATCCCGACCACATCCTGCAGACCAACGGCTGCACGGGCGCGAACCTCAACGCCATCATGGCCGTGGTCGAGCCCGGCGACCATGTCATCGCCGAGTGGCCCTCCTATGCGCCGCTCTACGAGATTCCGCGCACGCTTGGCGCCGAGGTCGAGTACTGGGAGCTTCGCGAGGAGCTCGGCTGGAAGCCCGATATCGAGGAGCTCAAGCGTCTGGTACGCCCCAATACCAAGCTCATCTGCATCAACAACGCATCGAATCCCATCGGTACGGTACTCGATGCCGATAAGCTCGGCCAGATTGCCGAGATCGCCCGCTCGGTGGGCGCTTACGTGCTGTGCGACGAGGTGTACCTGCCGCTCGAAAACACTGACTCCTTTATGTCGATGGTCGACGTGTACGAGAAGGCCATCGTCACCAACTCGGTGTCCAAGACCTATTCGACGCCTGCGGCCCGCGTGGGCTGGGTCGTGGCCGACGAAGAGGTGTCCAACCGTATCCGCACGTATCGCGACTACACCATGATCTGCGGCGGCGTGTTCAACGACGCCCTGGCGACTTACGTGCTCGAGCACAAGGACAAGATTCTCGAGCGCAACCGCAAGATCGTGTTTGGCAACCGCGATATCGCGCAGGCTTGGATCGATACGCAGCATCGCGTGTCCTGGACGGCCCCGCAGGGCGTGTCCACCTCGTTTATCCAGCTGGATATTCCCGAGGACGACGAGGAGTTCTGCAAGCGCCTGTTGGCTGAGAGGGGAGTGCTGCTGGTTCCCGGCAGCCGCTTTGAGCTCCCCTGCGGCGCACGCCTGGGCTACTGCGCGAGCGAGGACGTTCTTCGCGAGGGCCTGAGGCTTTTGGGCGAGGCGCTGGCGGAGTTCGATCGCTAGGATTCCGACGATCTTCGAGGGCCTTATCCAAATTGGCCGAAGATAATCGAAAACGGACCCGTTTCCCTAGGGGAAGCGGGTTCGTTTTTCTATACCGAGAAGTCAAGTTGTTACAAATGGGGCCGTAAAGCGAGCCGGTATCCGCTGGGCCTTATACTGAGCTTCCGGTGAACGGTATCAAGCGTCTGGTAAACGGTAATTTGTTTACCAGAAATGAATAGGACAAACTTTTTTCTGAATAAAAATGAAAATGGTTGAGACGCGGCATGAATCGCTAATTCTATTCATAGCTTTATTAGAAATATGCAATTTGAGGGTGGTTTAATAAAGTTAAGTTCCATTTGCTATTTGGATTGAAAACGCGTTTTAGCACGTAAATAAACTTTATTAAATCAAAGTGTGCCATGCGTGAAGTATATGTGTATGCCGTTCACCCCTCATATAAAACCGTTCGGGGGCGAGGTGGAAGTATGGACTGATTTTGGATATAAATATGTCGTCAGCAATAACGCCTCACACGGAGGGGCGCTAACGAATCGGCCCTGACAGGGGCCCGAAAGAAAGGTAGGAGGCCATGACGAAAGGTCTGCACGTGCCTTCCGAGATCGGCAAGCTCAGGAAGGTCTGCCTGCACCGTCCCGGCGACGAGCTCCTCAACCTGCCGCCCGACGAGCTCGAGCGACTCCTGTTCGACGACGTCCCGTTCCTGGAGGTCGCACAGCAGGAGCACGACACCTTCGCCCAGATCCTGAGGGACCAGGGCGTGGAGGTCCTCTACCTCGAGAACCTCGTCGCCGAGGTGTTCGACCAGGTCCCCGGCGCCCGCGCCGAGTTCACCGACCAGTACATCGCCGAGGCAGGCATCCGCGGCCAGCACATGCCGCAGATCGTCCGCGAGAAGCTGGACTCCATCGAGGACAACCTCGAGTTCGTCAAGAAGACCATGGCCGGCATGACCAAGGCCGAGATCGACATGCCCCTCACGGCGTCCACGACCCTCGACTCCCTGGTCAACTCCGAGTCCGAGTCCGACCTGATCATCGACCCGATGCCCAACCTCTACTTCACCCGCGACCCGTTCGCGGTCGTCGGCGAGGGCGTCAACCTCAACCGCATGTACTCGGTCACCCGCAACCGCGAGACCCTGTACGGCAAGTACGTCTTCAAGTACCACCCCGACTACAAGGACGTCTCCCTGTACTTCCGCCGCGACTGCCAGTTCCACACCGAGGGCGGCGACGTGCTGAACATCAACGAGAAGACCCTCGCCGTCGGCATCTCCCAGCGCACCCAGGCCGCCGCTATCGACGTCATGGCCCAGAACATCTTCTGGAACTCCGACTCCAAGGTCGAGCGCATCCTGGCCTTCGACATCCCCGTCTCGCGCGCCTTCATGCACCTCGACACGGTCTTCACCCAGATCGACGTCGATAAGTTCACGATCCACCCCGCCATCATGGGCACCCTGCGCGTCTACGAGCTGACCGCCGGCAAGAACCCGGGCGACGTGAACATCCGCCTGATCGAGGACACCCTCGAGCACGTCCTGGAGGACGCCACCGGCGTCGACCAGGTCAAGCTGATCCCCTGCGGCGGCGGCGACCCGATCGCGGCCTCCCGCGAGCAGTGGAACGACGGCTCCAACACCCTGTGCGTCGAGCCCGGCAAGATCTGCGTCTACGCCCGCAACACCGTCACCAACGACGTGCTGTACAAGGAGGGCCTGGACCTTCTCGTCGTGCCCTCCGCCGAGCTCTCCCGCGGCCGCGGCGGCCCGCGCTGCATGAGCATGCCCTTCTGGCGCGAGGACCTCTAAG
>CABQHT010000011.1 GCA_902464035.1 uncultured Collinsella sp. | reverse complement strand
GCGTGGGGGATCGCCCGCTCCGGGGCCGGGGGCCCGCGGGCCGAGGCCGCCGGGGAGGCCGCGGCCGCCTCCACCGCGCCCCCGCCGGCGCTCGTCGAGGCCGAGAACAGGCAGGTCAGGTTCCTGGCCGCCCGGATATCGGAGGCCCTCGACGAGGCCGGGGCCCTCGAGGCCGAGACGGCGGCGCTGCTCGAGGGCGACGAGACCTACGCGTGCCTGCTCACCGTGCCCGGCATCGGCCCGAGGACCGCGGCGCAGCTCGCGGTGTCGGTCGACATCGGGAGGTTCCCGGACCACGACCACCTGGCCTCGTACTGCGGCATAGCCCCGAGGGTGAGGAGCTCCGGCACGTCGGTGAGGTCGGTCAGGGCGTCCAGGCGCGGCGACGCGAGGCTCAAGTCCCTGCTGATCTTCTCGTGCAACAGCCTGGTGAGGTCCTCGGGGCGCTACGGCGAGTGCTACCGGGCCTGCAGGGCGCGGGGCATGGGGCACGGGCGGGCGCTCAAGGCCGTCGCGAGGAAGCGGCTCAGGGCGATATACGCCGTGATGCGCGACCGGGTGCCCTACCGGGAGTAGCCCCGACGGTTGACAAAACTATAGGAACACCCAATGAGTGAAACTACTCATTTAAGTGCGTCCCCAATGAGTGCTAGAGCAGGTTCTCCTGTACCCATGCGATGATGTCGCTCGATTCGTAGAGTGGCTCGCCGTCAATGAACAGGCAGGGAACCTGGCGCTTTCCGCCGACGGCGATGAGCGTCTGCTCGGCATCGGAATCGGTCGAGATATTGCGCTCGGGAATGGTCACGTCGTTATCGGCCAAAAAGCGCTTGACCTTTATGCAATACGGGCAGCCAGTCATAACGTAGAGCGCGAGTTCATGATCAGTAGCCATGGTGTCTCCAATCGGTTGAGGTTTCGATTGAAATACCCAAAGCCGCTGCGGTCTATGCGTGAGCCGACGGCGACTCGATCGCCTGAACCAGAAACGCCGTGGCGCCGGCGCCGCAGGGCTTGTCGTAGTAGTCGATAAAGCGCTGATCGGCAAGATAGCCGTGGGCGAGGCCCAGGTATGCTTCGTCTTGGGGTTCGTGTCCCCAGTTAAGGCCAATCCATCGACGGTGCATTGCGACAAGCTTGCGCGCCTCGCTTCCATCCGGTTCGCCGTCGCCCATGGCGATCGAGAGCTGGCCCAGAATAGCGCGTTCAAGTTCCTTCATGTCGTTCCATGTCTTGGGGTCCATGTCCAGCAGTGCCTCGTTTGCTGCATCGACGGCCTCGTCGCCATAGCGCGCTCGCGCCTCGGCACCGTAGCGCTCCTCGTTTTCCTGCACGGTACGCCAGCGCTCCAGTTGCGGCAGCACGGCGCCCATGAGCGAGACGGCTTCGTCGAGCGACATACCGGTGTTTTGTGCCAGGCGCGGGGCGCAATCCTCAATCATGGCCTCCATCGTGGTCTCGTAGGTGTACTTGCCGTGGTCGTAGCACCACTTGCAGTAATGGTCGGTCGCGGTGCCCGCGGCATCGGTGGCGCAGTCGTCGGGCGTGAGTATCATGCCGCAGCTCTGGCAATAGTGCTCGGGCATTTCGAGCAGGTGAGACAGTGGCTCGCCGGTCACAGCGGCAATGAGCTTCATCATGTCGATGCCCGGTGTGACCTCGCCGCGTTCCCAACGGCTGATGGCCTGGCGTGTGACGAAGAGCTTGGCGGCGAGCTGCTCCTGGGTAAGGTGATGGGCGCGACGGACAGCAATGAGCTTTTCTGCAAAGGCCATAACGGCTCCTTTCTGCTGGTTGATGGCTTAAGCATACGCGGCGGCATGTGCCCTTCCAAGCAACCGTTGGTTGCACGACGGGGGACCGCGGCGAAGAATTGCGCGCAACGCCCCACACCTCCATGCCGTACAATGACCGGCATGGAACCTATCGCACACATACATACCGACCTGCCGCAGAAGTTCGGCATTCCGCGCAACAGTTTTTTGGCGCCCCATCTGCAGGGGCGCATCGTCTTTGAGCCGGAATTTGCCTCCAACGCAGCGGTTGAGGGCCTGGATTCTTTCTCTCACCTATGGCTGCTGTGGTGCTTCGAAAACGGAACGCCCGGCGGCACGGCTAAGGACATAGCCGCCGATGCCAAAACGCAGGACAGGTCCGGCACCAACGCAAAATGGTCGAAAACCGTGCGCCCGCCGCGTTTGGGTGGAGCCGAGCGTGTGGGCGTGTTTGCCACACGCAGTCCGTTTCGCCCTAATCCCATCGGGCTCACCTGCGTCAAGCTTGATCGTGTCGAGCTCACCGACGATGGTCCCATCATCCATGTGCTGGGGGCCGACCTGCGCGACGGCACGCCCATCTACGACATCAAGCCCTACATTCCATTTGCCGACTGTCACCCGGATGCGACGGGCGGCTGGATTGAGGACGCGCCGTGGCAAGAGCTCGATGTTGAGTTCCCACAAGCGCTGAAAGATACGGTCCCGCCTGCAAAGCTCCCCGGCTTGGTCGAGGTCCTTCGCCAAGATCCGCGCCGTGCGGGTAGCAAACACGAGCCAAACCGCGTTTACCATTTGGCTTACGCTGGGCTTGACATATCGTTTACGGTCGACGGAACCAGGTTGACGATAACCGCCATCAACGACGCGCGAGACTAACCAGCTACTCGTCCGCACCCGCCAAATTCAACGCCAAACCCCATGCCAAAACCGCCCATGCTGGTGGACAATAACGCCTACCAAAACAATCACTTTGCACGGGAGCTCAGCATGAAATACGACTTTACCTCGCTTATCGACCGCCACGGCATGGACGCCATCGCCGTTGACTCCTGGGGAGAAATTCCCGGCATGGCTCCGAACGCACCCGACGAGGGCTTCGACCGCATCCCCATGTGGGTAGCGGACATGAACTTTGCCACGGTGCCCACGGTCCAGGAGTACATCATTCAGCGCGCCCAGCATCCCATGTTTGGCTATTTCAATCCGCGCGACGAGTACTTCGACCGCATCATCGAATGGCAGACCCGCCGTAATGGCGTCGAAGGCCTGCTCCCTGAGCATATCGGCTACGAAAACGGCGTACTGGGCGGTGTCGTGTCGACGTTGCGCGCATATGTCCAGCCGGGCGATGCGGTGCTGGTCCACAGTCCCACCTACATCGGCTTTACCAAGTCCATCGAGGCCGCGGGCTATCGCATTGTCCACAGCCCGCTTAAACTCGACGACCAGGGCGTGTGGCGCATGGACTTTGAGGACATGGAGCAAAAGCTCGCCCAAAACCACATCCATGCCGCGGTGTTCTGCTCGCCGCATAATCCCTGCGGCCGTGTGTGGGAACGCGACGAGATCGAACGTGCCATGGACATCTATCGCCAGCACGATTGCGTGGTGATCTCGGATGAGATTTGGTCCGATATCATCCTGCCGGGTCACAAGCATATCCCGACGCAGTCGGTGAGCGAGGATGCCCGCATGCGCACGGTTGCCCTCTATGCGCCCAGTAAGACGTTCAACCTGGCGGGCCTGGTCGGCAGCTATCACATCATCTATAACGAGACGCTGCGCGACCGCGTGAGCGCCGTGTCCAACAAGACCCACTACAACGAGATGAACGTCCTCTCCATGCATGCGCTTATCGGCGCCTACCAGCCGCAGGGCTACGAGTGGATCGATGAGCTCAATCAGGTCATCCAGGGCAACATTGACTACTTCTGCGATTACGTGGACGAGCATTTTGAGGGCGTGTCCTATTCGCGTCCGCAGGGCACCTACATGGTGTTTCTGGACTGCACCGAGTGGTGTCGCGAGCGTGGCCGCGATATTCAGTGGTTGCTCGACGAGGGGGCGCGCGTGGGCGTGGGGTATCAGGACGGCCGTCCGTTCCACGGGCCCTGTCACATCCGCGTGAATCTGGCACTGCCGCTTTCGCGGGTAAAGGAGGCGTGTGAGCGCCTGGACCGCTACGTTTTTAATGCACGGTAAGTAAGCGCTGCACGTGGGGCTTTTCTGCCAGGCTGGCCGGAAGGCCCCATATGGTAAAGCGCCTGTTAACCATTGAGCGCGAGCGCGGTTCCGTCTGCTATTATTTTTTTCACTTGAGTCTGTAAACAGGATTGTCTGGAGCTCGATGAAAAGGCCTCGTCGCCCGCTTGCCATATCGTTGTTTGTTGCGCTTGCAGTGGTGAGCGTCTTTGTCGTGGCGATAGCTGGCTGTTCCGAGTCGAATAACGGAGCCCCGACATCCGCATTAGAAGACTCGGCCTCCTCGCAGGTCAAAGACGACAGCCTTAAGACGCTCAACGTCGGAAGCGACCTCTACCCACCATTTGTGTATAGCGATGAGTACGGCGATATCGTTGGCCTGGATGTCGAGATTTTGACCGAGGCGCTGGCCCGCATTGGTTACAAGCCAAAATACCAGCTGATCGACTGGGAAAAGAAGAAAGAGCTGCTGGCGAGCGGCGAGCTCGATTGCGTCATGGGTAGCTTTAGTATGACGGGTCGCGAAAGCGAGTATCGCTGGGCCGGCCCGTACCTCGCAAGCCGCCAGGTGGTTGCCGTCGATCCCGAGAGCGATATCTACACGCTTGCCGATCTTGAGGGCAAGGTCGTGGCGGTACAGTCCACCACCAAGCCCGAGGACATTTTGCTCAACCGTACCAATGAAAACGTTCCGCAGATCAAGGAGCTCTACAGCTTTTCGGACCGCTCGTACCTGAACCCGGCACTCGTCGAGGGTCTGGTCGACGCCATCGCCGCGCATGAGTCCTCGCTGCTCACCTACGAAAAAGACTATGGCGTGACGTATCGCATTTTGAATGAGCCGCTGCTAGAGGTTGGTCTGGGCACCGCTTTCGATATCAACGACACGCGCGGCATCGACGTTAAGCTCACCCATGCCTACCAAGAAATGCTTGCCGATGGCACCATGGAACGCCTGGTGTCAAAGTACTTTGATGACCCTTCGCCGTTTTTGAATATGGAGGGCCTGTCATGATTGATGTGCCCGACCACACCGTAGAGGAGCGGGGCGATCGTTCGGCTCGGCTATGGCTCCTCGCCGTTCTGTTGGGGATAGCGCTCTCGGTTGTTGCCGGCATGATGAGCTACGGTTACACGACGGCCCAGGCCGAGCAGCGCTTTGCCAACGTTGTCGATTACGTGGCGACGCAGAGCCTTTCCTACGATGCGTTCAACAGCGCCTATGCGACCAAAACCCTGATTCGCGTTATGGAGATTGCCGGAGAGGTAGCGCGCGATATGGAGCGCGACGGCTCGGTGGATAACGCCACGCTACAACAATATGCCGACCAGTTCAACGTGAGCGCGCTGATCGTGACGGACGCATCGGGCAACTTGGTGTCCGAGTCCTCGACGGATGACGTAGGATACGAATCGCTCGCTGCGCATCTCAAAGAAGCACCTGTGCTGGAGGTGGCGGCCCATCCGCTTAAGTCCTATTCCGCCCGCATCACGCTTGCGGACGATTCGGTCGCAGACATTGGCTGCGTGACTCGGCGGGACGGCGAGGGTGTCGTTATCGCGGTAAGGCACCAGAGTGCCAAGGCGGTCGCGAGCAATACGCTCAAGTTGCAGAGCTTGCTCGGTGGTTATGAAACCATCGATAGCGGCAATATCGTGATCGAAAACGATGACAAGGTTGTTGCGACTAATGCCGTTGAACCCACCACGTCGGGCGCATTCGTTTTGCCTGTGACAGACGCCACCATAGTCGACGGTATTAAGGAACGCTGCCTGGCCGGTAAGGTTAGTTTGGTCAACGCCAACGGCGAGTGGTATCTGGGCACTTTTGGTAAAGCACGCCAATTCTACGTGTACACCTACACTTCCGCGCGGCGTTACTTTGAAACCGTCGCAGTTGTAGTTGCCAGCGTGTTGGTGCTCTACGGCGGCGCTATAGCCGCAACAGCGTTGGTACGCCGCCATGCAGAGCGCCAACGCCTGACCGACCTGTTGGTGCAGGAGCGCGACTATGGCGACAAGCTGGCAAAGGCAGCGCGCGAGGCCTCGTCTGCCAACTCTGCAAAGACGGAGTTTCTGCGTCGTATGAGTCACGACCTGCGCACGCCTATCAACGGCATTCGCGGTATGGTCGAGGTGGGCAATGCCAACGCGGGCGACTTGCAAAAGCAGACCGAGTGCCGCTCAAAGATCTGGACGGCATCGGGCTTGTTGCTCGACCTTGCGAACGAGGCACTCGATATGAGCCGTTTGGAGAGCGGGCAGGTTGACCTGAATCTGGTGCCCACAAATTTGGTGGCCCTCAACCGCGAAGTGAGCGATATTCTGGAGCGCCAGGCCGAGGAGCGCCTGGTGACAATTATCTGCGACCAGCAAACGCTCGATCATCCCTATGCTCGGGTGAGCGTGACGCACCTCAAGCGCTTGTTGGTCAATATTGCCGGTAATGCCGTCAAGTACAACCGTCGGGGCGGCTATGTGCGCCTGGCGTGTCGCGAGGTAGAGCCGGTAGATGGCGTTCCCATCTATGAATACACGATCGCCGATAACGGTATTGGCATGAGCGAGGAGTTCCAACAGCACCTCTACGAGCCGTTTAGCCGCGAGGAGCAACAGGTGGAAGGCGCTTCGTCGGGAACTGGCCTGGGCGCGTCTATCGCCAAGCAGCTGGTCGAGCTTATGGGCGGAACCATGAGCTTTACGAGTACCTTGGGGCAGGGGACGGCGTTTACCATCCGCCTGCCGTTTGAGCAGTGCAAGCGCTCCGATATTCCTCAGGCAGTTCGTGTGGATGCGGTCGACGTCGATGCAGTTCGGGGCCTGCGCGTTTTGCTCGTAGAGGATAACGACCTGAATGCCGAGATCGCACAGTTTACGCTCGACCGTGCCGGCGCCATCGTGGTGCATGCTAAGGACGGCGAGTCTGCCGTCGAGACGTTTGCCGCGAGCGAGCCGTACGAGTACGACGTGGTGCTGATGGACATCATGATGCCGGGCATCGATGGGCTTGAGGCCACGCGTCAGATTCGAGCGCTCGATCGCGAGGACGCCGCGACCACGCCGATCATTGCCGTGAGCGCCAACGCCTTTGCCGACGACCGTAGGCTTTCGCGCGAGGCGGGCATGGACGCGCATCTGAGCAAGCCTGTGAGTGCACAGGAGCTCGTAGAGGCGCTTGCGCACATAGCCGCCGACGCTTCATAAGCATATGGCCCGGTTTCAATGTTGGTAGGAACCGGGCCATATTGCTCTTTGTGAGACCTGCTTTTAGGGCTTACTTCTCGTGAATCTGCTTGCCGCAAAGATGTTCAATCGAAATCTCGTAGAGTTGGACGCCCTTTATGTCTTTGGCGATCTCCTCCTCGACTTCTTCGGCAGAAGGGTAGTACTTAAGCGCGAGCTGACGGACTTTGTCCTCGATAAACGCGGGCGCTTCATCTACCAGGCGGCAACGACCAAAGACCACGGTGCTCATAACATAGGGAGCCCAGTCATCGTCCTTGTACCACTCGTTGCCGTACACGGTAAAGCAGACTTTATCGTCACGCTTGAGTGAATCGACCTTGTGGCCAGCCTTGGCGCCATGGAAATAAATCTTGTCGTGCTCGGGGTCAAAGAAGTAGTTGACGGGAACGGCATAAGGGTAGCCATCATCGCCGTTAACGGCAAAGACTCCGCGCTTGCAGGTGGCGAGCAACTCGCGCGCCGCCTCATCGGAAATCGCACGTTTCTTTCGACGCAAGGGCCTAAACATCGTTGGTTTCCTTTCTACCTGTATATGGTGGTTGAGCACAAACTATAGCGAAACGGCTCCGTTTTTCTTGATGCAAGCGAGTATGTTTTTGAGCTTGTTAAAGTCGAGCGGTTTGGACAGGTGGGCGTTCATACCGGCATCGTGTGCTGCCTTGGCGTCTTCGACAAATGCATTGGCGGTGAGTGCGATGATGGGGATGTCGGTTGCATCGGCCTTCTCGCTCAGGCGAATCGCGCGGGTTGCCTCGTAGCCATCCATGCCTGGCATCATGATATCCATCAGGATCGCATCGAAGCTGCCAGCGGGACGACCAACGTATAGGTCGACCGCTTCGTTGCCGTCGGCGGCGTGAGTTACGACGATTCCTTCGCTTTCGAGCAGGGCCTGGGCAATCTCGGCATTGAGCTCGTTATCTTCTGCCAAAAGAACGTTCATACCGGCAAGCGAGCAACTGGTTTCCTGCTTATCCGTACGTCCCTGTATCTGAGGGTTCTTGTCGATATCGAGCGGAATCTGGACGTTGAACGTGCTTCCCACGCCCACTTCACTCGAAATCTCAATCGTGCCGCCCATCATGTCGAGGAGCGATTTGACGATTGACATGCCAATTCCGGTTCCTTGGAACTTGCTGCGCGCATCTGCGCCTTCTTGGGCAAACGGCTCGTAAATGTGCTTCAAAAACTCGGGAGTCATGCCAATGCCGGTATCCGAGACGCTAAAGCAAAAGAGTGCATGTTCGTCGTTGAGCGGTTTGATGGTCGACATAAACGTGACGGTTCCGCCGCGCTTGTTGTATTTAATGCCGTTGTTGAGCAGGTTGACGAGGATTTGTCGAATATGGGTGGGACTGCCGAACATGTATTGGCCGAGGGCGTAAGGTTCGCTGACGTCTGTCATTGTTATGCCGCAGCTCGATGCGCGGAGCTTGCACAGTACGAGTGCATCATCGCACAGTTCTTTAACGTTAAATGATTCGTGCTCGAGTACTACCTTGCGCTCCTCGATTCTGCCCATCTCGAGGATGTCGTTAATCAGCGATAGCAGGTGATTGGCGACGACGCGTGCCTTGGCGCGACTTTCGCGTGCGGCTTGTATGTCGTCTTCGTTCAGTTCCTCAATTTCGATAAGCCCCAGGATACCGTTGAGCGGCGTGCGAATATCGTGGCTCATGCGCGTGAGGAAAGCGGTTTTGGCGGCGTTGGCGGCAACGGCTTTCTGCCGTTCCTTCCGTGCGCGGTAAAGCGACCAGACAAGGATGACGATGCCGATGGACAAAATGCCGATGGCGACAGTCACAATGGCGGTGCGGTTGCGGTAGATAAACTGGTACGTGTCCGATTCTTGCGCCGAGTACGATGTGGGGGAATAACTGCTTGCAAAGAGCGATTCGCCTGCATTGATGATGCCCTTGTTAATGATTCCCAACAGCTCGGGCTTGCCGCGCGAAATCATACACGATAGTTCTGCCGTGTCGGTGAGTTCCTGTGTCTCGAAATCCTCGATGTCGTAGGTGTCGCGGATGGTTTCCAGGCGCGTGCTGGGGACAACGATGCAACGTGCCTTTCCCACACGGAGAGCATTGAGCGCTTCGTCTTTATTCGGATATTCGGTTACCGTCGCGTCGGGGAAGAGGCTTTCGAGCTCAAACCGGTTGATGATCGCGTTCTCTGTGCAAGCGATGTCCTTTAGGTCGCTGTCTAGGTCGTTACTGACGTGAATAGCGGTTAGGGAAACCGTTCCCATCGAGTTTGACTGGGTGACCCCCTTCTGTTCGGCAAGCCAATAGTCGCGAAAGAATGGCAGAGCGGCATCGATGGTTCCGTCGGAAAGGGCTTCAACCATCTTCTCGTTGTTTGAGAATGCGACGGTTTTAACCGTAATGCCAAACTTGTCGTGCAGCGTAGTTGCAAGCGAGGTGAGCGATCCCTCCATCTCGCCATCGTCATTTTGCGTGCAGTAGGGAAGCTGGTTGACAAGATAGCCGAGCGTGATGGTGTTGCCGTTTGCCTTGAGCCAGGAGGTTTCGGCAGTGGCGAGCGATGATGAGCCACTGTTTTGGGCAGAGTAGCTCGATTTGACCTCATCGTTATAGCGCGGGTTGACGCGGGCAATGACCGTCATGGCGGCGTTGATATCGTCCATCAAATCGGGGCGGCTTTTGGGGACGGCAAAATAGTAGTCGCTCGAGCCCACGTAGAACATCGGCGACGCATCGGGCGATGAGATGGTGTCGTTCATGATGACGGCGTCGACCTCGTCGTCTGCAAGCGCCTCAAAGAGGGCGCTGCCGGTGTCGATTTCTTTATAAGTGCAGATGACGCCTTCGTCGGCAAGCCACTGCTGGCCGACGATGGTTTGCATAACGCCAGAGTTGCAGCCGATGGTAAGGCCTTGGAGCGCCTGGGGGTCACCCTTGGCCAGATCGTCGCGATCGGGCTTGGCGTAGATGTAGTAGCGTTCGGTGCCCTCGGGGTTCGAGGAAAAGAGCAACTTTTGCTCGCGTTCTTCCGAATACGAGATGTTGGGCATGAGGTCGATCTCGCCTGCCTCGAGCATGTTCATGAGCTCGGTGAAGGTGCCGCTGACGTATTCGTATCGCCAACCCTTCGTGTAATACGAGAGGGTCTGGAGGTATTCGTAGCCCCATCCTGAGAGACGCTCGCCCGGCGTGCCTTCCTGGAAGCCCTCGTTGTTGACGAGCCAGCCGACGCGGACCGTTTTTACCTGCTGGTCGGAGTCGACGGCAAAGGCGGGGGCAGGCACGGTGGCGCTCAGTACGGTGAGCGCGGCAAGCGCGACGGCCAGGGTGCGATATAGAGCTAAGCGAAGGACAGCGGAAGGTTTCACATACAATCCTATCGAGTAGAGACAATACCGCATAAGGATACCAGCTCAGCATGCTTAGTCGGCCGCTGAGCCGCTAAACGGTCCCGCCCGGCACTTGGGCAGCCGCACCGCTAAACGGTCGCTCCCGGCAGTTAGGGATGTTCCTTTTGTGCCGGCAGAAAGGGACTGTCCCCAACTGCCGGCACAAAAGGAAGGTCCCTAACTGCCGGTTGTGGGACAATACCGAGCGAATGTGATTGGGCGTCTGGGAAAAGGGGTCGCGATGAACAAGTTGAGGACGCTTGCTGACGTGTTACGCCAGGCTGGCTTTGCGCGCATCACGGGCCTGTTCCTCGTCTTCTATCTGCTGTGCTCGACGGCCGTCTGGCTGTCCGAGCCCACGACCCTCACGTTTGGCGATGGCCTGTGGTTTAGCTTTGAAACGGTCTCGACCATCGGCTTTGGCGACATTCCGGCCGAGACGCCGGTTGCCCGCGCCATTACCGTCGTCTTGAGCGTCATCAGCATTTTCTACATCGCCATGCTCACGGGCGTGGCGGTGAACTACTGCAATACGCTCATCAAGATGCGCCAAAAGGACACCATGGCGCGCTTTATGGATGATCTGGAGCATTTGGAAGAGCTCGATCGTGACGAGCTTGCCGACCTATCGCGCCGTGTGCGCGAATATCGCCGACGCCAACGCTAGAACGGGCGCCGCGCGTCACGACGAGGGGGACTGAATATGAATATCACGGTATACTTGGGTGCCAGCGTCGGCAATGACCCGGCGTTTCTGCCCGCGGTGCAGGGGCTGGGCGATTGGATTGGCGCTAACGGACACGCGTTGGTATACGGTGGGTCCAAGTCGGGCTTGATGGGCGCGCTTGCCGATAGCGTCCTCGATGCCGGCGGCCACGTGACGGGCGTGGAACCAAGCTTTTTTATCGAGGCCGAGTTTCAGCACGATGGCATCGACGACCTCATCGTGACGAGCGACATGGCCGAGCGCAAGGCCAAGATGATCGAGCTTGGCGATGCCTTCATTGCCTTTCCCGGCGGGACGGGTACGCTCGAGGAGATTGCTGAGGTCATGTCGGCCGTGTCGCTGGGGCATCTGAGCGCGCCGTGCATCCTGTATAACCTGGACGGTTACTACAACGATCTCAAGGCGCTTCTCGGACACATGATTGATAAAGGACTTTCGAGCCCGCAGCGCCAGCATGGCATCTACTTTGCCGACGATTTGCGCGAGATTGCCTCGATTATCAACGGATAAGTTTTGAGCCTGCCCCACTATGACTCCCAATGGTGCCGTTTGCGGCGCAGACGGTTGGCTCGTTCGGGCAACGCTCGCTCTACAATAAAACGTATCCATGCCGACTTTGACCACGGGAGGCCCCGATGGATAACCTTGCAAAACCCAAAAACCGTGTGCTGTTTTTAGTTAGCGTTGCCGTGACCGGTGCGTTCGCAGGCGCCGCGGTCTGGCTGTTCTTTTTTGCGATGGAGCACGGTATCGACTATCTATGGACCGAGATTCCGCACGCGCTGGGCGTCGCATCGCCCGAGCTTGCCAGCGGCCCGTTTGGCTTTCTGCCGTACCCGTTTTTTGTCTGCTTGCTGGGCGGCCTGCTGATCGGTCTGTACGAAAAGCTTACGAGCACCAAGACCGATGACCTCAACCAGGTGATGGCTAAGGTTAAGCAAGACGGATGCTACCCGTACGACAACTTGGGCAAGCTTTCGCTCGCGGCATTGCTGCCGCTGCTGTTTGGCGGAAGCATTGGACCGGAGGCCGGCCTGACCGGCGTTATCGCGGGTCTGTGCAGTTGGGTCGGCGACCGCATGCGTCGCTTCGGCGCCGAGTTTAGGGAGCTTACGCTGCTGGGTACCCAGGCCGCGTTGACGGCGCTCTTTACCGCGCCCGTCTTTGGCTTTGTGGCACCGCTTGCCGGTAGCGCCGACGGCCAGGGCGAAGACGCCGACGATGAGTCCACGTCCGGCGAGATCACCATCAGGCTGCCCAAGGCGCAAAAGACCGTGGTTTACGGCATCGCGATTGCCGGCGGCTTGGGCACCTACCTGCTGCTCGGCCAGCTTATGGGCGGCGGCATGGGTATGCCGAGGTTCGAGGCTGCCGTGGTGGGCAACCTGGAGCTTACCTGGCTCATTCCTCTGTCGCTGATTGGAACAATCTGCGGCTGGCTGTACTTTGTCTCTGAGCACGCGAGCGAAGCGTTTGCCCGTGCCATAGGAGAGCGTCCTGTCGTTAAGGCAATGCTGGCTGGTCTGGCGCTCGCCATCTGCGGCACGGTCCTGCCCTACACCATGTTTGCCGGCGAGACTCAGGCCGACGTGCTCATGGAGACCTATCTGACCATCCCCGCCGGCGTGCTTATCGCGACCGGTCTGGTCAAGGCCATGCTGACGCCCGCCCTCATCAACCTTGGTTGGCGCGGTGGCCACTTCTTTCCGGTTATCTTCTCGGGCGTAAGCCTGGGCTACGGCCTTGCCATCCTCACCGGCGCAGATCCGGTCTTTTGCGTCGCCGTCTGCACGGCATCGACGATGGGCGCGGTCATGCGTCAGCCCGTCATGGTCGTGGGCCTGCTGCTCATGTGCTTCCCGCTCAAGGGCATTGTCTGCATGATCATCGCCGCCGTTATCGCCGCCGGCATTCCGCTGCCCAAGCCGCTGCGCAAGTAGCACGGTAGCGCGCGGGCAATACAAACATCTCAAGCCCGGTGTGGGCGCTGCGTCACGGATTTGCGGGTGGACTGAATCTCGCCTGGCACCGACGCTACTTCCAAATCGCGAGCGCGGCGGTGCCCAGCACGATGAGGAAAAGGCCGATGGCGCTTCGATGCGACAGCTTTTCGTTGAAGGCCAGTCGTGCGAACAGCACCGATACGACAATCGATAATTTGTCGATTTGCACGACGACGCTCACCTGGCCTGCGGCGATGGCGTAGTAATACAGCAGCCACGATGCGCCGGTCGCAATGCCCGATGCTGCGAGAAATGTTAGTTCACGCCGGTCAACGTGCGCTACCTGCCCCAGTTTTCCCTTGGCGGCAACGATTGCCCATGCCATGGCTAGTACCACGCAGGTGCGGATCGCCGTGGCCAGATTGGATTCGACTCCTTCGATGCCAACCTTGGCAAGGATGGATGTGAGCGCCGCGAACACGGCCGCGCCGACGGCGTAGACGAGCCAAGTCCGATCTTGCTTCTGACCCACGCCAGTGGATTGCTTCTTCTCGATCATCAAAAACGTGCCGAGGGTGATTACGGCCGTCCCGACAAGCTTTACGGCCAGACTGCTTGTCTCGCCAAAGAGCGCGATAGCGAAGAGCGTGGCGAGCACGGTGCCCATCTTGTCGACCGGTACAACTTTATTGACGTCTCCAATGCTGAGCGCCTTAAAGTAGCAGATCCATGAAGCGCCGGTGGCAAGTCCCGAGAGGACGAGGAACAGCCAAGACTTGGCCGCGATGCTGCCAATGGTTCCGATGGATCCAGAAACGCCCGCCATTCCCCAGGCAAATACGAGCACCACGCAGGTGCGGATGGCGGTCGCGACATCGGAATCGGTATGTTTAATGCCGCATTTGGCCAGGATAGATGTGATGCCGGCAAAGAAAGCCGATGCAAACGCTGCAGCGACCCACGACATGGGTGAAATGCCTCCCCAAGAACGACTGCGCCAAATCTACGGCGCACGTCCGATGATACCGTTCATGGCTACAGATCGCGTGCTCGATAGATCTTGGTGCTGACGGTGCAGCTGACCATGAATAGCATGAACGCCGCGACGGCAATTCCGGCGCACAGACATCCGATAACGGCGGGATCGGGATTCGCCCCGGCGAATGACATGAGCCAGTTGCTGATGGGGTTGGAGGAGCTCAGCATTGCCATGGTGCCGCAGCCAAGCAGGGCAAACAGGCCGACGGAAAGGCGCAGCGCCTCCATGTGTCCAAATCGGAAGAATATCGGCTGTGCAAAAAACACCATCATGAGGGAGATGAGCATCGATGCCGCCGAGGCGGTTGCGATTTCAAAGACCGTCTGGCCTGTCGAAGGGATGCCCATGTGATCAAAGAGCGGAAGGGCGAGGATGTTCAGAAGCGTAGCCGCGCATGCCATGACGGTCGAGAAGGCAATAATGCACAGGTAGCGTGCGCAGACGATGTCCTTGCGCGAAAACGGCAGCGTTGCCCGATAGCGCTCCCAACCGTTTTGGTTATCGTAGCCAGCCAGCGAGTTCATGATAATAATGGGTGACATGGCGCTGACCGCGCAGGTGCCGGCGCTCATGCCGGAATCGCCGTCTGTCGCGTTGGCAAGGGTCAGCACGACGAAAATGAACAGGCCGACGCCGGCGATGCTCGGGAGAAACGAGCGTGCGATGGCGGTCTCGGACTTAAAGGCGCGTTTCATTTGGAGGCTCCTTTCAGCGTAAGGCGCAGATAGTCATCGATGGAAATCCGGTCGCAGGGAATCTCGGGAAAGGCCTCGAGCGCTTCGCGGCGATTGGGGACCAGCACGTCAACGCTGTAGGCATGACGGGTGACGCGGGCGCCTTCGACGCAAGCCATCAGCTCGACAGCTTGCGCCTGGGTGCAGTGGGCAATGCCGGCGCGGTCGGTAATGTCCTCGCGCGGCATATCGAACACGATCGAGCCGTTATCGATGCAGACAACACGGTCTGCCGCGCGTTCAAGGTCAGACGTAATGTGGCTCGAGAACAATATGCTGCGTTGTCCGTCGGCGACAAAGGAGAGCAGCTCGTCGAGCAGCTCCTCGCGTGCCATGGGGTCGAGGCCCGCTGTGGCTTCGTCCAGGATGAGCAGCTCGGCCTTGTGGCTGAGCGCACACGCGAGCTGCAGCTTCATGCCCATGCCGCGGGAGAGGTCCTTGACCTTTGCCTTGGCCTCCAAGCCTAACCGGTCGATAAGGCCAGCAAACGTTTCGTGACTCCACGTGGGGTACGCCGGGCTTACGAGTGCCTCGACCTCGGCCACCTTGAGCGTGGAAGGGAAGGGGCACGTGTCCAGAACGAGACCGATGCGCGAGCGCGTGCGGCGCTGCTGTTCATCGGGTGCGTCGGCATCGCAGTGCTGTCCAAACAGATGCACCTTGCCGGTATCGAGCTTTATGAGGCCGAGCGCGGCGCGGACGGTCGTTGTCTTGCCGGCGCCGTTTGCGCCCACAAAGCCGACAATCTGACCGGGTTCTACGGTGAGCGTGACATCGCGCAGCGAAAAGCGGTCACTTACGCGGCGTGAGGCACCTTTGAGTTCTAGCAAGTTTTGCATGGTATAGCCTTTCTTGCAGATGGCTACTGCATGGTTTCGGGGGCTACCAGGTCGAGCATTTCGTGCAGCTTCTCGCGCGTGACGCCCAGGGCTTCTGCCTGTGTCGCTGCCTGCGCAAGCAGTTCTTCGACATGGCAGAGCTGGTTTTCGCGCAAGAGCTCTTGGTTGCCCTCGGCGACAAAGCAGCCTTTGCCCTGCACGGTGCAGATAAAGCCGAGCTGCTCTAGATCGGCGTAGGCGCGCTTGGTGGTGATGACGCTCACGCCCAGGTCGCTTGCGAGCGCACGGATGCTCGGGAGTTTGGCTCCCGCGGCGAGTGCGCCCGAAAGGATCTGTGCCTTGACCTGCGAGGATATCTGCTCGTAGATGGGCTTGTCACTCGAATTGGATAGGATGATGTCCACAGCGGCTCCTTAGCTGATGGGCTACACGTGTATATAACCGGTAAGCACAGTATATATACACTATGCACAGTTACGCAAGAGCTAAATGTGGAATAGCCCGCCGGCGCCGCGCTTGCTCCAAAACAATCTCAATCTGTAACACCTAGGTCCGTTTTGGGTTGCTTGCTGTTACAGATTGAGATGTTATTTGCCCGCCGGTCCTTTTGTCTCGATCTGTAACATCTGGAGCCGTTTTGGGCGGCCAACTGTTACAGTTTGAGATTTTGCCGGCGGGCCCATCCGTTTGTCTCAATCTGTAACAGCAAGAGGGCCAAATCGGGTCTAACTGTTACAGATCGAGATCTTGCTGGCAGGTCCGTTTTTTCATCTCAATCTGTAACAGGTAGAGGCTCAAAACCCGTCTAGATGTTACAGATTGAGACAAACTGCTGCGGAGTGCTGCCACCGACCGGCAACAAAGACCCCAACTGATGAATTTGTCCTGATAGGTGCCCTGCTGCAGCATTTCGCGGCTACAATAGTGCGGTTACAACGACGTAATGCACTCAATGCAAGAAAGGATCCGCATGGCAAGCCTGTCGGATGAAATCTCGTCGCGCCGCACATTCGCGATCATCAGCCACCCGGACGCCGGTAAGACCACGCTTACCGAGAAGCTGCTGCTCTATACCGGCAGCATCCAGACCGCCGGTTCGGTCAAGGGCAAGAGCTCGGCCAAGCACGCCGTCTCGGACTGGATGGACATCGAGAAGGAGCGCGGTATCTCCGTTACCTCCTCGGTGCTGCAGTTCACCTATAATGGCGCCTGCGTCAACATCCTCGATACCCCCGGCCACCAGGACTTCTCGGAGGATACCTACCGTACCCTTATGGCCGCCGACGCCGCAGTCATGGTCATCGACGGCGCCAAGGGCGTCGAGGCCCAGACCAAAAAGCTCTTTAAGGTCTGTACGCTGCGCCACATTCCCATCTTCACCTTTGTGAACAAGCTCGACCACGAGGCTCGCGATCCGTTTGAGCTCATGGAAGAGATCGAGAATGTCCTGGGAATCAATACGTATCCCATGAACTGGCCGATCGGCAGCGGCCGCAACTTCCGCGGCGTGTTCGACCGTCAGACCCGTCGCGTTATCGCCTTTGAGGGCGACGGCCACGCCAACGCCACCAAGAAGGTCGCCGAGGTCGAGGCCGAGCTGGGCGATCCTTCCATGGACGAGCTTATTGGCGAAGAGAACCATAAGAACCTGATGGACGACATCGAGCTGCTCGATGGCGCCGGCGACGAGCTCGACTTGGATGCCGTGGCCTGCGGCAAGCTGAGCCCGGCGTTCTTTGGCTCGGCGCTCACCAACTTTGGCGTGGAGCCCTTCCTCAAGGAGTTCCTGCGTCTGGCCCCGACGCCGCGCGCCTATACCGATACGCTCACCAGCGAACCGGTCGATCCCTGCCGCGATGACTTTAGCGGCTTTGTGTTTAAGATCCAGGCCAATATGGACAAGAACCACCGCGACCGCATCGCCTTTGTGCGCATTTGCTCGGGCAAGTTCGAGCGTGGCATGGACGCCTTCCACGTGCAGGGCAACCGCAAGCTCAAGCTTGCCACGGGCACGTCGATGATGGCCGATGACCGCGCCATCGTGGACGAGGCGTACGCGGGCGATATCGTGGGTCTGTTCGACCCGGGCATCTTTAGCATCGGCGACACCGTGTGCTCCGGCAAGCGCCACGTGCAGTATCCGCAGATCCCGACGTTTGCCCCCGAGATGTTCGCTCGCATTACGCAGGTCGACACGCTCAAGCGCAAGCAGTTCGTCAAGGGTATGGAGGAGCTTGCCCAGGAGGGTGCCATCCAGATCTTCCGCGAGCTGGGTGCCGGCATGGAGAGCGTCATCGTGGGCGTGGTCGGTGTGCTGCAGTTTGAGGTACTCGAGCGCCGCCTCAAGGCCGAGTATCGTGTTGAGGTCCGTCGCCAGCCGCTGCCCTATACGGACATCCGCTGGATTCAGAACGACCCCGATACCATCGATATCCCGGGCCTTTCGCTCACGCGCGACACCCTGCGCGTCGAGGACATGCGCGGCGGTAAGCTGCTGCTGTTCACGAGCCCGTGGAACGTGGATTGGGCAACTGACCACAACCCCGACCTTATCCTGTCGGAGTTTGGCAACGTGGCCTTTTAGCGCATCGGCGCGGTGGCCCTGCGGGGCTGCCGCGCCGTTTACTTGCCTGATGCCGTATGAGCGGCTATCATACCCACCGTCGTCTCAAGACCGGGGCGTCCGAGCAGTTCGGGTCCGATATCCTGCTCGTTAAACCTAAAACCAAAGGAGTACATAATGATCAAGAAGGTCATGGAGGACTACAAGGTCCTGTTGCGGAGCATTCCCGCGGCAACGGTTTCGCTGTTTTTCGTGAGCGTCATCATGATGAACCTACTGGCCAACAAAGAGCTCATCAGCCTGCCGTATCTGGCACTCGATTGCGGCTTTGTGGTGAGCTGGGTTTCGTTTTTGTGCCAGGACATGATCTGCAAGCGCTTTGGCGCCAAGGCATCCATCAAAATCTCTATCCTCGCGCTGCTGGTCAACCTGGCCGTGAGCCTGTGCTTTTGGGCATGCTCGCTCACGCCCGGCATGTGGGGCGCCTACTACGACACGGGCATGATCGAGGTCAACAGCGCCCTTAACGCCACCATTGGCGGCACCTGGTACGTGGTGCTGGGCTCTTCGCTGGCAATGCTCGTTTCTGCCGTGGTTAACTCCACGCTCAACCAGTCGCTCGGCCGTATGCTCAAAAAGAATAACTTTGCGAGCTTCGCCTTCCGCTCCTATGTGTCCACGGGTGTTGGCCAGTTTGTCGACAACCTGGTCTTTGCCATTGTGGTGAGCCACACGTTCTTTGGTTGGACCTGGGTGCAGGTTCTTATGTGCTCGCTGACCGGCGCTGTTGCCGAGCTGCTGTGCGAGGTCTTCCTGAGCCCCGTGGGCTACAAGGTCGTGCGCGGCTGGGAGCGCGAGAATGTGGGTGCCGAGTACCTCGAGCGTCACGCAACCGCCTAAGGAGCAAGCATGCGGGTTTTGATCACGGGCGCTTCGGGCGGTATCGGAGCCGCGTGCGTGCAGCGCTTTTTGGACGAGGGCCACGAGGTCGTGGGCTTTGATCTGCTGCCGGCGGCGATCGAACACGAGCGCTACCGCCATCTGATCGTTGATGTCCGCGAGCCGGACTCGTTTCCAGTTGACCTTGAACCCCAGGTAATCGTGAACGTTGCCGGTACGCAGGATTCGGCCGACGACATTGCCGCCAACCTGCGTGGCACCATCAACGTGACTGAGCGCTACGCCTTTGTGGGGGAGGGGCTTGCCGCCAAGCCGGCGCCGGCTATCAAATCCGTGGTCAATGTGGGGTCGGCGAGCGGACATACGGGATCGGAGTTTCCTGTCTATGCTGCCAGCAAGGGCGGCGTTATCGCCTACACCAAAAACCTTGCAAACCGCCTGGCGCCGCAGGCCATCGCCAACAGTGTGGACCCGGGCGGCGTTATCACGCCGCTCAACCGTTGCGTGATGGAAGACGAGCGCCTGTGGAACCAGATTATGGAGCTCACGCCGCTTAAGCGCTGGGCCACCGCCCAAGAGATCGCCGAGTGGATCTACTTTGTGGGCGTGACCAACCGGTTTATGACCGGGCAGAGCCTGCTGATCGATGGCGGCGAGGCCGGCCGTACACAATTTATTTGGCCCGAATAGGAAACGCGCCCGATGGAAAGCCGTCGGGCGCGTTTTTGATGTATCGATTTTTAGCCGAGGCAAGTCCAGTTGACGGGGGTCGAGCCGTGCTGTTCGAGTAGCCGATTGGCTGCCGAGAAGGGGCGCGACCCCATAAAAGCGGGGAGTTCTGCCGTGGCACGGTTGGCCGAAAGTGGCGAGGGGTGCGTGGAGGCCAGACAGAACTTGCCGCTTGCCTTGCCCGCGCCGGTCGCGGCGAGCTTGCCCTCAACCATCTGCTGGGCAAAGCGGCCCCATGCCAAAAAGACTACCGGCTGGGGCAGCTGACAGCAGCGTTCGATAACGTAGTCGGTGAGCGCGCTCCAGCCCAGCTTGGCGTGCGAGTTCGCGGCATGCTCGCGCACGGTGAGCGTAGTGTTGAGGAGCAATACGCCCTGCTGTGCCCATGGCGTTAGATCTCCCGTGGCGGGAACGGGGCAGCCCAGGTCGGCATTGAGCTCCTTATAGATGTTGCGCAGGCTCGGCGGCAGCTTGGCTTGCGTCGCGGGGACCGAGAACGACAGCCCCATGGCCTGGTTGGGTCCGTGATAGGGGTCTTGACCCAAGATGACAACTTTGGCTTGGTCTGCCGGCGTGTAGACGAGGGCATTGAGGATGTCGTCTTGTGCCGGGTAGATGGTTTGCTCGGCACGCAAAAGGGCGATGCGCTCGAGCAGCTGGTTCGTAGTGTCACGTACCGGCTGCGGCGCATCGCCCAACCAAGTTGCTATGTTGCGGTTGCGGGTCGCGGTGTCCATGGGGCTCCTTTATGGCAGATGCTCTGTTGGCATCTATTGTAAAGGCACACCGGAAACCTTTATGCCGCGGCTGCATAAGGAGTGGGGACTACGAGACGCGCTCGGGCGCTCCTGCCATACGGGCCTGTCCATGTTCACGGAGGCGCGGAAGCTCGACGGTTGCCACCATGACGCCGGTGAGGATGAGGGCGGCGCCAAAGAAGGCGATGGGGCTCAGGACCTCGCCGACCAGGAAGAACGAGAAGACGGCAGAGCAGACCGGTTCGAGTGAGAAAGCGAAGCCGGTGGTCTCGGCGGGCACGTGGGGCTGCACGAGCGTCTGGGTGATAAAGCCATAGGCAGAGCAGATGAGTGCGAGGGCAACGACGACTACGACCTCGCCCGGCGCGCCGGGAAGCGTGAAACCGCCAAAGACGAATGCGGCGATGCCCGAGAACAGGCCGCCAAAGCCCAGCTGCCAAACGCCCAGAGCCAGCGGGTCGACATCTTCGACAAAGCGCTTGGCTACGATAATGTGGCTGGCATAGATAAAGGCTGAGAGCAACATGATGATCGCGCCGGGATTCAGGCTGGTAAAGTCGGCACCTGAGAGCAGCAGCATGCCGCAGGTGACGATGGCGGTGCCGATGAGCACCTTGCGCTCGGGGGCGCGACGCAGCAGGGCGGCGTTGGCAAACGGCACGATCACGACCGTCAGGCTCTGCAAAAAGCCGGCGGTGGAGGCGGAGGTAAGGCTGGAGCCCAAACACATGCAGGTGAGCTCGGTTGCCATAATGGCGCCGATGATGGCGGCGCGGACCATCAGGTCGCGGTTGATGCGGAAAGCGTGCTTATGGAAAAGCAACAGGCAGGCCGCGAAGGCGATGAGGCAGCGAAGCGCGACGATGCTCGTGGCGTTCATGCTGTCCATGCCGATCTTCATGAGGGGGTACGAAAAGCCCCATGCGACGGGAACGGAAAATGAGAGCGCGATTGCTTTTTTGCGATCCATGGGACTCCTTTTGTTACAGAACGGTTTCGCAAAAAGGATTCTGCTCCCAGATATGGATGTAGTAAAGCGAATGTATCTTCAGTATGATTAAGCAAAGCTAAAGTAGGTGTGAAAAGCGCTGGCAAAACGTTTTACGGCTCGTCGATGTGGAGGCAAGATGGCATCGCGGTATCAGATTGTTTGTATGGTGGTCGATCGCGGCAGCCTGAAGGGCGCGGCCGATGAGCTGGGGTATACGCAAAGTGCGGTGAGTCAGGCCGTCAAGGCGCTCGAGCGTGAGCTGGGTACCACGCTTATCGAGCGCGGCAAGCAGGGTGTCTCGCTTACGCGCGACGGTAAGCAGTATCTGCCGTATCTGCGCCAGATCGTAACTGCCGAGGCCGAGCTCGAGGGCAAACGCCAGGAGTTGCTGGGACTCTCCTCGACTGATATTCGCATTGCGACGTTTACCAACGTGAGCCGTACCGTGTTGCCGCGCGTGATTCGCGACTTTGGGGCCCTGCACCCGGGCGTGCACTTTACCCTCAAGCAGGGCGATTACACACGCAACGCCCAGTGGGTGCACGATGGTGTGGTTGACTTTTGCTTTACGGCGCGCGGATTTACCGCTGGGCTCGAGAAGCGCGTGGTCTATCACGACGAGTTGGTGGCGCTGCTGCCGACCGCGCATCCGCTGACGGCAAAGGAAAAGGTGACGCTCGCCGACCTGGCGTCCGAGCCGTTTGTGCTGCTGGACGAGGGCGAGCAGAGCCTGGTGCTCGATGCATTCGCGGCGCATGGGCTGTCGCCGCACGTGACGAGCGAGGTGACCGACGACTACACCATCATGGCGATGGTGGAGGAGGGCCTAGGCGTGAGTATGCTGTATCGCCGTACCGTCGAGGGCATGCAGGCCGATATTCGCGTACGTCCCATCGTGCATGCCCCCTCGCGCGATGTAGTGGCGGCCTGGCGCAGCTGGGACACCATGCCTATCGCCACGAGGCACTTTATCGACTATATGAGCTCGCATATTGTCAATTAATGACTGGCGTGACGTTGAGCGTGGTGATTAGCGGGCTGTCGCTTTGGCTTGTGCTAGACGGTAGGTGCGTGCCGGGTGGCAAAGTAGCACCGCCACGACCATAAAGAATGCTGTGGTGCCCAGGCTGATGGGGTAGACCATCATGATGTTCGCAAAGGTGCGGAAGTGCGGGAACACGCAGAATACCCAATAGAAGCGGATGCCGCAGACGCAGATCATGGTGATGAGGGCGGGCATGAGCGAGATGCCAAAGCCGCGTAGGTAACCGGACATGTTTTCATAGAACATGCTAAAGGCGTAGGCAGGGAAGATCGAGCACACGCGGATGTAGCCGATCGAGACGATGTTAGGATCGCTGTTGAACAGTGATAGGATCTCGCGCCCCAAGCCGACGATGATGACGATGGTGGTGAGTGCAACGATGCCGCCTTCGACCAGGCAGACCTTGAGCGTCTTGGTGCAGCGGTCGATCTGGCGAGCGCCGTGGTTTTGCCCCACAAAGGTGGTGCAGGCCTGGCTAAAGCTGTTGAGCAGGTTGTAGCACACATACTCCAGGCTCATGGCAGCGCTGGATGCCGCCATGACCTCGGTGCCCAAGCTGTTGATGGCGGACTGGATGATGATATTGGCGACGGCAAAGACGGCGCTTTGGATACCGGCGGGCAGGCCAATCTTGATGATGCGCTTGAGGGCGGCGGGGTCTAAGCCTAAGTCGCGTGGGGTGACGCGGACGACGGAATCGGTCTTGAGCAGACGGACAAAGAGCGTGGCGGCGCTGACGGTGTAGGCGATGGCGGTGGCGATGGCGACGCCCGCGACACCCCAGTGGAGCACAGGGACAAAGATGAGATCCAGGCCAATGTTGAGGACGGTGGACACGGCAAGCGCCTGCAGCGGCATGCGGGTGATGCCGACGGAGCGGAAAATCGCGGCCTCAAAGTTGTAGAGCAAGATCGAAGGCATGCTGAGCAAAAAGACGCGCAGGTAGAGCGAGGCGAGCGGCATGGTTTCGGTGGGGACGTTGAGCGCGGCGAGCATGGGCTCGGCAAAGATCTCGCCCAGCGCGATGACGACAAAGCCCACGAGCGCCATTAAAATCGAGGTATGGACGGCGCGTTTGACCATGTTCTGATCGTTGCGGCCGATAGCGTTGGCGATGACCACGTTGGAGCCAAGCGACAGGCCGATAAACAGGTTGAGCATAAGACTGGTAAGCGGAACGTTGGAGCCGACCGCCGCCATGGCGAGGGTTCCCTGGTCGCCCGAGAAATTACCGATGATGACCGTGGCGATGAGGTTCGACAGCTGCTCCAAGATACTCGTGGCGGCCACGGGGAAGGCGAACAGGGGAATATTGCGCCACAGCGAGCCGGTGGTCATGTCGATGTGCTTAGATGCGGTGTCTGCCATACGCTCTCAATCTCTAATATGCTCTTTCGTGCTTATTTGCGCAGACGATGATACTCCTAATCGACTAGTCATTTAAGAACGTCCCCAATGACTAGGTGGGGAAGGCGTGCGACAATGGTGGGCGTTGTGTTGTTCGCGCTAAGGAGTTGCCATGTTGTTGTGTCCCGTTTGCCATGAGCCGTTGGTAGACGACGAGCGCGGTGCTGCATGTGCGGGCGGACACCGGTTTGACCGTGCGCGCGAGGGCTATCTGTATCTGCTGCGCTCATCCAAGAGCGGCGACTCCATGGGCGATCCCAAGTCGCAGGCGCGCAGCCGTCGTGACTTTCTGAACCGCGGATACTATGCGCCGTTGCGCGATGCGATGGTCGAGCTGGTGCGCGAGCGGGTGTCTGAACGTGCCGCGTCTACGAACGGCCCCATGACCTTGCTCGACATTTGCTGCGGCGAGGGCTACTACACCAGCGCCATGGGTGCGGTGCCGGACGTGGATGCTTACGGTTTCGACCTGGGCAAGGAGATGGTGCGCCTGGCCGCCAAGCGCGGCGGCGCGACCTACTTTGTGGCCAATATGAAGGACATCCCCGTGGCCGATGGCGCCTTCGATATGGTGACCGAGCTCTTCGCTCCCTTTAACGAGCGTGAGTTTGCCCGCGTGCTGGCGCCCGGGGGTTCGCTCTACACCGTGGTGCCGGGTGCCCGTCATCTCTTTGGACTCAAGGAAGTGCTCTACGACACGCCGTACCTCAACGACGAAAAGCTACCGCAGACGACCGAGCTCGAGTTGGTCGGCACGCAGCGCGTGACGGCGAACATTACGCTGGCAACGCAAGCGGACATCGAGGCCGTATTCCAGATGACGCCGTACTACTACCGCACGCGTCGCGAGGATCGCGAACGCCTAGCGGGTCTGCAGCGGCTCGAGACGGATATCGAGTTCGTGATCGCGGAGTACCGGCATCGGTAACGGACAGCGTCCCTGCGCATCCATCTCTCATGAAAGCGCTCCCGAAGTCATTTAAGACTTCGGGAGCGCTTGCGTAGTGTGTTTTGTGGGCGCCTCAGCGTGGGGATCAGCTGCTTACAGGCGATCGGCAGCTTCCTTCTTGACGTTGTTTGCCGCTGAGAACAGCAATGCGTCGAAGATGACGGAGATGATGCTCAGAACGTTCATGGTGTGGCTGATGCAGCTGAGCGCTACCGCCGCAATGACAATGACGAGCGCGACGATGCTTGCAGCCAAGACGCTCTTGACGGTTGACGGCTTGTTCGATCCCTTGATGCCGAACACGCCGGCGACAAGCACGATAACGCCATGGACGGTGGAGACGATGCCTCCCGTCATGCCGTTGGTGGCTTCTGTGGTCATCGACATGACACCCAGAATAATCTGAACGATGCCGAAGACCACAGCGAGTAGGGAAAGGACCTTCAACATTTTGCGTGCGTTGCTCATGGTATTCCTTTCGGTTGAGTGGACGGGCGCGGCGCAAATGGCGGCCCGTTGGAACGCATCTGATATCAACCAGCCATTTTAGCTGAATTACGTGCAAGGACAACTTGGATCACCAAGGCACTGTGCTTGAGCGAGGCGCGGGACCGAACCTTACGGAAGCGAAAGCTGGGCGTAAGCAAAATCGATGGCAGCGTATGCGCGGCGCTGCGATGATGGGGCCATGGTAAGAGCTGGGCCGAAGGAGGAGCCATGATGTACGGAGCGGAGCAGGCGCGCGAGCCGCGGTCGTTGGGAAGGCGCATGAGTGATTCTGCGATCGCCGCCGTGTGCACGGGATTGATGGCGGTGCTTTGCATTGGGATGCTGTGGGCCATGTCGCATGTGGGACAATAACGGACGGTTGGGTGCCGGCATGAACGGCGCTCCGCGTATTCGTTTTGCTTGCTAAGGAGTGTCCATGGGTGTCGCTGATCCCTTTTCTGTTGCTCGGGCCGCGGGGCTTGAGCTGACCGGGAAGTCCGAGGGCCTCACGCTTACCGACGGCACGATGGAACTGCGCGCCGATTATGGCCGCATGCTGCCACGACTCAAGCAGGGCCGCCTGCAGCAAGAGCTGCTGGTAAAGGTTGCGCGCACAAAAGGCATCGAGCGCCCATGGGCGATTGATGCCACGGCGGGCTTTGGTGAGGATTCGCTGCTGCTGGCGGCCGCAGGCTTTACCGTCGATCTGTATGAACAGGATTGCGTAATCGCGGCACTCCTCAAGGACGCCTTGGATCGCGCGGCAGATGATCCGGCGCTTGCGGCTGCTGTGGCGCGCATGCGCTTACATGCGGGCGAGGACAGCATTGCCGGCCTTCGCCATACGGCCGAGCTGATCAAGCAAGGCGAGCTCGCGGCTCCCGACGTGGTGTATCTGGACCCCATGTTTCCCGAGCGCACCAAGAGCGCGGCGGTGAAAAAGAAGTTTCAGCTCTTGCACCATCTGGAGCAGCCGTGCGCCGACGAGGAGACGCTGGTCGAAGCTGCGCTTGCGGTGCACCCGCGCAAGGTCGTTATCAAGCGACCGGTGAAGGGGCCGCTGCTTGCCGGCGTTAAGCCGAGCTATCAGCTTGCGGGCAAGGCCGTTCGTTACGATGTTTTGGTGCCGCCGCGCCCGTAGCTTGTGCACGATGGCTGGCGCTTCGCTAGCGCCGTGCCGATGCGGGGTCTATTTCCAAGGGTGCGACGTCAGGTGCCAGCCGCCGCAGTATTCGCATTTGTAGCAGGCCAAACCACGCCGTCCGCGGTTTTCGCAGTCGGCCATAACGGCCTCGGCTTCGGCGCGTGTGTCGTAACGGTTTTTGCGCTCGCACGACTTATAGCGCCAAGCCTCGTCGCGCTCGGCGTCCAGGGCGTCGCGGCGCTCGTCCTCGCGTGCAAACAGGTCGCTCATATCGCCGCCGGTGGCAGCGCCCAAAAACTCGCTTTTGGCTTTTGACCAGGCGGCTCGCTTTTTGCTCCCCATCTGCTTCGCGCTCCTCTCCAAACGTTGGTATCATTGCTCAATCAAAGTGATACCAATAAACGTGAGGTCGCCGCGTGATGATCAGAAAAACCCTCGATACCGACATTCCCGCCGTCATGGCTATCTATGACGCGGCCCGCGCCTTTATGCGCGCGCATGGCAACGCCACGCAGTGGCCCGAGGGCACGCCTTCGGCCGAGCAGCTGGCTGCCGATATTGCCGCTGGTGGCAGTTACGTGTGCGAAGTCGACGGCCGCGTGGTGGCGACGTTTGCCTTTTTACCGGGTCCGGACGAGTGCTATGACGTGATTGAGGACGGTCAATGGCGCAGCGACGCTCCGTATGCCGTGCTGCATCGCGTGGCATCCGACGGCACCGTGCACGGTATCGCGGCGGCGATGTTTGCCTTTGCCAAGGAATGCGCCGACCATCTGCGTATTGACACGCACGAGGACAACTTGCCCATGCAGGGCGCCATCGCCAAGGCGGGGTTCGAGCGTGTCGGTATCGTCTATGTGTCCGACGGCACGGCGCGTGTCGCGTTTGATTGGCTGCGCGAGGCGTAGGAGCCAAGGCACGTATCGTCACCCAGCTCAAATAAAAAATGGCCCCGAGTGGGGCCATTTTTGGTAAAACGCGTCGTTGTGGGACTCGCATTGTTACCGCCCCAGATGAACCCGGGCAGACAAAAAGGGGAGGTGCCGGCTTTCGCAAGGCGCGAACCTACGAAAATCGCCGCGCGGCAACGCGGGGCGATGAGCTCGGTCGGGGGATAGGGCCCGCTTCGCCCACCGGCCCGTAAATTGTATCATCCGGTATGTGACAAAAGCGTCCGCCGCCGTGCCGGCGGGCTATCAACTGGGGGAGAGCCATGTCAAAGCAAGCGGTCGTAGGGATTCTGGCGCATGTCGACGCTGGTAAGACCACGTTGGCAGAGGCCATGCTGTTTAATGCCGGCCGTATTCGCAAGCGCGGCCGCGTGGACGATGGTGACTCCTATTTGGATACCAACGCAATCGAGCGCGAGCGCGGCATCACGATCTTCTCGTCGCAGGCTGTGCTCGACCACGGCGACGCCCACGTTATGCTCGTGGATGCTCCCGGCCACGTCGATTTTTCTGCCGAGGCGGAGCGTACATTGCGTGCACTCGACTACGCGATTCTGGTGGTGGGTGCCAACGATGGCGTACAGGGGCATACCGAAACCTTGTGGCGTCTGCTTGCTCGCTATGACATTCCGACGTTCATCTTTGTCAACAAGATTGATCTAGAGAACCCTGGTCGCGATGCGCTGTTGGCGCAGCTTGGGCAGCGCCTTTCCGAGGGCTGTCTAGATGCCGAGGGCTTGCTGGTAGGCGGCGCCGTGCAAGAGGATGCTGCGGCGTTGGACGAGGCGGCGCTCGATGAGTTTCTTGAGTCGGGGGAGCTTTCGGCTGCTACGCTTTCGCGGCTGGTTGTGAAGCGCAGACTGTTCCCCTGCTTTGCCGGCTCGGCGCTCAAGGACCAAGGCGTGGCGGAGCTGCTCGACGGCATGTGCGCCCTGGTGCGCGAGAGGACATGGCCCCAGGAGTTCGCAGCGCGTGTTTATCGCGTGAGTCGTGGAGACCGTGGCGAGCGTCTTGCCTGGGTCAAGGTGACGGGCGGTGTGCTGCGCGCAAAGCAGATGATTGAGGGACGTTCCGGTGTCGAGGCATGGGAGCAAAAGGTCGACCAGGTGCGCATCTATAACGGTGAGAAATACGAACTTGCCCAGGAAGTTGCTGCCGGCGGTATCTGCGCCGTGACAGGCTTTGCACACGTTCGCCCGGGTGATGCCCTGGGCGCAGAGCCCATGGGCGAGCAACCGATCATCGCACCGGTTCTCACCTATACGGTGCTGCCGGGCGAGCACGATGTCCATACGGTGTTCCGGGCGCTGACCGAGCTTGCCGACGAGGATCCCATGCTCGGCGTAAGCTGGAACACGCATCTTGAGCAGATTCATTTGCAGCTGATGGGCGCCGTGCAGTTCGAGGTCGTGCAGCGCGTGCTGGCCGATCGCTTTGGCCTTGCGGTTGAGTTTGAGCCCGGTGGCATCCTCTACAAGGAGACCATCTCGCAGCCGGTCGAGGGCGTGGGCCACTTTGAACCGCTGCGTCACTATGCCGAGGTGCACCTGCGCTTAGAGCCGCTGCCGGCGGGCTCGGGCGTGCAGTTTGGCACCGTGACCTCGACTGACGAGCTCGATCTGAACTGGCAACGCCTGGCGCTCACCAATGCCATGGAGCGTGACCACCTGGGCGTGCTGACCGGTTCGCCCATCACCGATATGCGCATTACGCTCACGGGCGGCCGTGCACATGCCAAGCACACCGAGGGCGGCGACTTTCGCCAGGCAACGTATCGCGCGATTCGCCAGGGACTCATGCAGGCGCGTGAGGCGGGTGCAGCGGTGCTGCTGGAGCCGTGGTATCGCTTTGAGCTCGAGGTGCCGGGGGAGTGCGTGGGCCGCGCGCTTTCTGATGCCACGCGTATGGGTGCCGAGTACGAGCCGCCGGCGATGGCTGACGACCGGGCTAAACTGGTGGGCCGCGTGCCGGCATCCGAGGTGCAGGACTATGCCCTGGAGGTGGCTGCCTACACGAGCGGCCGCGGGCATCTTTACCTGGAGTTCGCCGGCTATGCGCCCTGTCATGATGCCGAGCACGTGATCGAGGCCGCCGCTTATGAGCCCGAGGCCGATCTGCCCAATACGCCCGACTCGGTCTTTTGCTCCCACGGCGCCGGTTACACCGTCAAGTGGTACGACGTCCCCGCCGCAGCGCACGTGCGCATCGATCCCGCGACCTTTCGTCCCTGGCGCGCGGCAGATGCCGAATTCTTCGGCCGCGTGTGACAAAGGGACAGTCCCCTTTGTCACATTCAGTTGGTACAACTCGGTATAAGTTGGTATAACTGTAGATAACGTTTGCCAATCCGAGGAGGCCGGCATGAATCCAAATCCCTTTAAGCCGACGGCAGGCAAGCGGCCCCCGATACTCATCGGTCGCGAGTCGGTCATCGAAGATTTTGAGGAAGGGCTCGACAACGGCGCCGGAGCGCCGGGCAGGCTCATGCTCATTACGGGAAACCGCGGCTGTGGCAAAACGGTTCTCCTGCGGGAGCTGCAACGTCTAGCCAGCGGGCGCGGATGGGCGGTTGTCTCCGATTCCGCTTCGCTTGGTTTGTGCGACCGCTTGGCCGACGCGCTTCGCTCGAATAAACCCGTTGTGACGTCAATGGAGTTTGGGCCGTCGTTTGGCCGGATGTCGGTCGAGGCGGCGCGGGCAAAAGGCGAGACATTGCGAGGGCTGGTCAACGAGCGTCTCAAGAAGCTCGGTCCGGGCAAGGGCGTCTTGTTTGCGATTGACGAGGCACAATCGGTGTCTATCGAGGAACTGGCGGCTCTTGCCGTCCTCTATCAGCAGGTGCTCGGAGACCAGGATGCCACGGGCTTGCCCGATAGCGACCAGCGCGGTCTTGCGCTGGCGTTCGCCGGCTTGCCCAGTATGGTTGACGATCTGCTCGAAGAGCCGAGCGTGACGTTTTTGCGGCGTGCCCAGCAGCGTACGTTGGGGGCAATATCTTTGCCCAAAGTGCGCGATTCGTATATCCAGACGGTCAAAGACGCTGGTCTTTACGTTGACGCGGAGACGGCGGACCTTGCGGCGCGCAAGAGCATGGGGCATCCCTATATGGTTCAGCTGGTGGGCTATTACATGTGGCGGTCTGCTGTCCGGCGTGGCTCGCAGGTCATCGAAAGGCGCGATGTCGAGAATGGCCATGCGGATGCCGTCTCCGAGTTCTACGAAGCGGTTGACGCACCTCTGTATTACGGGCTGCGCAGCCCTCAGCGCCTCTTTATCGAGGCTATGGCGGTTGACGAGGACAAGCCGACGCGCACGGCGGATATCATTGAGCGCTGCGACCGTACCCAGAGCTGGGCGAGTAAATATCGCGCAAGCCTGATTCGCGAGCGCGTCATCGAGGCCGCCGGATACGGCCTTGTGCGGTTTACCGTGCCCATGCTGGGCGAGTATATCCGCGACCGCGTTTTATGGCATGAGTAGGGTGATAAAGGTGACGGAACAGAAGATGAGCCCGCAGGCTATCGAGGTGCGTGGCGCACGCGTCCATAACCTCAAGGACATCGATATCGATATTCCGCTGGGGAGGCTCGTGGGCATTGCCGGCGTGTCGGGCTCGGGCAAGAGCTCGCTGGCGCTGGGAGTTCTTTATGCCGAGGGCTCGCGCCGTTACCTGGAGGCGCTCAGCACCTATACTCGACGTCGCCTGACGCAGGCCGAGCACGCCCAGGTGGACGAGGTATTGCACGTACCGGCGGCACTCGCGTTGCATCAGCGTCCCAGTGTGCCAGGCGTGCGCTCGACCTTTGGTACCATGACCGAGCTCAACAACAGTCTGCGTTTGCTCTTTAGCCGCTGTGCCCATCACGTGTGCCCACATTGCGGGGCGCGTGTGGAGCCGAGCCTTAACGTGGCTGCGGGCCTGTCGCTCACGTGCCCCGCATGCGGCCGCGAGTTCTACGCGCCGAGTGCCGAGGACCTTGCCTTTAACAGCGGCGGTGCGTGCCCTACCTGCGGCGGCACCGGTGTCATGCGCGAGGTGGACGAGGCGAGCCTGGTGCCCGACGAGTCAAAGACTATCAATGAGGGCGCGGTGCTTCCCTGGGGTACGCTCATGTGGGATCTGATGAAGCAGGTAGCCGGCGAGATGGGCGTGCGCACCGACGTGCCGTTTAACCAGCTCACGCCTCAAGAGCGCGACATCGTGTTCCACGGTCCGGCGGTTAAAAAGCACATTCTCTACGTTCCCAAAAACGGCGAGGGCGCGACGCCGCTCGATTTTACCTATTACAACGCTGTCTATACCGTTGAGAATGCGCTCGCCAAGGTTAAGGACGACAAGGGCCTCAAGCGCGTGGCGCGCTTTTTGCGCGAGGGGCCATGCCGTGACTGTGGCGGCACGCGTCTCTCCGAGGCCGCACGCCATCCCCAGGTGCGCGGTATCAATCTGGCGCAGGCCGCGGCTATGACGCTGGGTGAGGCGATTGAGTGGGTGCGCGGGGTGCCCGCATCCTTGCCGGCCGAGATGCAGCCCATGGCGACGGATATCTGCGATTCGTTTTTGAGCACGGCCCGTCGACTGGTCGATCTGGGCCTCGATTACCTTTCACTCGACCGCGCCGGTGCCACGCTCTCCACGGGCGAGCGTCAGCGCGTGCAGCTCGCCCGCGTGGTGCGTAACCGATCGACGGGCGTGCTCTATGTGCTGGACGAGCCCTCGATTGGCTTGCATCCTGCCAATGTCGACGGCCTGGTAGGCGTGATGCGCGATTTGGTGGATGACGGCAACACCGTGGTCGTTGTCGACCACGACACGCGCGTACTGGCGGAAGCCGACTATCTGGTCGAGATGGGCCCCGTTGCCGGAGCAGGCGGCGGTCATGTAATCGCCGCCGGTACGGTGGGTGAGGTCGAACAATCGCAGGGTAGCCGCATCGCGCCGTTTTTGCGCTCGGACTCCAAGCGCTTGCGTCCGCAGGTGACTGACGACGAAATGTTCGACCAGGGCCACATCCGCATGGCGACCGATACCATCCATACCGTCAAGCCGCTCGAAGTCGATATCCCGCGCGGCCGTCTCGTCGCGGTGACGGGCGTTTCGGGTTCGGGCAAGACGACGTTGGTGCTCGAGACGCTCATCCCGGCGCTCAAGGCGCAGGCAGCCGGCGAGCGCCTGCCCGGGCACGTGCGTTGGGTCGATGCCGAGGGCATCGCGCGCGCCAACCTGATTGACGCCACGCCCATCGGCGCCAACGTGCGCTCGACGGTGGCGACCTATGCCGACATCCATGACGAGCTGCGCCGTGCCTTCGCCCGCACGCCCGAGGCCAAGGCGGCGGGCTGCAAAGCAGGCGCCTTTAGCTACAACACCGGCGCCCTGCGCTGCCCTACGTGCGATGGCACGGGCTCGATATCGCTCGACGTGCAGTTTTTGCCCGATGTCGAGATCGTCTGCCCGGCATGCCGCGGCTCGCGTTATGCAGACGCTGCTTCGCATATCCATCGCGAGGGCAAGGACGGGAGCCTGCTCACGTTGCCGCAGCTCATGGATATGAGTGTGGACGAGGCCCTCGACGCCACACTGGGACTCAAGAAGGTTCAGACGCGCTTGCAGACCTTGCATGACCTGGGCTTGGGCTATCTCACGCTCGGTGAGCCCACGCCGGCGCTTTCGGGCGGCGAGGCGCAGCGTCTTAAGCTTGCGAGCGAGATGGGCCGCGTGCAGGATGATGCCGTGTTTGTGTTCGACGAACCCACAATTGGCCTGCACCCGCTCGATGTTCAGGTGCTGCTGAGTGTGTTCGACGGCCTGGTTGCCAAGGGCGCCACGGTTGTCGTGATCGAACACGACCTCGACCTTATCCGTAACGCCGATTATGTAATCGACATGGGCCCGGGCGGTGGCGACGCGGGCGGGCAAATCGTGTGCGCCGGCACGCCGAGCGATGTCGCTGCCTGCTCCGCAAGCATTACTGGCCGCTACCTCTAGCCGGATGTGACAAAGGGACTGTCCCTCTGTCACATGCTGGTAAAGCCTGTCGGCATCACGGTTTTCTGTTTTGGTTAATTCTGGTTAAAAGCAGTTAATTACAGTTAAAAGCCAGCGCGTTGTCGGCACAGCGCTTGAATAGCTTGTGCCTGAGGGTCAAAATGGCCTCAACCCATTCGCAAAATTTGCACGCCCTATAGTGAGTGGGCTCTCGCTTGAGCTGATGCTGCCAAGAGGCGGCCGATAGGGGCAATTATGGACAATCGAATCTTTGGGTATGCGCGCGTCTCTTCCGCGGACCAGAACTTGGACCGCCAGCTAGACGCGCTGGGAAGGTTCCCCGTTCAGCGGGACCAGATTTACGCTGACAAGGCGAGCGGCAAGGACTTTAAGCGTCCTCAGTACCAGCGACTTCTTCGTAGGTTGCGCGAGGGCGATGTTCTCGTGATTAAAAGTATCGATCGATTGGGTCGCAATTATCGCGAAGTCCTCGATGAATGGCGACGGATCACGGTGGACAGGCGCGCTGCCATCGTGGTGCTCGATATGCCGTTGCTCGATACGCGCGAGCAGCCTGATGGCATTACGGGAACCTTCATGGCGGACCTGGTTCTCCAGATCTTGAGCTACGTGGCACAGCTGGAGCGCGAAAACATCAAGCAGCGCCAGGCAGAGGGCATCGCATCGGCGCGTCTGCGGGGCGTGAGATTTGGGAGGCCGGCGCTCGAACGCCCGGATAGCTACCGCGATGTCATCAAATCATTCGAAGGAGGCGAGGTTACGAGGCAAGAGGCCGCAATGCTTTTGAACGTCAGCGCATCGACGTTTGATCGTTGGAGACGGGCGGACGCGAACGTATATGACCGTTCGCCGTCTGTCCGTCCTCTTTAGCTAGACATTTTGACGAGGGGAGTTTATTCCACGGAGCTCACTCCTTCCCTCGATGTTTATCCAGTTCACGCCCTTGAGTCAAATAGTGCCACCGCGTCGCCAATTCGTCTGCTATTTGACGAGGGGCTATGAGTCGTAACGTCAATCGAAGGGAAATAACCGTGAAACGAAATATTACTAAAAAGCTGCCTATGATGGGTTTGCTTGTCCTGCTCATCTGTTCTCTGGGGTTCATTTCGGCCTGTTCTCAGAATGCCGCAAACTCAGATAAACCGAAATATGCCGATGACAAGGCGATGAATGTTATCGCCGCCGGGTTTGAGAAAAGGGCCGATGTCATTGAATCTAATGCAAACGATGACGACCCTCATTCAACCGAGAATATTCAGGAGGCTATTAAGGCCGAAATTAAGAATGACAAGGAGCTCAAGAACGCCAAGTTCAAGGATTCCAAGATGCAGCAGGACGTCATTACATATCTGAATTTGCTTGACGACCAGCTTAAAGTGACCGAGGACTACTCACAATCATCTTCGGATTATTATGAAGAGTGGAATAAGGTCTACGATAAGCGGTCTGCGCAGCTCAAGAAGCTTGTCGACGATTACGGGTTGGAAGTTGGGGAGAAATACAAAGATGATTTCGATGATTTGATTAAGAACGGAAGGTCCGTGGCAGAGAAGACCCGCAATGAGGATGCCATTAACAGTTTGATCCAAGGGGCCAATTTCGAAAAGTCGGATGACGGTTATGGTCTGTATACATATACGGCCGTAGTCGAGAATACTTCTGGCATATCATTCTCAAATGTCAGCCTAACGCTTGCTCTCTATGACGCAGATGATATCAAAGCGGAGGAGACCTATGCGAACACTTCTTCGTGGGCACCGGGAGAGAAAGTCAAGTTCGAGGCCATGTCTGATGTGGATGCCGTGCGCGTTGTCGCATCTGTTTCCAGCTACGATGTAAATAAATAAGTTTCGCACGGGAGGGGCGGGCTAATCGGCGATGAATGGTTGGCCCGCCCGTTTTATATCAATTATTGAACAACAAGTGCCGGGTATATGTATCATTTCGGATTGCAAACAACTGCCCTCGTCTAAAGACATGCTGAAAAGACATGCTGAAAACGACAATTTAGGCACGAGACATAACCTTCGGCAGTTTTAAATAGCAGGGGTTAGAAAGGAATAGGGGATGGATGAGATAGAAGAAGGCATGGGGGCGCTGAAAGCGAAGCTCGGGAGAATTCTGACGAAACCCAAGGTATTCCTCGCGGGCTTGGCTCTTGGCGGGGTGATTGTGGCTGTACTATTTATTACCATCTTTAACAACGGCAAAGCCGCAGGCGCGAAAGAAGCTACCCCCAATACGCTCTCCCCGTCGGTCGTGTTTGAGCGCATTGCATCCCAGAACGAGATGGTTTCCGCATCGCAGAACTATGCGATTGTCGATAAGGTGACGGATACTAAGAGATTCTTCGATTGGTTTGATATTCCGTTTACGGAAAACAGCTTTTGGTACCGCTATGTGGGAACCATTAAGGCGGGTGTGAATCTTGAGACAGCAGAGATACATACGAACAAGAAAGAGCTGACAATTACGATGGATGAGCCTTATGTAATCTCGAATACGCCAGATATGAATAAGTCGGGTGCTCTCGAGGAGCGTAACAACATTCTCAACCCCATTGAGGTCAAAGACGTCACGGCGTTTGAAGCACAGTGCAAGAAACGGAGCGAAAGCGAGGCCATCAAGGATGGCAAGTTGCTCGAAGAGGCTCGGGTGAACGCTGAAGTAAATATTCGTGCGATGTTCAACTCGGCGTTCGGCGATGAATATACGGTTGATTTTGACTATCGAAAATAGGAGGCCACCATGGAGGATAAGGATGATCTGGATATTGTCGTCGAAAGAGGGGGACAGCTACGACATAAGCAGAGCTTTGATATCCGTAAGGTCGCTGCTGGATTGGTCGGTGGTGCCGGAAATGCGGTAGCGGGTGCGGTCGCAACCGTACAGAAAGTTGCCGATGATGCAATGCGTGCCGCAGCTCCGATGGCCGATGACGCCTTAGCGGCCATTGCGGATGCGGCCGATGGCGCGGCGGGAGCCGCTGCAGATATCGGTGATGCCGTCAACGATTGGGCATACCAACAACAACTCAATAGGTACAGACCGGTAACCAAAGAGGCCTATCAGAGCCCTTCATTCCATTTGCCGAACATGATTCGAATCGTTGACGGAAATGAGCGTCGGGGCATCGACGTGTGTAGGGATGCTATTGGTTGGCTGGATACTGTTAAGGGTACGCAGATTTTCAATTTGTACTGCGAGGCAATCGGGGATAGCGAGCTGTCTTTCTACCCTAAACCATCTCTCTATTCCACCTATTACATAGATGCTTTTGATCGGTCTCGCTTTGTTGATCTTGATTCTTATTTCGCAACCATGCAACAAGACAAGATGGCCGAGCTGAGGCGGATTGCATTCATGCTTGGCGCAAAGCGCTGCAAGCTGGAGGTGACGGAGTACGGGGAAACTCGGCGAGGCCACCAGGTTAAGGGAAACGCCAAGGCGGGAAAGAAGGGCTCGGTTCGAATCGACGGCTCCTTGAGCGATTCAACGAGAAACGAGAAGAAAATCCTGTTTACACAGGAATTCGAGGGCGACATGCCCCGCAGCGTCCTGAGCTCCATTGGTATGCCCATGACTCAGATATTCTCTTGTTAATCGAAACGAGATGCGGTGGAGAGGATAAAAACAAGGCGAAGAGCTATCGGGTTGAATTGAAAAGTGAGACGACCATGACCATGTCCGTATCGCTTGCTATGGCTATCGATGAGGCATGCAGCAAGCTGAGTATAAGGGCGAATTCGAGCCTGACAGGTCAAGCCAAGCGAGAACTCCGGCAGTCGTTTGTATTTGAAGTTGAATTCTGACGTGAATCGCCAGCTGTCGAATGTGACAAAGGGACTGTGCCTTTGTCACATTCCCGGAAAGCCTGTTTGGCGGAGGGCCTCGTAGAGGACGATGGCGGCGCTGTTGGAGAGGTTGAGGGCGCTGATGCGGTAGTCGTCCGGGTCGACAAAATTGCCGCAGATATCCTGCTGAAGGATGGCCTCGTGGCTGCCCTCGGTGTGCCCGAGCGACTCCTCGTGTGCCTCCCATGCCTCGGCGTTATCGAGTGAGTCGCAATCGCGCAGCATGGGGATGCGCTCGCAGCGCTCGGGCGCCGCGGCGAGCAACTCCTCGGGAATACCCGAGCTCTCGCTGCCAAAGACCAAGAAGTCGTCGTCGCGATAGGCGCTCTGTGCATAGGTGCGGCGCGCCTTTTTAGTTAGCAGATGCAGGCGCTCGTCGGCGGGGGAGAGCCCGTTGCGTGCAAGGAAATCCTCCCAGCCGGCATACGTCGTTACGTCCAAGTTTTGCCAGTAGCCCAGGCCGGCACGACGCACCGTTTTGTCATCGAGTGAAAAGCCCAACGGCTCCACCAGGTGCAGGCGGGTGCCGGTGACCACGCAGGTGCGGCCGATGTTGCCCGTATTGGCGGGAATCTCGGGCGCATACAGCACGATATTGAACATGAATCTCCTTGGCTCAGAACGAAAAACCACCACGAAGGGGACAGGCACCTTCGTGGTGGTTTGGCGGTTACATAACGGGCGGAAGGGTCCGCCTCGATAAACCTAGGCGCGGTGCCAGTCGGTCAGGCAGGCATCGAGGGCGGCGATGAGCGCGTCCTTGTCCATGTGACGGCCGATGATGCACAGGCTCGTCATGCGGTCGCCCGTCTCGTCGTCCCAAATCTGCATGATCTCGGGGTTCTCGTCGATGATCTTCTGCTTCTCGCCCTCGGGCGCGGAGTCGACGAACAGGCCGTTCTCCATCAGGCGCATCTGGTGGCCGGCCTGCTCAAACATGTAGCACATGTCCGGATCGCCGGTCTGCCACAGCGGACCCTTAACGCGGATGACCTCGTCGGGCCACTCCTGCTCAACAAAGTCGGTGAACTTCTGCAGGTCAAACGGCTTGCGGCGCGAGTATACGAATGTTTCGATGTCGTACTCCAGCACCTCGGGGTCGTCGTGCTCCTCGGGGTGCTCCATGGCCTCGATCCAAGCGGCAGAGTTGTAGGCGCGCATAAAATCGAAGCGGTCGGTGTCGAGCAGCTCCTCCATGGGGACCTCGCCGTTTTGAGCCTCGACGATCACGGCATCCTTCTGCAGGCTGCGCACGATGGCCTTGAGCTCGGCGATCTGCTCAGGCGTGACGGTATCGGTCTTGTTGAGGATCAGCGTGGAGCAAAACTCGATCTGCTGGATCAGTAGGCTCTCGATGTCGTCCTCGTCGATATCCTCGGCCAGCAGGTCGCGGCCGCCGTTGAACTCGTCGTACATGCGGGCGCAGTCGACCACGGCAACGATGTTATCGAGCGCGAGCTTGGGCTCGCCGCCCACCTTGGCCTCGTCGCAGAAGCTCGAGATGGTGTAGGCGATGGGGATAGGCTCGCAGATGCCCGAGGCCTCGATGATGATGTAGTCGAAGTTGCCCGAATCGGCGATACCCTGCAGCTGGTTGGCGAGGTCCTCCGAAAGGGTGCAGCAGATGCAGCCGTTGGTAAGGGGGATGAGGTCGTCGGTCTCGGAAAGGCCGCCGTCGGCGATGAGGCTGGCGTCGACGTTGATCTCGCCGATATCGTTGACGATCACGGCGGCGCGGATGCCGCCATCGTTAGCGAGGATGTGGTTGAGCAGCGTGGTCTTGCCAGCACCGAGGTATCCGGTAAGCATGATGATTTTCACGGGTTTGTTGGGCATGTGCCCTCCTTTGTTAGACATGGCTTACAGTTAAATCTTATGCCAAACGCCTGCTCTTATACCCACGCGCCGGCAAATAACACAAGCTACTCCCAGGCTCCCCATACATCGGGGCAATAACCGACGGTGGCCTTTTTGCCGTTGCGCACGATGGGCTCGGCCAAGACCTGCTGGTTCTCGAGCAGCTTGTCGAAGCGCTGGCTGGGGGTGAGGTGCTGGATGAGCGCGAGCGTCTCCTCGTCCTTGGCTTTGGGGTTGAGTAGCTTGTCGATGCCGCCGACCGCCTGCATCACGCTCGTGAGCTCGCCCTTGCTCATCTCCTTTTCCTTAAGGTCGATAAACTGCACCTTAATGCGGCGCTCCTTAAAGAAGCGCTGGGCCTTCTTGGTATCGAACGATTTCTTTGTACCGAAGATTTGGATCATTATGTTCCGCCGTTCTCGTAGTTCCGCCGTTCTAACGAACGGCGGTCACCTCGACGCTGCAAAGCCATCTGATGGACAATCTGCCTTTCAATCGTCGGGTGCGGGCAAAAGTCCAGCACCCTCCTCTTTCAAGGCACCTTGCCTCATCAGCTGGCTTTTCGCTGACTTTGACAGGACATCGAGGAGACCACCGCTGGACTTATCGAATGAAGTTGGTGCGGGCGCGATCGGCCTCGGGCGCTTCGATGCCGGCGGCCTTGCCTGCCTCGATGCAGCGCAGGAGCCAGGCCATGTTCTTGCCGATGTTGCGCATGGTGGCCAGACCCTCGGCGTCCTGGGCGGCTTCGCCCGGCATGGCGCCAAAGACGTTGTTCCAGTAGGTGGAGGCGATCACGGGCATCTGGTTGATGGTGAAGTACTTGTTGAGCACATCAAAGGTGGTCGACGTGCCGCCGCGACGGGCAACGGCGACGGCAGCGCCCGGCTTGTGCGCGAAGGCCTTGCCGCCGGCATAAAACGCGCGGTCGAGGGCCGAGAGAATGCGGCCGCTGGGGTGCGCGTAGTAGACAGGCGAGCCAAAGACAAAGCCGTCCGATTGCTCGGCGGCGGCAATCAGCTCGTTGACCACGTCGTCGTCAAAGACGCATCGCCCGTCGAGCTTGCCGCACTGGCCGCAGCCAATGCAGTCGCGAATGGGCTTGGCACCCAGCTGGAAAACCTCGGTATCGATGCCCTCGGCGTGCAATTGCTCGGCAATCTCGGCGAGTGCCGTGGCGGTGTTGCCGTTTGCCTTGGGGCTGCCATTGACCAAAAGAACCTTCATGAAAAACTCCCTCTGCTAGCGATGACGTACGCAGAGGATTATCTCACGATAGGGGAGACGACGTGGGGGGCAAGGTCGACAACTGACAACTCGCACCCCGTTGTGCTAGTCCAGCTTGGTGCCCGGTACCTGCGGCGCTTCTTTGAGCAGTGCGTTGAGCTCGTTCAGGATGGGTACGGGCTGTCGGTCGACACCGTCCAGATGAAGCGTGGCTACGCGAATGGGCGGCTGATATTCAAGCGATCCGATGAGTACAGGCGAACCCAGGAAGCGCTCGATCTCGTCGGCGATCTCGTCAACCTCCTCGGGACCAAGGTCATCGAAGAGTGCCACAAAGGTCGGCCCCGTCGAGCGGAACAGGCGACCCTTACCGCGCGAACACTCCATAAGGCAGGCGGCGCTTTCGGCCAAAACGCGATCGCCCGCATCAAAGCCAAAGCGGGCGTTGACCTTGGCGATATCGTCGATCTTAATGGCGATAAAGCCTGCCTCGTGCGGTACGCGACGCATCTCACCGATGGCGTTGACCAGAGCGTGGATATCCCCCAGACCGGTCACGGAATCGGTCGTGTCGGCCAAGCTGCGGTTGATGATAATGCCCACGTACATGTTGGGCTCGGTGTCGGTGCCGTCCAGGCGGTAACCCGTGCAGTCGCAGAGCACGTACTTTCCGGTGGCATCCATCACGCGATATTGCATGTAATGGAAGTGCCACGATCCATTTACCACCATGTCGAGCTCGGAGCGCACGTTGTCGCGGTCCTCGGGGTGAACGCGGGCGAGCCACATATCGACCGAGTTAAAGGGATGCTGGGAAGGCAGGTCAAAATCGCGCACGGCATTGACCGACCATTGCGATTCGCCGGTATCGAGGTTGAGGATGAACGGGTAGCGTGTCTCGGAGCTCATGGAGATTGCCTGGAACACGCGGTCGTTGCACGGAAGATGGTCCGCGACGGGGTGTTGCTGCGCGCCGTCGCCTTCTGGTTGCTGCACGCGATGCATGAGTTTATAGCGATACATCTTGCGGTCGGCATCCATCGTCATCTGACGACGCGTGTCGCCGGCAAGCGGGTTAACGCTTGAACAGCCAAAGCTAAAGCTGGCGATCATGGGCGCCTTGCCGTCCGAGGTTGCCTCGATCAGATTGGTGCGTACCTGCTCCAGGCGCTGCTCAAGTTCCGTCTCGCTTGTCGTGGGTGAGATGAACACGAACTCGTCTCCGCCAATGCGGAACAGCAACTCGTCGTGCTCCATGGTTTCGGAGAGTGAACGGCAGGTGCGCAGGATGTAGCGATTGCCCTCGGCGTGGCCGAATATATCGTTGCAGTGTTTAAGGTGATCGATGTCAATATAGGCGCAGGTGAAGGGGTTGCCGTTGCGCCAGAGCTGATCGACGTGACGGTCGAGCCCGCCGCGGTTGCCCAGATTGGTAAGCGGGTCGATATGGACGCTGCGTTCGAGCAGCTGGCGCTCTTGTTGCAGGATGGCGTGGGTCTTTTGCAGCTGCTCGCCAATACCGCGCAGCTCTGTAGGCAGTGCCGCGACGTCGAGCTCGGCAGTCGGAACACCGTTCGCCAATCGTTGAAGGTAGGCGACAATCGATTGCTCGCCCAAGTGATATGACTCGTTCATGATGAATAACCTCCTTGGGCGAAACAGTGGCTAGTATCATATCCCCAATTCGGTCCGATTTGGGGATATGAGTTAGCCAATGGGGACAATCGCGTCCCTTAACGGTAGCGTTTTGCTCGCGAGCGTATCAATTGTCGCCGCCGCTATCGAGCAATGCCTCAAAATCTTTCGCCGGCATGGGGCGATAGTAGAGGAAGCCCTGCGCGAAGCGGGCGCCCATCTGGCGCAGCAGCTGAGCCTGGCCTTCCGTCTCGACGCCTTCAATCACAACGGGCAGCTTGAGCGACTGCGCCATCCCCAGCATCGATGACACGATCTGCGTGCTGCGTTCGTCGGCTTTTCCGGCGGGCACAAACGTGCGGTCGAGTTTAATGACGTCGACGTTGACGCTCTTGAGCATCGCGAGCGTGGACTGACCGGTGCCAAAGTCATCCATGTAGGTCGAGAACCCTCGGTTGTGCAGCTCGGCGGTCAACCTGTCCACGGCCTCGGACTCTCCGGTATAGGCGGTCTCGGTAATCTCGATGCGCATGAGCTCGGGTGGCAGGTTGTACTGGGTGGCCAGGGCCCCCATGTGCTCGGCGACATCGCAGGCAAGGATATCCACGCGCGATACGTTGAGGGAAATCGGAACCACGGGGAGCCCCTGGTCGAGGCGCGTCCGCAGCCACGAGGCAACACCCTGCCATATGTACTTGTCGAGCGTCACCACAAAGCCGCTTTCCTCAAGCGCGGGGATAAAGGTGGCAGGTGGAATGAGGGAGCCGTCCTTGTCGATCCAGCGGGTGAGTGCTTCGGCGCCAATGATCTCGCCGGTTTCCATATCAACCTGGGGCTGCAGGTAGTAGGTGATGCGGTCGTTTGAGAGCGCATACTGGAACTCGGTGAGGGTGCGGTGAAACGCCACCTCGCGCTTGTATTCCTCGGGGCGAAAGACGGCGATGCGATCCTTAAAATCGTTTTTGGCGCGCCGATTGGTAAACATGGCCTTGGCCTGCGCGTCGATGGTGATTTCCTCGTTGGGGTCGATGGGGCAAACGCCCATGGACGGCCAAAAGCCCACGCCGTCATCGTGCTTGGCCACGGCTTCGCGCACGCGAGCGTAAATTCGATGTATGGCATCGTGTTCAAAGGGAGCGAGGATACAAAAGTCGTCCTGACCCCAGTAGCCCGCAACGCCATGCCCTGCATTTTCGATGTCCTTGAGCACTGTTCCCACATCTGCAAGCACGCGGTCGCCTTCGGCCTGCCCGTGCCATTCGTTAAAGAGGCGCATGTGTCCCATGTCGACCGTGGCGATGCACCAGGCGCCGTCGCGCACTGTTGCCAAGAAGGCATTGGCGCGCCGCATAAACTCACTGGGGCGGTAGAGGCCGGTGAGCGGGTCAATGCGCCCGGCAACAGCGCCCTTGCGGTCGATTTCGGGTATGGAGAGGCTCTTGTTCTGAAATGGCCCGTTGATGGCGCGTAATCGACGATCGAGTTCGTCCAAGACGGCCGGTGCTTGGTTGACCAGGCGTTCGTAATAGACGGGAACAACCAGGCAGGTAGGGGTAATGGTATCGTCGGCAATTTGGACGGGGGCCGAGATGACGCGCTCCAAATCGCGTGCGAGGCAATCGAAGGCGTCGCGGTCCAGACCATCGGTAAGTACGACAAACTGTACGCTGCGCGAGCGGAACACACGGCTTCTGCCGCGGGTGAGCGAGAGCATACGACCGGCATATTCGGAGAGCATAGCGTCAACGGCGTCAGCCCCATAGTGCTCATTGAGCTGCGTCGTACCGCGAACGCGCACGGCGATCAGGCCCGTCTGATGGTTATCGCGACGGCAGCTGTCGATGGCGTTGACCAGCATGCGTTGGGTGCCGAGTCCCGTGGCGGGATCGACCGTTTCAACGAGGGAGTGGTTAACGAGCTCGCCGACATAGAGCGAGGGCGTATTTCCGTTTCCGTCGATGCGATAGCCCCGAACGCGACAAAGCACGTAATCGCCTTCGGCGTTGCGTACGCGATATTGCATAACGCGATAGCGTTTAGAGCCATAAAAGACCTGGTAGATGTCTTGGGTATATGCTTCGAGGTCATCGGGGTGCACGCGCGTCTTCCAGTAACTGCGGAAGTCATCGATGTGCTCCGAGGGAAGCCCAAAATCGCGCAGCGCCCCCTGCGACCAGAGCGTGCGGTTCTTATCAAGGTTTTCGATAAAGAAGTAGCGTCCCTCATCGAGCATCGAAATAGCGTCAAAGACGCGGTCATTAATCTCAAAGTCATCTGCGTGGACTTGACTGATGTTGCGGCGATCGAGATGTATGGCATTGCGCAGCTTGTAGTCATACATGCGATGGTCGGCGTCCTTCGTCATGCGGTTTTGGGTTTCGCCCAGTTTGGGATTGGCATGCGACACGCCATAGCTAAACGAATGGGGCATCTCGGCGTCGTTGTTTTTGAGGAGCACCGAGCGGCAATGCTCCAGGCGCTCGGCAAGGTCATCCTCGGTCGAGATGGTGGAGAGCACGGCAAACTCGTCGCCACCCAGGCGAAACGCCGCCTCGCCAACCTTGATGTAGAGCTTAAGGTACAGGCTCACCTGCATGATGTAGCGGTTACCCTCGTCGTGCCCAAAGACATCGTTGCAGTGCTTAAGGTTATCGATATCGATAAACGCCATAGTGACCGGCGTGCCCTGCCCCCAGATCTCTTCGAGAGACTTGGTAAAACCGCCACGGTTGCCAAGACCGGTGAGCTGGTCGGTAAAGGCGGTCCTAATCAGATCATTCTGACGCTCGAGAAGGTCACGGATGGTCTTTTCGAGCGTTTCGGTGTAATTGCTGACAGTATCCATGTTCTAAGCGGCTTTCTGAGGTCGGGGCGGATTGCGTCGGGCGAGCTCGTTGTGTACACGCGTCGTTGCTCAGCGTATTGCGTGTATCCAGGCCTCCGCCTTGCTGCGTTGCTGGGTTACTTTGCCGGCTAATGTTCGCTGTTGATAACTGCTGAGTAGTATAAACAACAGTACAAAAATATATAGGGGTGCCCATACTATGGGTGACAATTATTTGCCAAGCGGTAACACGACGATGCGATGTTCGATGAAAATGCGACTGAGACGATATATGTTGACGGGTATACTTGTCCCGTTTTAAAACGCAGGGACGGAGATGGTCGCATGACACAGCCAAATACGACGCATACGGTGGGGCTGGCGCTTGAAGGAGGCGGCTATCGCGGTATGTATACGGCGGGTGTGCTCGATGTTTGGATGGAGCATGGCCTGACCTGCGATCATATGGTGGGCGTCTCGGCGGGGGCGGCGTTTGGCTATAACTTTAAATCGCGCCAGATTGGTCGCGCCATCCGCTACAACAAGGCCTATTGTGCCGACAAGCGCTACGCGAGCGTGACGAGCTGGCTGCGTACCGGCGATATGTTCAATGCCGAGTTTGCCTATCACGAGGTGCCGCTCGAGCGCGATCCTATCGACCTGGAGACATATCGCGCCTGCCCCATGCGGTTTACGTGCGTGTGTACCGATATCGAGACGGGCGAGGCGGTCTATCACGATTTGCCGTATGGTGACGAGCGCGATATCGAGTGGATCCGGGCGTCGTCTGCTATTCCCGTGGCAACGCGTCCTGTCGCTATTGACGGGCATAAGTATCTGGATGGTGGCGTGGCTGATTCTATTCCCAGCGCATGGCTGTTTGCGCAGGGGTATGACCGCAACGTGGTGGTGCTGACGCAGCCGGCGGGCTTTGTAAAGCAGCCCAACAGCGTGATGCCCATGCTGCGTCGTGTGTTCCGTCACTACCCGGAGTTTGTCGCAGCGCTTGAGCATCGGCATGAGGTCTACAATGCTACGCTCGATGACCTGGCACGTCGCGAGGCTGCCGGCGAGGTCTTTGTGGTGCGGCCGAGCGAATCGGTGAAAGTGCCGTCGCTGTGCCGCGAACCGGATGAGCTCGAGCGCATCTACCAGGTCGGCCGCCACGATGCAGAGGCGACTTTGCCGGCGTTGGAAGCGTATCTGGCGGGGTAAGGGTCGCATACGGAAAGCGCATCCCGGAATGGACGTTCGAACCGGGATGCGCTTTCCACTATTGAAGATATGAGGTTGCGAATCAGCTGCTCGGCCTATGCCTATGCCTGCTGCCAGGTGTCGACAAGCTCCTTGGCCGCGGCGTAGGGATCGTCGGCGCTGCAGACGGCGCTCACCACAAAGAAGCCGTCGACGCCGGTTGCCTTAAGCTGCGGCAAGTCGGCCGTCTTAACGCCGCCGCCCACCACGATGGGCACGGGGCTTGCCGCGTGGAGTGCGGCCAGGTCCTCAAAGCTCTTGGTGATGATGGAGCCATCGGCTGCGCGTCCGCAGTCGCGCTTGGTCTCGGTCTCGTGGAGCGGGCCGATGCCCAGGTAGTCGACCAGACTCATGTCGGCGGTCTTGACGTACTCGAGCATTTCCTCGCAACGGGCCGAAAGGCCCACGATGGCGTCGGGGCCCAGCAGCTTGCGACAGACCTCGACGGGAATATCGCTCTGGCCCACGTGCACGCCGTCGACCGCAATGCCCTGCTCGCGTGCGGCGAGTACGCAGTCAAGGCGGTCATCGATCAGCAAGGCGACCTGACCGGTCTTGCCGGCCTGTGCGATTGCCTGCGCGGCGTCGCCGGTCAGCGCAATGATCTCGCGGGCGCTTGCCACCTTGGAGCGCACCTGAATGCAGGTAAAGCCGGCGTCGAGCGCCTGGGCCACCACATCGCCCACGGGGCGTCCGAGGGTGTTTTCGGGGCCGAGCACCAGATAGGCCGAGATATCAAGGTTGTCGCGGATGCTCATCGTGCTTCCTCCTGCTTTTTGATCTGCGCTTCCATGCGCTCGAGTTTGCCGGTCATGGTGTCGGTAAATCCAGGTCGAATATCGGCTTTGAGCACGACTTCGGTTCGGATGCCCTCGCTCGCTAACACAAAGGTCGCGTCGCGCACGACCTGCATGACCTCGTCCCAGTCGCCCTCGATCTCGGTGAACATCGAGGTGGTGCGGTTGGGAAGGCCGCTCTCGCGAATGACGCGCACGACCTCGGCGACCTCGGCGGACAGTTCATCGCCGGTGCCGCACGGGGCGATGGCCACAGCGACGAGCGTGTTCATGCCGGCATTGGTTGCGGGCTCGGACATGGCTTATGCCTCCTCGAGCTCGAGTTGGTTATCGGCGATGTCTTGGGCGGTTGCGCGGTAGAGCTCGTCGATAAAGGCGACCTTAAAGCTTGCCGGGGCATCGGCGACGGCGGCGGCACGCGTGCCGGCGACGTTGTAGACGGCGGTACCGCAGACGGCTGCCGTAAACGGGTCGGCAGCGCAGGCGTACACGGCCAGCACGCCGCCCTGCGAGCAACCGCAGCCGGTAATCTTGGACATGAGCGGGCTGCCGCCGTGGGATTTGGCCACGGTCGTGCCGTCGGTAATCAGGTCGACTTCGCCCGAGACCACAACGGCGCCGCCGGTGTGGCGAGCGAGCGCCACGGCGGCATCGCGGGCGGCGTCGACCGTGTCGGTGGTATCGACACCACGTACGCGGCTCAGATCGGCCGACTCGCCCTCAAGACCCCACAGGCCGGAGAGTGCGATGATCTCGGAGGCGTTGCCGCGTACGATGGCGGGCTTGTACTGCTTGAGCTCGTTTACCAGCTGGGTGCGCAGGCTACCGATGCCCAGACCCACCGGATCGAGCACCCAGGGCTTGCCGGCGTCGTGTGCCGCCTTGGCCGCGCGGGGAATCGTCTGCTCGTAGATGGGGAAGAGCGTGCCCATGTTGAGATAGATGGCGGCGCCGCCGGCAACGAGCGCCTCGCCCTCGTCGGGCAGATAGACCATGGCGGCCGAACCGCCCACGGCGAGCTGCGCGTTGGCGACAAAGTCGATCGTCACCGTGTTGGTGATGGAACCTGCCATCGGGTTGGTGGCGCGAATCTCCTCCACGGCCTTGACCACTTGTTGCTTAAGCTGTTCCGAATCAATCACTGCACATGCCTCCTTGGCACAGAAAAGGGGCGCTGTGCATAGACAGCGCCCCTGTAAAGGCGGCATGCTCCCTACGCCAGCATTAACTGACAGGTTCAAAGGA